>DASRHG010000204.1:0-17410 GCA_035650655.1 Binatia bacterium | reverse complement strand
GCTCGTCGCGACCGGTGCGACGCTGCTCGTGTGGACGAAGGCATGGCGGACCGCCGCGGCCTGAGGATCGCGCTCGCGGCAGCCGTCCTCCTCGTCGTCGTGGGCGGCCTCCTCGTGACGCGCGGGGGCGGCGTCCGCGTCGCGCCGGACTTCGCCGTGCCCGACCTGCACGGCAACACGGTCCGCCTCTCGGGCCTCCGCGGGAAGGTCGTGCTGCTGAACCTCTGGGCGACGTGGTGCCCGCCGTGCCGCGAGGAGATGCCATCGATGGAGTCCGTCTGGGGCCGGCTGCGCGACCGCGGCCTCGTGCTCCTCGCCGTCAGCGAGGACGAGGAGGCGGCGCGCGTCGCGCCCTTCGTCACGGAGATGAAGCTCTCCTTCCCCGTCCTCCTCGACCCCCGACACGAGGTCGGCGACCGCTACGGCGTGTGGGGCTATCCCGAGACGTTCGTCATCGACCGCAACGGGAACGTCGTCGAGCGCGTGATCGGACCACGGCAGTGGGATGCGCCCGCGGAGCTGGCGAAGCTCGAAGCGCTGCTCGCCGCGCCGGGCGGTGGCGCGGACGCACGTCCCGCGTCCGTGCGCAGTTTCGGCCTTGCCGAGGGTCCTCCGGAAGGCTAGACGTGGGGCGTTTTTCTCTCGCCCCGAGGGCACATACGATGAGCCCCACGAGGTACGACGGATGAGTCGCAGGAACGGACGGAAGGCGTGGCTCGGGCTTGTCGGGCTCGGGGTGGTGCTCACGGTCCTCTTCTCCGGCGGCCGCGGCGGGGTGGAGAAGGTGGGCGCGGTCCCGAAGGAGTCCTACGAGGGCCTCGAGACGTTCACGAACATCCTCGCCATCGTGCAGAAGAACTACGTCGACGAGGTGCAGACGAAGCAGCTCATCGAGGGGGCGATCAACGGCATGCTCACCGCCCTCGACCCGCACAGCGCCTACCTGACGCCCGACCTCTACAAGGAGCTCCAGGTCGACACGAAGGGCAGCTTCGGCGGCCTCGGCATCGAGATCACGAACCGCAACGGCGTCCTGACCGTCGTGTCGCCCATCGAGGACACGCCCGCGTATCGCGCCGGCATCAAGTCCGGCGACCAGATCATGAAGATCGACGGGGAGTTCACGAAGGACATGAGCCTCGTCGACGCGGTGAAGAAGATGCGCGGCCCGAAGGACACGAAGGTCACGCTCACGCTCAAGCGCGAAAACGTGCCCGAGCTGTTCGACGTCGCGCTCAACCGGGAGATCATCAAGATCCAGAGCGTCAAGTCGAAGATGCTCGAGAAGGGCTACGGCTACATCCGCGTGACGCAGTTCCAGGAGCGCACCGACGACGACCTCGAACGCGCGCTCAAGCAGCTCGACAAGGAGGCCGGCGGCCTCCAGGGCCTCGTCCTCGACCTCCGGAACGATCCGGGCGGGCTCCTCACGCAGGCCGTCAAGGTGTCGGACCTCTTCCTCGACTCGGGGCTCATCGTCTACACGGACGGCCGGCTCGAGAGCCAGAAGCAGAAGTACTTCGCGCACAAGGCCGGCACCTGGTCCGACTTCCCGATGGTGACACTCGTGAACGGCGGCTCGGCGAGCGCGTCGGAGATCGTCGCCGGCGCCCTCCAGGACCACAAGCGCTCGCTCATCCTCGGGACGACCACCTTCGGGAAGGGCTCCGTGCAGACGATCCTCCCGCTCGATGAGTCCTCGGCGCTCCGCCTCACGACCGCGCGCTACTTCACGCCGAGCGGCCGCTCGATCCAGGCGACGGGCATCGTCCCCGACATCCAGATGGAGCAGTCGACGCTCGTCGCGAAGGCCGACAAGCCGGGGCAGGGCCCGCTCCTCCGCGAGGCCAACCTGCCGCGCCACCTCTCGCAGCCGAAGAGCGGCGAGAAGGAGAAGACCGGCGGCGGCGAGGAGACGGCCCCGTCGACGCCGGCCGCGCCGGGCGCCGGGCAGACGCCGAGCGAGACCGTGCCCTCGAACATCAAGGAGGGCGAGCTCGGGAGCGACCCGCAGCTCGACCACGCCCTCGAGCTGCTGAAGAGCTGGCAGGTCTTCAAGACCTTCGTCGCGCGGCGCGAAGGGTGAGGTTCGGACGAGCGGGGATGCTTCGCGCCGGCGCCGCACCCCGCATTCTGACCGTCACGCAGGTCGCGTCGCTCGTCGAGGGCGCGCTCCGGGACGCCGTCGGCGCGGTCTGGGTCGGCGGCGAGCTCTCGAACGTCCGGCCCCAGCCCTCGGGCCACCTCTACTTCACGCTGAAGGACGACCGGAGCCAGCTCGCGGCCGTCATGTTCCGCAGCGCCGCCCAGGTCCTCCAGTTCCGGCCCGCCGACGGGATGGACGTCGTCGTCCAGGCGCACGTCGGGCTCTACGCGGCCCGGGGCACGCTCCAGCTCTACGTCGAGCGGATGGAGCCGCGCGGCCTCGGCGCTCTCCAGCTCGCCTTCGAGCAGCTGAAGCGCCGGCTCGCGGCCGAGGGTCTCTTCGACGCCGCCCGCAAGCGGCCGCTCCCGCGCGTCCCGGGCTGCATCGGCATCGTGACGGCGCAGCACGGGGCCGCGATCCACGACATGCGGACGACGCTGCGCCGGCGCTGGCCGGCCGCGCGCGTGGTCGTCCGCCCGGTCAAGGTGCAGGGCGACGGCGCGGCGCGCGACATCGCCGCCGGCATCGCCGACCTGAACCGGCTCCCCGACGTCGACGTGCTGATCGTCGGGCGCGGCGGCGGCTCGCTCGAGGACCTGTGGGCGTTCAACGAGGAGGTCGTCGCGCGCGCGATCGTCGCGTCGCGGATCCCCGTCGTGTCGGCGGTCGGGCACGAGGTCGACTACACGATCGCCGATTTCGTCGCCGACGTCCGCGCCGCGACGCCGACGGCCGCGGCGCAGCTCGTCGTGCCGGACCGCACCGAGCTCGCGCGGAGCGTCCGGGCCGCCGAGGAGCGGCTCGCCACCGCGCTCGTCCGCCGCGTGGCCCGCGCGCGGGAGCGCGTGGCGGCGCTCGAGCGCGCGCTCGGCGATCCGCAGCGCCGCGTGCGCGACCTCGTGCTCCGCGTCGACGACCTGGCCGCGCGGGCGCGCCAGGCGCTCGTCCGTCGCGTCGCGTGGGACCGGCGCGAGCTCGAGGGCCTCGCGGAGCGGCTCGGCCGCACCGGGCCCGCCACGCGCGTCCGCCGCGCCGAGGAGCGGATCGCGGGCCTCGCGCAGCGCCTGCGGTTTGCGCTCGCCGTCCGGGTGCGGCACGCGCGCGCGACGCTCGAGCGATCGGCCGCGCGGCTCGATGCGCTCTCGCCGCTCGCCTGCCTCGCGCGCGGCTACGCGCTCGTCCGGAAGGGGGACGCCGCGGGCCCCCTCGTCCGCGACGCCGCGACGCTCGCGCCCGGCGACCGCGTCGTCCTCCGCTTCGCCGCGGGTGGCGCCCGAGCCCGGATCGACGACACGGAGGGGTGATGGCCGAGGAGAAGAATCACCGCTTCGAGGAGGCGCTCAAGCAGCTCGAGGACGTCGTCCAGAAGCTCGAGAAGGGCGAGCTGCCGCTCGAGGACTCGCTCGCGGCGTTCGAGCGCGGGATCGCGCTCGTCCGGCAGCTCTCGCAGCGGCTCGAGGAGGTGGAGCAGCGGGTCGAGGTGCTGCTCAAGTCGGAGGCGGGGAAGCTCGTGCTCCGGCCCATGCGGGAAGAGGAGTGATGGTGGAGCGCGCCGAGCCCCCGCGATGGGCCCGCCGCCGTGCGCCCGCCGCGGGCGGGTCCGGACTCGTGGCCGGCGGTGTTCGACGCTAGCCGGCGGCCGCGCGTGCGTGCATTCGACCTCGACGCGTACCTCGTCGCGCGGAGCCGCCTCGTCGCGCGCGCGCTCGACACGGCGCTGCCCGCCGACCGGACGACGCTGCGCCGCGCCCTCCGCTACTCCCTCCTCGCCGGCGGGAAGCGCATCCGCCCGATCCTGGCCCTCGCCGCCGCCGAGGCCGTCGGCGGCTCGGCGCGCGCCGCGCTTCCCTTCGCCTGCGCGCTCGAGATGATCCACACCTACTCGCTCGTCCACGACGACCTCCCGGCCATGGACGACGACGACGTGCGCCGCGGCCGGCCGACGAGCCACAAGGTGTGGGGAGAGGGCCTCGCGATCCTGGTCGGCGACGCGCTCCTCACCGAGGCGTTCCGCGTGATGGCCGAGGCGCGCCGCGTGCCCGCCGAGCGCGCCCGACGCGCGATCGCGGAGGTCGCGGCCGCGGCCGGCGAGCGCGGCATGGTCGGCGGGCAGGCGCTCGACCTCGCCGCCGAGGGGAAGCGGACGACGCTCCGGCAGGTCGCCGGCATCCACCGCCTGAAGACGGGCGCGCTCCTCCGCGTCGCCGTCCGCCTGGGCGCGATCGTTGGGGGCGCGACGCCGGCGGTGCTCCGGCGCCTCACGACGTACGGCGAGCACCTGGGGCTCGCCTTCCAGATCGCCGACGACATCCTCGATGCCGCGGGGAGTGACGGCGCGGACGGGCGGAAGGACCGCGAGCTCGGGAAGGCGACGTATCCGGGCGTCCTCGGGATCGACGGCGCCCGGCGTCACGCGGCGCGCGAGCGGGACCGGGCGCTCGCGGCGCTCCGCCCGCTCGGACAGCCGGCCGAGCCCCTGCGCGCGATCGTCGCGTACGTGGTCGCGCGCGCCGGCGCGTAGACGGGCATGGCCGGCGTCCGCCTGGACCGCCTGCTCGTCGAGCGCGGCCTCGCCGGGAGCCGCGAGCGCGCGCAGCGCCTCATCATGGCGGGCGAGGTCCTGGTCGGCGACCGGCGGATCACGAAGCCGGGCACGGCGGTCGCGCCCGACGCGGCCGTGCGGGTGGAGACCGCGGCGACGCCCTACGCGAGCCGCGGCGGCGAGAAGCTCGCGGGGGCGCTCGACGCGTTCGGCCTTGACGTCCGCGGCGTCGTGGCACTCGACGTCGGCGCGTCGACGGGCGGCTTCACCGACGTGCTCCTCCGCCGCGGCGCCGCGCGGGTGATCGCCGTCGACGTCGGCTACGGGCAGCTCGCGTGGGCGCTCCGGCAGGACCCGCGTGTCGTCGTCCTCGACCGCACGAACGCCCGCGCGCTCGCGCCCGAGATGCTCCCCGCGGTGCCGACCTTCGCGACGATCGACGTGTCCTTCATCTCGCTCTCGCTCGTCCTCCCGTCCGTGGCACGCGTCCTCCGCCCCGGGAGCGAGCTCCTCGCCCTCGTGAAGCCGCAGTTCGAGGTGGGGCGCGGCGCCGTCGGGAAGGGCGGGGTGGTGCGCGATCCCGCGCTGCGGGCGGCCGCGGTCGCGAAGGTGCGCACGGCGGCGGCAGAGCTCGGCCTCGCGGTCGCCGGCGAGGCCGAGTCGGTGCTCCCGGGACCGAAGGGCAACCGCGAGACGTTCCTCCGGCTCCGGACGCCGCCCGCGTAGCGCGCCGTCGGGCGGCGCTCCGCGGGCGCGGCGGGACGGCCTCGTGGTCGCGGCGTCAGTCGAGCGCCTGCGGATCGCTCCGCATGATCAGGTGGTCGTAGGCGCTGAACTGCTGCGCGTCCTCGTGCTCGATGCGCGCGAGCATCTCGACGACCGTCGGCTCCTCCGGGTCCCAATGCGCGATCTGCTCGACCAGCCGGCGTCGCTTGCGCTGCGCCGCCTCGTGCGCGGCGACGACGCGCGCCCACTGGTTCTGCCCCGGCTTCGGCTGCGCGTCGACGGCGGGGACGGCCGCGCCGAGCGTGAGCAGGCGGTCGCGGAGCCAGCTCGCGTGCCGCTCCTCGACCTCGGCGAGCCGGCGGAGCGCCTCGGCCATCTGCGGGTAGCGTGCCCGCTCGGCGTACGCGCGGAGCAGCGCGGCCTGCGTCGCCTCCGCGCGATAGTCCTCGGCGAGGTCGGCGACCAGGTCGCGGGCGGTGCCCGTCCCGAGCAGGCGTGAGAGGAGCCCCATCGGCGCCGCTGGCACGTAACGGGCGACTCGCGACAAGTCAAGCGAAGGGTTCCCTTCATGAGCGATTTCAGTTAGAAAATTCCTTTTGCGAAGGAGGCTTCGACTCGATGGCTCGTATCACCGTGGAAGACTGTCTCGAGCGGGTGCCGAATCGCTTCGAGCTGGTGCTGCTCGCCGCCCGGCGCGCGAAGCAGCTCCTGAAGGGCGCCCGGCCACTCGTCGAGTCGGACAACAAGGAGATCGTGTCCGCGCTCCGCGAGGTGGCCGCCGACAAGGTGCGGCTCAAGTACGCCGACGAGTGATGTCCTCGGCGGAGCACGATGGCGAATCAGAAGGATCTCTACGCGGCGCTCGGGGTCAGCCGGACGGCGACGAGCGACGAGATCAAGAAGGCCTACCGTAAGCTCGCGCGCAAGCTCCACCCCGACCTCAACCCGAACGACAAGCAGGCCGAGGAGCGCTTCAAGGAGGTCTCGGTCGCGCACGACGTGCTCACCGATCCCGAGAAGCGCAAGCTCTACGACGAGTTCGGCTTCGAGGGGCTCCAGGCCGGGTTCGACCCCGTGCGCGCCCGCGAATACCGGCGGTGGAGCGAGAGCGGGCACGGCTTCTCGTTCCGCCCGGGCGCGGGCGGCTTCGAGGGCTTCGGCGGGTTCGGTGGGTTCGGCGCGACGCGCGGGGGTCGCCGGCGCCGGCAGGCCGACGAGGAGCGCGGATTCGCCGACATCCTGAACGAGATGTTCGGCGGCGCCGCCGCGGCCGAGGAGCGACCGGCGGCCGAGCGCGGGGGCGACGTCGAGTACCCGATCGAGGTCGACTTCCTGGACGCGCTCCGCGGGACCCGGACGCAGGTGAGCATCCGGCGTCCCGCGCCGTGCCCCCAGTGCCACGGCACCGGACGCCAGGGCACGCGCGCGTGCACGCGCTGCGGCGGCACGGGGACGATCGAGGAGCGCGAAAAGCTCACCGTGAAGATCCCGCCCGGCGTCGGCGACGGCTCGCGCGTCCGTGTCCGCGGCAAGGGTGGCGTCGGACGCGGCGGCGCGGGAGCCGGCGACCTGTACTTCGTCGTCACGGTGCGTCCGCATCCCTTCATCACGCGCGAGGGCAGGGACCTGACGATCGACGTGCCCGTCACCGTCGGCGAGGCGATGCTCGGCGCGACGATCGAGGTGCCGACGCCGCCCGAGGGCCGGGTGCAGATGAAGGTGCCGCGCGGCAGCCAGAGCGGGCAGCGGCTCCGGCTCCGGGGGCGCGGCGTGAAGGACCCGAAGGGCGGGGCGCCGGGCGACCTCTACGTGCGCCTCATGGTCGCGCTCCCGAAGAACGGCACGTCGGAGCGGACGAAGGAGGCCGTCGAGACGCTCGAGCGCGCCTACGGCGAGAACCCGCGTGCCCACCTGACGCTCTGACGGGGAGCCGAAGGCGCGCATGCCCCTCGACCCCGAAACGCCCGAGCCGGAGGAGACGCTCGCCGACCCGGCCCCGCTCGACGAGGCCGCGGAAGCGCACGCCGACGAGCCGGTGGCACGCGAGGAGGCGCCGCCCGCGGGGCAGCTCACGGCGCCGCCCGACGCCCGGGGCGCCGCCGTCCTCGTCCCCTTCGACAACCTCCAGCGCTACCTCGCCGAGATCCGGCGCATCCCGGTCCTCTCGCGCGAGGAGGAGCACCGCCTCGCCGTCCGCTGGCGCGAGCACGGCGACCGCGAGGCGGGCATCCGCCTCGTCACCTCGAACCTCCGGCTCGTCGTCATGATCGCGCGCGAGTACCAGCGCGCCGTCCACAACCTCCTCGACCTCGTGCAGGAGGGGAACGTCGGGCTCCTCGAAGCGCTCAAGAACTTCGACCCGTACCGCGGCGTCCGCTTCCCGTCGTACGCGGTGTGGTGGATCCGCGCCTACATCATCCGCTACATCATGAACAACTGGCGGCTGGTGAAGGTCGGGACGACGCAGGCCCAGCGGAAGCTCTTCTTCAACCTCCAGAAGGAGCGCGAGCGGCTCGAGCGCGAGGGGTTCACGGCGCCCGAGCCGAAGCTCATCGCGCAGCGGCTCGACGTCCGAGAGAAGGACGTCGTCGAGATGCAGCAGCGCCTCTCGGCGCGCGACCTCTCCGTCGACGCGCCCATCGAGGAGGGCGAGGACGCGACGCTCCTCGACTTCCTGCCCGGCCCCGGGCAGACGGCCGACACGGTCGCCGACGAGGAGTATTACCGGCTCGTCCGCGACAAGGCGGCCGAGTTCCGCCGCACGTTGACCGGCAAGGACCTGGTCGTGTACGAGCGACGTCTCGAGCCGCTCATGCGGGACGAGGAGCCCGAGACGTTGCAGGAGATCGGTGACGAGTTCGGCATCACGCGGGAGCGCGTGCGGCAGATCGAGGCGCGGGTGAAGAAGCGCCTCGCGGAGTACCTGCGCCAGCAGATCCCCGACATCAAGGACATCGAGTTCGGAGCCTGAGGGAGCGAACGGAGTGACCATCCACGGCGGACGGGTCGTGGCGCAGGCCCTGCGCCGCGAGGGTGTGCAGTACGTCTTCACGCTCTGCGGCGGCCACGTCATGTCGATCTACGACGGCTGTCTCGACGAGGGCATCGGCGTCGTCGACGTGCGGCACGAGCAGTCGGCCGCGCACGCGGCGGACGGCTGGGCGCGCGTCACCGGGCGCCCCGGCGTCGCGATCGTGACCGCCGGCCCGGGCCTCACGGACGCCGTGACGGGGGTCGCCACCGCGTGGCGCGCGAACATCCCGATGGTCGTGATCGGCGGCCAGGCGCCGCGGATGTTCCAGGACATGGGCGGGCTCCAGGACATGGACCACGTGAGCCTCATGCGGCCGATCACGAAGTGGTCCGTGTCCGTGCCGTCGACCGAGCGCCTCGGCGAATACGTCGCCTCCGCGTTCCGCGTCGCGACGACGAACGTGCCGGGACCGGTGTTCCTCGAGATGCCGCTCGACCTGCTCTTCAACACGGTCGAGGAGGACAAGGTGGTCGTGCCCGAGAAGTCGCGGACCGACGCCGCCGTCGGCTGCGACCTCCGGGCGGTCGAGCGCGCGTTCGAGCTCCTCCGCGGCGCGGCACGGCCGGTCGCGCTCGTCGGCAGCCAGCTCTTCTGGTCGAGGCGGCGGGAGGCGTATCCGGAGTTCGTCCGGACGTTCGGCCTGCCCGTCTACGTGAACGGGCAGGCCCGCGGGAGCCTCGACCCGGACGATCCGCATTGGTTCCTCCAGACGCGGAAGGAGGCGCTCAAGCGCGCCGACGTCGTCCTGATATTCGGCACGCCGCTCGACTTCCGTCTGAGCTACGGGCGGAGCCTCGGGAAGGACGCGAAGCTCATCCACGTCGACCTCGACGGCCGCGAGCTCGGCAGGAACCGCGGCGCCGACGTCGGCATCATCGGCGACACCGGCCTCGTCATGGAGGCGCTCACCGAGTGCGCGCGCGGCGCGCGCTGGAAGCCCGAGCTGTCCCGCGCGTGGCTCGCGGAGCTCCGCGCCCTCGAGACGCAGAAGTGGGAGGCGCTCCGGCCGCAGCTCACGAGCGACGAGGCGCCCCTCAACCCGCTCCGCGTCTGCGCCGAGGTCGACCGCTTCGTCGGCCCGAACACGATCGTCATCGGCGACGGGGGCGACTTCGTCGGCTCCGCGGCGAACGTGCTCCGGCCGCGCGGCTTCGGGCACTGGCTCGACGCGGGGCCGCTCGGCACGCTCGGCGCGGGCCCCGGCTACGCCATGGCCGCGAAGCTCGCGTCGCCCGGCTCCGACGTCATCATCATGTACGGCGACGGGGCGTTCGGGCTCAACATGATGGAGTTCGAGGCCTGCATCCGCCAGAAGATCAACGTCGTCGGCGTCATCGGGAACGACGCCGCGTGGACGCAGATCCTCCGCGGACAGGTGCAGATGTACGGGCCGGACCGGACGCCCGCGTGCCGCCTCGCCCCCAGCCGGTACGATCGCATGATCGAGGCGCTCGGCGGCCACGGCGAGTGGGTCGAGCGGCCGGCCGAGCTGCGCCCCGCGCTCGAGCGCGCGCTCGGCGCCGGCAAGCCGGCGGTCGTGAACGTCCGCATCGGCGCGAGCGACTTCCGTAAAGACGCGATCTCGGTCTAGGATCGGCACGTGGACCGGACCGCGGGCATCGTCATCGTCGGCAACGAGATCCTCTCGGGCAAGGTCGTCGACACGAACTCCCCGTTCCTCGCGCGGGAGCTTCGCGCGCTCGGCGTCACCGTGCGGCGCATCGTCACGATCCCCGACGAGCTCGACGAGATCGCGGTCACCGTGAAGCAGTTCCACGAGGCCTACGACCTCGTGTTCACGTCGGGCGGCGTCGGCCCGACGCACGACGACGTCACGATCGAGGGCATCGCGCGCGGCCTCGGCCGCAAGGTGATCCGCCACCCCACGATCGAGGAACGGATCCGCTCCTACTTCAGCGAGAAGACGAACGACGCGCGGCTCAAGATGTCCGAGGTGCCGGAGGGCACGGAGCTGATCGTCGACGGCCGGCTCGGGTTCCCGACGCTCAAGTGCGAGAACATCTACATCCTCCCCGGCATCCCGGAGATCCTCGAGCAGAAGTTCCAGCTGCTGCGCGACCGCTTCGTCTCGTCGCCGTACTTCCTGCGCGTCGTCTACACGAGCGAGGGCGAGGGGACGATCGCCGAGCACCTGAATGCGACCCTCGCCGCCTTCCCGGACCTCCTCCTCGGCTCGTATCCGAAGATCGGCGACCCGGAGTACGCGGTGAAGCTCACCCTCGAGTCGAAGGACCGCGACTACGTCGAGCGGGCGCTCGCCCATCTCGTCGGCCTCCTCCCGCCGGGGTCCGTCGTCCGGACCGAGTAGCGCCGCGCGGCCGAATCGGGTAGAAGCGGCGCGCGGACCAGAGCGTCCGGAGGAGGAAGCATGATGGGGTGGAGGACCACGCTCGGAGCCCTCGCGCTCGTCGCGACCCTCGCCTCGGCGAGACCGGCCCAGGCGGAGTTCCTGGACGACGCGGGCTGGGGGCTGCTCACCGTCGTGACCAACGTGTTCTACATGCCCGCGAAGGTCGTGTACGCGACCGTCGGCGGCCTGACCGGCGGCCTCGCCTTCGCGCTCACGGGCGGCGACATGGAGACCGCCGAGAACATCTGGGTCCCCTCGATGGGCGGCACCTACGTGCTCACGGCGAACATGCTCCAGGGCCGGGACCCGATCTACTTCACGGGCCCCATGACGACCGCGTCGTCGACGTCCGACCCGAACGGCGTGCGCGAGCAGCCCCTCGGGAGCTAGCTCGAGCGCGCGCGCGGCGTCGGACCCGACGTTGACCGCGCTGCGCGCGGCGTGAAAGATCCGTCCGCGTGGGCTCGTCCGCGCGCGCCGTCGTCGTCACCGGCTGCGGGGTCCTCGCTCCGCTCGGGGTGGGTGTGCCCGTGTTCTGGGAGGCGCTCGTCGCCGGGCGGTCGGCCGTTGCGCCGATCGCCCGCTTTCCCGCCCACGACCTCGCGCCGCGGAACGCCTGCGAGGTGCAGGCCGCCCTGCCGCCCGACCCCGACCGCGCCGGCGCGTTCGCGCTCCGCGCCGCGGACGAGGCGCTGGCCGACGCCGGGCTCGCGGCGCCGTGCCGGACGCGGACGGGCGTCGTCCTCGGGACGACGCTCGGCGGGATGGAGATCTTCGAGCGCTGGGACGCCGCGCGGGCGGCGGGCGCGGCGGCGCCGCCCGACGTGGACCGGATCCCGTACTTCGCGCCCGCGGTCCGCCTCGCCCGCACGCTCGGCTGCCGCGGCCCCGTCGCGACGACGCAGCTCGCGTGCGCGTCTGGCACGCACGCGGTGGCCCTCGCCGCCGACTGGGTGCGCCGGGGGGAGGCGGACGTCGTCCTCGCCGGCGGCACCGACCTCCTCTGCCGCTTCGTCGTGACCGGCTTCAACGCGCTGCGCGCGACCGCCGAGCGCGCCCGGCCGTTCGACCGCGACCGCCGGGGTCTCGTCCTCGGCGAGGGCGCGGCCGTCGTCGTCGTCGAGGCGGCGGCGCACGCGGCGGCGCGCGGCGCGCGCGTGCGGGCGCGGCTCCTCGGCGCCGGCGCGGCCGGTGACGCCGTCCACATGACGGCGCCCGACCGCGAAGGCGGCGGCGCCGCGCGGGCGATCGCAGCGGCGCTCGCGGAGGCGGGCGTCCCGCCGGCGGCGGTCGGGTTCGTCTCGGCGCACGGCACGGGGACCGTCTACAACGACGCGATGGAGGCGGCGGCCCTCGCCCGCGTGTTCGGCGCGCGTCGCGTGCCCGTCAATTCGATCAAGGGCGCGATCGGCCACACGCTCGGTGCCGCGGGTGCGTTCGAGGTCGTCGCGTGCGTGCAGACGCTCGCGACCGGCGTCATCCCTCCGACGGCGGGGCTCGCGCACCTCGACCCGGCGTGCGAGGCGCTGGACGTCGTCGCCGGCGAGGCGCGCCGGGTGCCCGTCGCGGTCACCGTCTCGACGTCGTCGGGCTTCGCGGGGACGAACGCCGCCCTCGTCCTGGGGGCGCCGTGACGCTCGCGATCACGGGAGCGGGGCGCGTCGTCCCGCCGGCCGGCGCGGCCCCGGCGTGGCCCCAAGGAGTCGCGACCGTTCCCGAGCCGGTCCGCGCGCGCGCCGCGCGCGCCGAGCGCACGACGCAGCTCGTCCTCCCCGCCGCGGCGGCGGCGCTCGGCGCCGCGGGCCTCCTCGCCACCCAAGGCGCGCCGCGCCCCCGCATGGGCCTCGTGCTCGGCACCGCGTTCGGCTGCTTCCTCACCAACGCGGCCTACGCGCGGCGCCTCGTCGCCGCCGGACCGGCGGCCGCGAGCCCGCGCCTGTTCGCCGCGACCGTGTCGAACGCGGCGGCGGGGGAGCTGGCGATCGCGTACCGGCTCGGCGGCCCGAGCATCACGGTGTCGGCGGGCGGCGCGTCCGGGCTCGTCGCCCTCGCGCACGCGGCCGACGTCCTCGCCGCGGGCCGCGCCGACGCCGTCCTCGCCGGCGGAACGGACGCCGCCGGCGAGCCGCTCGCGGCCTGGCTCGCCGACGCCGACCTCGCGGCGGACGCCCGGCACGCGGAGGCGGCCGCGGTCGTCGTGCTCGAGCCGCTCGACGCGGCCGCGGCCCGGAGGGCGACCGTCCTCGGCACGCTCGAGGGCACCGGGGTCGGCTTCGAGCCGGCGCCGCGCGACGCGGGGGCGGGGGAGGGCCTCGCCGCGGCCGTCGCCCGCGCCTGTGCCGCGGCCGGCATCGCGGCGCGAGATGCGGCGCTCGTCGTCGCGGCCGCGCCCCCGCCGCTCGCGCCGCTCGAGCGGCGGGTGCTCGGCGACGCCGTCCGCACGCTCCGCCCGAAGGAGGCGCTCGGGGAGACCTTCGGCGCGGCGGGTGTCCTCGGGCTCCTCGCGGCGCTCGACGCGCTCGCGGCCGGCGCCCGCGCGCTCGTGCTCGACGTGTGCCCGAGCGGCCACGTGGCCGCCGCCGTCGTCGGCGCGGGGGCGCGGCCGTGACGTTCGCGGGACGGCGCGTCCTCGTGACCGGTGGCTCGCGCGGCATCGGGCGCGCGACCGCCCTCGCGTTCGCGCGCGAGGGCGCCGCGGTCGCCTTCTGCTGGGCGCACGACGAGGCCGCGGCCGCGGCCGCGCTCGCGTCGCTCCGCGCGACGGGCGCGACCGCCTTCGCCGCGCGCGCCGATGTCGGCGATGCCGACGCCGTCGCCCGCCTCTTCGACGCCGTCCGCGACGCGCTCGGCGGCCCCGTCGAGATTCTCGTCAACAACGCCGCCGCGACGCACGACGGCCTCCTCATGATGACGGCGGAGGCCGCGTGGGACCGGGTGCTCGACGCGAACCTGAAGGGGACGTACCTCTGCGCCCGAGCGGCGCTCCGGGGAATGATCGCCGCGCGCGGCGGCCGGATCGTGAACCTGGTCTCCCCGGCGGCCTTCCTCGGTCAGGCGGGCGCGGCGCCGTACGCGGCGTCGAAGGGCGGCATCGTCGCGCTCACGAAATCCCTCGCGCGCGAGGTCGCCCGCTGGGGCATCACGGTGAACGCCGTGTCGCCCGGCCTCGTCGACACGCAGCTCGTCGCCGGCATGGCGCCCGAGGTCCGGCGCGGGATCGAGGCGCAGATTCCGCTCGGCCGCGTCGCGCGCCCCGAGGAGGTCGCCGCCGCGATCCTCTTCCTCGCCTCGCCCGCCGCCTCATACGTGACCGGCACCACCCTTCACGTGGACGGGGGGCTCGCGATGCTCTAAACGAGCATGGCATGGATCGTGAAGCGCTGCGCGCCGAGGTGAAGGAGCTGCTCGCGACGGGGTTGCGGCTCGATGTCGCACCCGCGGACATCCCGACCGACTCCCCGATTTTCGGGACGGACGGCAACGGCCGGGGGCTCGGCCTCGACTCGATCGACGCCCTCGAGCTGGTCGTCCTCGTCGAGGAGCGGTTCCGCGTCGCGATTCCCGACGAGGAGGCGGGGCGGCGCGCGTTCGGCTCGGTCGACGCGCTCGTCGACTTCATCCTCGCCGAGCGCGCCTGAGCGTGGCGGGCGTCGTCGTCACGGGCCTCGGCGCGGTCACCGCCCTCGGCGGAGACGTCGCCGCGCTGACGGCCGCCCTCGCCGACGGCCGCTGCGCGATCGGGCCGCTCACGCTCTTCGAGCACGCGGGGCGGTGTCGGCTCGCGGCCCAGATCCCCGAGGTGCCCGCCGTGGCCCATCGGGGGGTGCCCGGGCTCCCGCGCAGCGCCGCGCGGCGGCTCTCGCGCCCCGACCGGTTCGGCCTCGCGGCCGCGGGCGAGGCGTGCGCGGCGGCGGGGCTCGACGCGCCGCTCCGCCGGACGACGGGCCTCTTCGTCGGCGCGACGACCGGCGGCATGCTCGAGACCGAGGAGGCCTACCGGCGCCGGCGCGCGGGCGAGGCCGCCCGCTACCGTCTCTCGCGGCTCCTCGGGACGCCGCTGCCGGCGACGGCGGCGGCCGTCGCGCAGGCGCTCGGCGTCTTCGGCCCGCAGGCGACCGTCTCGACGGCGTGCTCGTCGAGCGCGCTCGCGGTCGCGATGGCCGCCGATGCGATCCGGCGAGGCGAGATGCGAACGGCGCTCGTCCTCGGGACGGACGGCCTCTGCCGGCTCACGTACGCCGGGTTCGACGCGCTCCAGGCGCTCGACCCCGCGCCGTGCCGGCCATTCGACCGCGATCGCCGCGGGCTCTCGCTCGGCGAAGGCGCCGCGGCGCTCGTCCTCGAGGACGCCGATCACGCCCGGGCGCGCGGCGCGCGCGCGCGGGCCGTGCTGCTCGGATACGGGACGGCGAGCGACGCCCACCACGTGACGGCGCCGCATCCGGAGGGCGCCGGCGCGCTCGTGGCGCTCCGCGCCGCGCTCGCCGCCGCACGCGTGCCGCCCGACGCCGTCGACTACGTGAACGCGCACGGCAGCGGCACGCGGCAGAACGACGCGGTGGAGATCGGCGTCCTGCGCACGGTCTTCGGGCGCCGTCTCGAGGACATGCCGGTGAGCTCCACGAAGTCGCAGCTCGGCCATTGCCTCGGCGCGGCCGGCGCCGTCGAGGCCGTCGTCACCGTGCTCGCGCTCGACGAGGGGCTCCTGCCGCCGACCGTCCACTTCGCCACGCCGGATCCCGCGTGGGCCGACGTCGACTTCGTGCCGACGGCCGGCCGGCGCCGCCCGCTCGCGGTCGCGGTCACCTCGTCGTACGGCTTCGGTGGGCACGACGTGTCGCTCGTCTTCGGGCGCGCGGGCGGACGATGACCGACGTCGTCATCACCGGGATCGGCGTCGTCTCCGCGCTCGGCGTCGGCGTCGAGCCCTTCTGGCGGAAGCTCGTCGCGGGGGAGAGCGGGCTGCGGCCGATCGCCCGCTTCGACGCGGGCGGTGCGCTCGGCGGAGAGGCTCCGACGCTCGCGCCGCGCGACGTCGTGCGCACGCCGATCGGGCGCCGCATCGACCGCGTCTCGCTCCTGGCGCTCGCCGCGAGCCGGCTCGCGCTCGCGGACGCGGGCCTGGATCCCGCCGCGCTCGACCCGGCGCGCACGGCGCTCGGGCTCGGCTCGGCGTGGGGCAACCTCGAGGAGACGAGCGGCTTCCTCGATCGCCTCTTCGCGCGCGGCACCGCGAACCCGCTCGTGTTCCCGAACCTCGTCATGAACGCGTCCTTGAGCTACGCCTCGATCGAGCTCGGCGTGACGGGCCCGACCGCGATGCTGTCGTCGCAGGAGGCGTCGGGTGAGGCGGCCGTCGCGTGGGGCGCGGGCGTCGTCGCGGCCGGCGAGGCCGACGTGTGCCTCGCCGGGGGCGCCGACGAGCTCGCGGAAGTCCTCTATCGCGTCCTCGAGGAGGGCGGCGTGCTCGGGCGCGGCCGCCCGCGGCCGTTCGACCCGGCGGCCGACGGACCCGCGCTCGGCGAGGGCGCGGCGGTCCTCGTCCTCGAGCCCGCGTCGCGCGCCCGGGCCCGCGGCGCGCGCGCCTACGCCCGCCTCGTCGCGACCCCGAGCTTCACCGTCCCGGCGCCGGTCCACGGCTGGCCGCGCGACGCGGCCGCCATCGCCGCCGGCCTCGCGGCGGTCGTCGCCGACGCGGACGTGGTCGTCGCGGCGGCGAGCGGCCGGCCGGATCTCGACGCGCTCGAGGCGGACGCGCTCGCGCGCGGGCCGCGTGCCGCGGTCACGACCGCGCGCGGCGCGATCGGGGACTTCGGGGCCGCGGGCGCGCTCGGCGTCGCGGTTGCGGCGCTGGCGCTCGCAGACGGCGTCGTGCCGCCCACGGTCGGGCTCGACGCGCCGCCACGGGCCGGGCTCGACGTCGTGGTCGGCACCGCGCGGGCGGCACGGCCGCGCGTGGTGGTCGTCGACGGGCTCGCGCGCGGGGGCGTCTGCCGCCCGCTCCGCCTCGAGGCGGCGGCGTGACGGCGCCGCGCGACCACGTCCCGCGGCTGCCCCATGCCGCGCCCTTCCTGCTCCTCGACCGCGTCCTCGAGCTCGGCGAGCGCACGGGCGCCTTTCTGAAGCTCGTCACGGCGGCGGATCCGTGCGTCGGGCCGGACGGCGTGCTCCCGGCCGCGTTCCTGCTGGAAGCGCTCGCGCAGGGCGGAGGGGCTCTCCTCGGCGCGCACGACGGCCCGCAGGCGGGCTACCTCGCGGCGGTCGAGGACTTCCACGTGCACGGGGAGGCGCGCGCGGGTGACGCGCTCCGGATCGAGGTCGAGATCGTGCGCCACTTCGCGGGCGCCGTCCTCTTGCGCGGGCGCATCCTCGTCGGCGAGGAGCTGCGCGCCGAGGGGCGCGTCACGCTCGCGCTGCCGCGGTAGACGGGGTGGGCCCGGCGCCGCGCGGGGGCCGTGGCGTCTGCGGGGTGCCAGACGCGCGCAGCCGGGGCCGGCGTGGCACAGGTCCTCCGTGCGTCCCCTTCGATTCGCGGCGTCGCGGCGCCGGTACCCGCCTTGCAGGGCGGTCGGACCCGTCCATGGCCCGGGA
>DASRHG010000203.1:0-54511 GCA_035650655.1 Binatia bacterium | reverse complement strand
GGAGAGGTGACCGAGTGGTCGAAGGTGCACGCCTGCTAAGCGTGTGTAGGGGTAGTACCCCTACCGAGGGTTCGAATCCCTCCCTCTCCGCTGACGCCGTGCGCCGCGGGCCCCGGTAGGGCCGCGCCGCAAGGGGCCTGCGCGCCGTGGCCGGCGGGATCGGCGGGCCCCGCGAGGACACCGAGCACACGCGAGCACGGCCTCGATCGCCGCCTACCCGCGCCGGGCCACCCCGACCGCGGGCGTCGGGAGTTTGACTTTCGGGGCGCGCGCCGGAATCGTGTCGCGGGCCGCGGTCGGCAGATCTCGCCGCGTCCTCACGAACTCCATTGCCGTGGACGAAAAGCCGATCAGCTTGTATGGGCACCTGCGCGCCGGGGGAACCCGAGGCCGAGGGCGCGCGTCCGAGTGATGGAGCGAAGGGAGCGGGTGGATGTGGACGAGTGAGCGCACGGCGTGGGTCCTGGTGGTGCTGGTTGCCGTGGGTGGCAGCGTGGGGCGCGCGGTGGCGGGGGCGGAGGCGGGCGGGGACCCTCTGGACATAGCGGACGTGGCCGAGGCATCCGACGACTACGACCCCTGGCAGCCGTTCAACGAGAAGATGTTCTTCTTCAACCACGACATCCTCGATCGCTACATCATGAAGCCGGTCGCGACCGGGTGGGACAAGGTCGTTCCGGACGTGGCGAAGCACGCGCTCGATCACGCCTTCGACAACCTCGGGATGCCGAAGCGGCTCGTGAACAACGTCCTCCAGGGTCGCCTGCGAGGGGCGGGGCGCGAGGTTGCGCGGTTCACGGTGAACTCGACGGTCGGGGTGGCGGGCCTCATCGACGTCGCCGGCGGCCGGCTCCACATCGAGAAGAGCGACGCGGACACGGGCCAGACCCTCGGCGTCTACGGCTTCGGTCCCGGGCCGTACCTCGTGCTGCCAACGCTGCGGCCGCTCACCGTCCGGGACGGCATCGGATACGGCATCGACGGTCTCCTCGACCCGTTCGGCTACCTGATGCCGTTCGTCGCCACGACGACGATCGGGCTCGTCGAGCAGGTGAACGACCGGGCGCTCAACCTCACGCTCTTCCAGGACGTCGAGGACAGCGTCCTCGACCTCTACAGCGCCGTCCGCAACGGGTATCTCCAGCGGCGGCGCCGGTCCATCGAGAAGGCGGCCGAGGAGGCGCGGGCGGAATGGCATCCCCCGCTCCTCGTCCCGGCGGCGGCGCAATGACGGCCTCCACGACGCCTCCCGCCGACGGCTGGCGCCCGCTCCGGGCGCTCGTGCGGCTCGCCTCGGCGCGCCCGCGGGTCACCGTGCTCGTGAGCGTGCTCGCCGCCGTCGCATCGCTCGCGTATTCGGTCGGCCACCTGGGTTTCATCACGTCCGGCCGTGATCTGCTGCCCCAGGATCAGGCGTTCGTCCAGCGCGACGAGGAGTACTCGGATGACTTTCCGCGTCTCGACCAGCTCGTCGTCGCCGTCGAGAGCGCCGACGCGGATCGGGCGAAGGCGTACGCCCGGCGGCTCTCGGAGGAGCTCCGGCGCGAGCCCGAGATCTTCCACCACGTCACCTATCGCATCGACCCGAAGCGGTTCCGCGGCCGCGAGCTGCTCTACCTCGACCCCGCCAACCTGATCGAGGTCCGCGACAAGGTCCTCGACCACCGCGAGTTCCTGACCGCCTTCGCCGCGCGGCCGACGCTCGACCAGCTGATCGACGGCCTTCGCACGGAGGTCGTCTCCGCGTTCGTCCGCAGCGCCTTCGATCTCGGCCTCGACGACGACGGCAGGCAGATCGACCTCGGGGTGGCGCGCGACGTCCTGAACGAGATCGCGACGCGCGTCGACCGCCCCGTCCGCTATCGGTCGCCGTGGGGCTCGCTGTTCGCGCTCGATCCCACGGGTGACGCCGGCTACTTCTTTTCGGACGACAAGCGTCTCCTCTTCGTGCTCGTCGAGGCGACGCGCAAGAGCGGCAGCTTCACGAACTACCGCGAGGCGATCGGTCCCATCCGCGCGACGATGGCGCGGCTGCGGGCGGAATTCCCCGACGTGAAGGCCGGGCTCACCGGCGCCCCCGTCCTCGACAACGACGAGATGGAGGCCGCCTTCCGCGACAGCAAGCGCGCGACGGGGCTGGCCTTCGGGCTGACGCTCCTCGTCCTCGGCCTCGCCTTCCGCCGCCGCCGGATCCCGACCCTCGTGCTCGCTTCGCTCGCCGTGAGCATCTGCTGGTCGCTCGGCGTCGTGACGCTCGTCGTCGGGCACCTCTCGATCTTCTCGGTGATGTTCATCTCGATCGTGGTCGGCCTCGGGACGGACTACGGCGTGTACCTCCTCTACCGGCACGACGAGGAGCGCCGGCTCGGCCGCTCGCCGCGCGCGGCGCTCGAGGTGACGGCGCTCCGGAGTGGGCCCGGGATGCTGAGCGGGTCGCTCACCGCGGCCGCGGCCTTCTACGTCCTCATGGCGACCGACTTCCCGGGCGTTCGCGAGCTCGGCTTCATCGCCGCGACGTCGATTCTCCTCGCCTGGCTCGCGATGATGACGCTCCTCCCGGCGCTCGTGCTGGTCGCCGGCCCGCACCACCCCGAGCCGCAGGTCCCGGGCCGCTCGGACCGGGTCCGGTTCGTCGACGTGGTGACGCGCCACCCGCGGCTCGTGCTCGGGCTCGCGGCGACGACGGCCGTCCTCTCGACCGTCGCCGCCCGCCACGTGCACTTCGACTACAACCTGCTCCACCTCCAGGCGCGGGGGACGGAGTCCGTCGCCTGGGAGGAGCGCGCGCTCCAGTCGGCGGGCCGGTCGAGCTTCGTCGCGCTCTCGAGCGCCGGCTCGCTGGACGAGCTGCGCGAACGCGTCCGCGCCTTCGCGGCGCTCCCGACGGTCTCCGAGGTCGAGTCCGTGCTGTCCCTCATCCCGGAGGACCAGGAGGCCAAGGCGAAGATCATCGGCGAGTTCGCGCCGAACGTCGAGCACGTGAGCGTGGCGCCGCCCGGGCCCGTCGAGCTGCCTCGTCTGATCGCCGCGCTGCGCGCGCTCCGGCAGCGCCTCGACCTCGCCGCCGACGAGGCGCCGGAGGGCCACGACCGCGACGAAGTCGTCGCCCTCCGCGACGCGACGAGCGCGCTCGCCGCGAAGCTCGAGCACGCCGACCCCGCGGCCGCGGTCGCCGCCGTGGGGCACATCCAGTATCGGCTGCGCGACGACTTCGCGAGGACGCTGCGGCGGCTCAAGCGCAATCTCCATCCGACGCCGATCGGGCTCGCCGACGTGCCGCCCGGGCTCCGGCGGAAGTTCGTCGGGCAGAGCGGGCGCTTCCTCGTCCAGGTCCAGCCGAAGGTCGACATCTGGGACCGCGCGGGCGCAGAGCAGTTCGTCACCGAGCTGCGCACGGTCGACCCGGAGGTGACCGGCACGCCGGTGATCACGTACGAGGCGATCCGCTACATGGAGCGTGCCTACAAGGAGGGAACGCTCTACGCCTTCCTGCTGGTCGGCCTTCTCACGGTGCTCATCGTCGGGCGGCTGCGGGAGGCGGCGCTCGCGACCGCGACGCTCGCGCTCGGGGCGGTGTGGACGATCGGGCTCATGTTCGTCTTCGGCCTCGAGTTCAACCTCGGCAACGTCTTCGGCCTCCCCCTGATCCTCGGAGCCGGCGCCGAGTTCGGCCTGAACGTCGTGCTGCGCTACCGCGAGTGCCGGGCGGAGGGCGGTCCCTTGCTGCCGCGGAGCACGTTCGCGGCCGTGCTCGTGAACGGCCTCACCACGGTCGCCGGGTTCGGCAGCCTGATGGTCGCGGCGCACCGGGGCATCTTCGGCCTCGGGCTCCTCCTGACCCTCGGCATGGTCGGAACGCTCGCCGCGTCCCTGATCGTGCTGCCCGTGCTCCTGCGCTGGACGGAGCGCCCCGCGGCCGCGTAGGCCGCGGGGTCACTTCGCCTCGGCGAGCTTCGCCTCGATGCGCTTCACGAGCGCGTCGTAGGACTCGCTCCGGATCGTCTTGTCGAACTGGGCCCGGAAGTTGCCGGCGAGGCTCACGCCGTCGACGGCGACGTCGGACATCTTCCAGGCGCCGCCCGTCGAGACGAGGCGGTAGTCCACGGGCAGCTCGTCGTCGCTCTTGCGGACGAGCGTCGTCCTCACGACGGCGCGGTCGCCGTCGACCGCCTCGGCGCCGTAGGTCGTCGTGCTGCCGCCGAGAAAACGGAGCACGAGCCGGTCGTAGGAGCGCTCGAAGAGGTCGCCGAAGAGCGTGACGAACCGCGCGCGCTGCTCGGCCGTGAGCGCGTCCCAGTGCGTGCCGAGCGCCGTCTGCGCCATCGTCTCGAAGTCGAAGGAATCATGCATCACGCGCCCGATCCGCGCGCGCCGCTCCTCTTCCTTGCTCGGACCCTGGAGCGCGGGGTCGTTCAACGTCGCGGTCACGCTGTCGATCGTCTGACGGACGCGCTCCCCCGGCGCCGCACCGAGGACGGGCGCGGCGGCGAGGAGGAGAACGAGGGCGGTGGCGAGCGGCTGGCGCATGGGGTCGGAGCGTACCTCATGCATTCGCGCGTTGCGAATCGAAAGGCCGCCGCCGCTGGCTCGCGGGCCCGGGAGACGTTACAACCGCGGCGGTGTGCCGCGGAGCTCCACCGTGACGAGCGGCCTCGGCCGCAACGCCGCCCTCGCGCTCGCCGGCGCCGGGCTCGAGAAGCTCGTCCCGCTCGGCATCGCGCTCTACCTCCCGCGGCATCTCGGCGTGGCGGGCTTCGGCGAGTACGCGCTCGTCGTTGCGATGCTCGGCTTCTTCCAGGTGCTGCCCGACGCGAGCCTCGAGGCCGTGCTCGTCGCGCGTCTCGCGCGCGCCGAAGGCGAGGCGCGCGCGATCGCCGGCCGGGCCGCGGCCCTCCGGCTGCTCGTCGCGGCAGGCGGCGCGCTCCTCGGGCTCGCGGCGCTCGCCCTCGTGACTCGGGACGGACGACTCGTGGGGGCGGGCGGCGTCGCCGCGCTCGGGCTCGCGGCCGGCGCGGGGAACCCGTACCGGGCGCTCCTCCGCGCGCGCCTGCGCCTCGGCCGCTACGTCGGGCTCGTCGCGGGGCAGGCGGCGCTCGCGGTCGCCCTGCTCGCCGCCGTCGTGCGCGCGGGCGGCGGCCTCGCGGCGGTCTTCGGCGCCGTGTCGGCGGCCGCGGCGGGCGGGGTGGTGCTCGGACGGCTGCTCGTCGGGCGGGGCGCCGCCCTCCGGCGCGATCCGGCGCTCGACCGGCGCCTCGCCGCCGACGCGTGGCCGCTCGCGGCGAACACCCTGGCACTCCTCGCCGCGCAGCAGGTCCTGCTCCAGGTCCTCCTCGTGCGCTGGCACGGGGCCGCGGCCGTCGGGCTCCTCGCGGGCGCGCAGCGTCTCGTGGACGCGATCGGGCAGCTCCCCCAGGCGCTCATGGTGAGCGTCCTGCCCGCGCTCTCCGCGGCGGCTTCGACACCGAACGGGGCGGTCGTGCCGGCCCGCGACGTGGCCCGCGTCCTCGTCGTCGCCGTCGTGCCGGCCGTCGCGGCGCTCGCCGTGTGGGCGCAGCCCCTGCTGACGCTCGTGTTCGGGACGGCAGAGTGGCGGGCGGCCGTCCCGCTCGTGCGCGTGCTCGTCCCGGGCGCGGTCCTGGTCGCCACGGGTACCGTCCTCTCGAACCTCCTCGTGGCGCTCGGCCTCCAGCGCGCGCTCCTCCGCGTGAACGTCGGCGCGGCGCTCGTCATGGTCGCCCTCGGGCTCGCCCTCGTGCCGGGAGAGGGCGCGCGCGGCGCGGCGATCGCGACGCTCGCCGCGATGCTCGCCGGTCAGGCGGCGCTCGCGGCACTGCCGCCGACGCGCGCCGTCGTCGCGCCCGTCCTGGCCGGCGTGATCGCGCCCCTCGCCGCCGGCGGCGCCGCCGCCGCGGTCGCGCTCGCCGCGACCCGGTCGCCGGTGCTCGGGGTGACGACTCTCGTCGTCGGCTATCCGGCCGTCCTCTTCGCGACGCGAACGATCACGCGTACGGACCTCGCGCGCTGGGTAGGCTGAGGCGCCGGCTCGCGCGGCGGTCGTCGTCATTCTCGACAGCGCGCCCGAGCCCCCACGGTCGCCGGGCGCTGGCACGCTCGCTGCTCCGTGGGCGATGCCGGGCATTCTCGGTGTCGTGGACGTCCGACGTCCGGTCGAGGAGGGGATGGCGCTCGCGCGCGCGATGGCCGCGCGTCTCGCCGTCACGGGTCGACTGCGCGTGGAGCTCGAGCGCGGGACGGCGTGGCCCGCGGTGCTCGGGCGCGTCGACCTGGGCCTCCTCGATCCGGCGCCCGCGCCCGCCGTGGCGGCCGATGGGACGTGCCGGGCGGTTCTCGCGGGCGAGGTGCACGGCGTGCCCGCCGGCGCGCGCGGGCTGCTCGAGGCCTACCGGACGCACGGCGAGCGCGCCTTCCACGGGCTCGCGGGCTCCTTCGCGTTTGCCCTCTGGGACGCGGTTGCGCGGCGACTCTTCCTCGTGAACGACCGCTTCGGCCTGCGGAACGTCTACTATGCCGCGAGCCGCGACCGCTTCGTCTTCGCGCCGCTCGTGGCCGCGCTCCTCGAGGATCCGTCGCTCCCCCGGCACCTCGACCCGCAGGCCACCGCCGAATTCGTCGTCTTCCAGTGCGTGCTCGGCGACCGCACGCTCCTCGACGACGTCCGGCTCCTGCCGCCGGCGTCGATCCTCGTCTTCGAGCCCGGGCGCGGCGTGCGGATGCGCGAGACGTGGCAGCTCGCGTACCGGCCGCGTCGGCGGACGCTCGCCGAGCACGCGGGCGTGCTCGCGGATGCCCTGACGGACGCGACGCGCCGGCTCGCCGCCGCCGGCGGATTCCGCGTCGGCCTCCCGCTGTCCGGCGGCCTCGACTCGCGGACGCTGCTCGCCGCGCTCGGCCCGGCGGCGCGCGCGATGCCGCTCGTGACGTACGGTGCCCCGGGCTCCGACGACGTGGTCCTCGCACGCAAGCTCGCCCGCATCGCTGGAGCGCCCCATCACGTGATCCCGCTCGCCCCGGGATACGTCGCGGCGGAGGTCGAGACGATGGTCGCGCGGACCGACGGCATGCACTCGTGCCTGAACGCGCACGCGGCGGTCCTTCGCGAGGCCGGCCGGTTCTGCGACCTCGTGCTGCTCGGGAACGGCGGGGACTGCCTCCTGGACGGTCTGTGGCCGGGTCCCGAGGACGGGCCCGAGGAGGCGCTCGCCGCCCGGCTCCTCGACAAGCTCGCGATCGGTATGCCGCCCGGGCTCGCCGCCGAAGTGGTCGCGCCCGGTGCGCCGTTCGCCGACGTGGCGGCCCGCGCCGCGACGTCGCTCCGGGCGGCGCTTGCGAACGCGCCCGGGGGCTCGTTCGCCGACCGCGCGGACGCCTTCAACGTCGCCTGCCGGCACCGCCGCTGGGTGCTCCAGGGCGTTCCCGCGCAGGCGACGCACGTCGAGTTCCGGCATCCGTACTACGACCCGCTGTTCGTCGGCGCCGCGCTCGAGGTCCCGGCGAGGCTCCGCGCGGAGCGGGTCGTGCACGTCGCGGCGCTCGCGCGCCTCTCGCCCGCGCTCGCGCGCGTCCGGCAGCAGGGCCGTCCGTTTGGGTTCCTCGCGCCGCCGTGGCGCCGCGCGGTCCACCGCGCGTCGACACGCGTCCGCGACGCAGTCCGCTGGCGTGCGAACCGCTTCGGCCTGAACCCGCTCCTCGGCCGGCGCGACCGGCGCGCGTTCTCCGACTACCACGACGAGCTGCGGAACGGCTCGCGCGCCCTCCTCGACGAGCTCGTGGCCGACCGGACGCTCGGCCGCGGCTTCTGGCGCCCGGACGCGCTGCGCCGCCTCGTTCTGGACCACGCGACCGGCCGGGCCAACCTGGCCCACGCGCTCGGCGTCGTGCTGACGCTCGAGCTCTTCGCCCGGGCGGTCCTCGACGGTCCGTCCGCCGCCGCAACCGAGATCGAGGCGGTCGCCGCCCGGGGCGCCGACGTCGGCGTCCTCTAGGAACTAGAGGACGATGCCGTGCCGGGTCCGGACGCGCTCGGCCGCGCTGCCGACGTACAGCCGGAAGCGACCGGGCGGTCCCTCCACCAGATAGGGCTGCGGATAGGCCGGACCGTTGACCCGACCGATCCACCCGCGGAGCAGGCTGATGTCCTTCGGCGCGGCCACGTCCAGCTCGAGGCATTCCTCCTCGATCCGCACAGTGCCCCCGCGTCCTGCATAGGACCCGGAAGTCCTCGCCATCCCTCTCGAGCGTGCCATGCCGGACGACATAGCGAATACCGTGCCGGAAGGACCCTAGCGCGGTCACGTCTTAACGTGAGCGCAAACCCTGCACGCGTGCGCGGCCTGGCGTTGCGGCACGGCTGCGTTGACCCGTCAAGGCGACGGGTGCAAAAGGGGCACTCCTAAAGGAGGGGGGGCATGGCCGAGGCGGTGACGATCCGGGTCCTCAAGAACGGTCCGTACGAGGTCGCCGGGCGACCCGGCCTGATCGACTGGGAGGGGGCGAGCTACACCGTCACCGAGGACGTCAACTACCTCTGCCGGTGCGGCCGGTCGGCGAGCAAGCCCTTCTGCGACGGGATGCACAAGAAGGCGGGCTTCCAGGCCGACGAGTGCGTGCGGATGACGCGCGGGCGCTGAGCGCCGACACGATCGTCGTCTACCCGACCGCGCTCAAGGCGGAGAGCGTCCTGCGGGCGCGCGTGGCGCGGGGCGGCGTGCTCCTCGGCCACCGGGTCACGACGTTCCCCGAGCTGACCGACACGCTCGCCGCCGACCTGGGCGTCGCGTCGCGGGTGATCGACCCCGACCTCGCGGTGGTCGTCCTCGCGCGAGCGCTCGAGCGGCGCGGGATGCCGGACGGGCTCGGCACGGGGCAGGGTGGGGTGCTGCGCGAGCTCATGCGCGTCGTCGCCGAGCTCGAGGCCGCCTACCTCGCGCCCGACGAGGTGGCCGAGGTCGCAGCCGCGCTCGGACCGGGCCCGGCCGGCGCCCGCCTCGCGGCGCTCGCCCGCGTCTACGCGGCCTACGAGCAGGAGCTCACGCGGGTCCGCGCGGTCGACCGTCACGGGCGGGAGCGGCTCGTGTGCGAGGCGCTCGCCGCGGCGACCGCCCCGCCCCCGGCGCTCGCCGGGGTCCGCCGCGTCGTCTTCGCCGAGATCTACGACTTCTCGGTCCTCCAGTTCCTGATCGCGACGAGCCTCATCCGTCTCGTCGGCGACGCCGAGCTGGTCGCCTTCGCCCATCCCGAAAACGTCGACGCGACGCGCTTCCTCGACCGCACCTGGAATCGGTTCGTCGGCGACCCCACGATCGCCGATCGGGTGCTGCCCTCCTTCGTCGCGCGCGGCGGCCGCCAGGGGAACGTGTCCGCCGTCCTGCGCGGCGTCTTCGCGCGCGAGCGGCCGGCGTCCGTCCCGCCCGACGGCTCGGTCCGCGTCGTCGTCGCGCCGAGCCGCTACCGCGAGGTGGAGGACGCGATCCGCGACGTCCGCCGCCGGCTCGCGCGGCCGGGCGCGGACCCCGAACGGATCGCGATCCTCGCGCGCGACCTTCAGCCGTACCGCGAGCTCATCGCCGACGTGTGCCGCCGCTATCGCGTGCCGGTGTACTTCCGGAAGGGGCCGCCGCTCCTCGCGAGCGCGCTCGTGCGGACCTGCCTCAACCTCCTCCGCTGCGCCGCCGAGGGGCTCCCCCGCGTCCGGCTGGCGGCGCTCCTCGAGTCGGACTACTTCCGCCGCCCGGCGCCCGGCCTCGCGCGCCTCCTCGCCGAGATCGGCTTCGTCGCCGACCGCGCCCGCCCGCTCACCGAGTGCCTCGCCCACGAAGGCGAGCGCCTGCGCGCGGAGGCGGCCGACGCGCGCCTTCCTTTCCGCCGGCGGGCGGCGGCTGCGCGGCGCGCCGCACGGCTCGAAGCGGTGCGCCCCGGGCTCACCGCGTTCGCCGAGGCCGTCCGCGCGCTCGACGCGCGGCGGCCCGTCGAGGGGCACGTCCGCGCGCTCCGCCGGACGCTCCGCCGGCTCGGCCTCCGGCGAGCCGCGTCCGGCGAACCCGGCCCGGCGACCCGCCGGGACGCCGCGGGCTGGGCGCAGCTCGAGCGGACGCTCGTCCTCCTCGACGGGCTCGCCGAAGCGCTCGCCCTCGAGCCGAGACCGCTCGACGACTTCGTGCGCCTCCTCGTCGCCGCGCTCGAGCCGCAGGCGATCGAGGACGGCGCGCCCGCGACCGGCAGCATCCGCGCGCTCAGCGTCCTCGACGCGCGCGGCCTCGACTTCGACGTCGTGTACCTCCTCGGGCTCGACGACGGCAGCTTTCCCTCGCCGCACGGGGAGAGCCCGCTCTGGCCGGACGCGATGAAGCGCGCCGCGAATGCGCCCGCCGCGCGCGTGCTGCGGCGGAAGCTCGGCGCGCGCGCCGCCGGGCTGCCGCTCGGCGGGCTCTTCCGCACGGCGCGCGAGGCGAGCCTCGAGGACCCGTTCCTCTTCTTCCTCGGGCTCTCGATGGCGGAAGACGAGATCGTCCTCTCCTATCCGGCGGTGAACGAGCAGGGGAATCCGACCGTCGAGTCGCCCTTCGTCGAGGAGGTGCGCGCGTGCGTCGCGGATCTGCCGACGCGCGTGCTCGAGGCGACGGCGCTCGTCCCGCCCCTCGCCGAGTGCGCCGAGGTGCCGGAGCTCCTCGGGCGCGCGGCGCTCGACCGCTGGGCGCCCGGCGCGGGCGCGGCGCCCGACCGGCTCGGCCCGGCGCTCGCCGCCGCGCTCCCGGACGGGCCCGCCCGCCTCGCGGCGCTCGACGCCCGGGCGCGGATCGAGGAGCGACGGGGCCGCTTCTTCCTCGCCGGCGGCGACGAGAAGACGCGGCTCGCCGCCGGGGACCTGGGCCCGTGGATCGGACGGCTCGCGGCGCCGCCGGCACCGCTTCCCGCGCGCCTGCGCGCGCTCGCCTGGAGCCCCACCCTGCTGAACGACCTCGGGGCCTGCGGCTTCAAGTTCTTCGCCAAGCACGTCCTCGGCCTCGCGCGGGCGGACGAGCCCGACCTCGAAGTCGATCCGCGCGAGCGGGGCCGGCTCGTGCACGCGGTCCTCGAAGAGCTCTTCGGACGCCACCCGGTGCTGCCCGCCGACCTCGCCGCCGCCCGCGCGCTCGGGCGCGAGCTCGTTGCCGCGGCGCGGGCACGTGCCGTCGCGCGCATCGCGGCGAAGGACCCGGCGCTGCTCGACGTCGCGTGGGATCTCGTCGGGACGTTCGTCGACGAGGTCATCGTGCTCGAGCACGCCGAGCAGGTCCACCGCCCGCCCGACGTCCGGGTGACCCGCCTCGTCGAGGAGCCGCTCGAGCACGGGATCGCGGACGGCGACGGCGTCCTGCGAATCGGCGGGCGGCCGGACCGCGTCGACGTCCACTGGCGGGACGGGCGCGTCGTCCTCGTCCGCGTCCTCGACTACAAGGCGAGCCGCGACCGCGCCGGGCACCTGCGGAAGCTCGACCCCGAGCGCGACCTCCTGACGGTCGGGTTCCAGGTGCCGGTCTACCTCCTCGGCGCGCGGTCGGCGGTCGGGCCGCTCGCGCCGGACGCGGTCCTCGACGGCGGCTACGTGCTCCTCCGCGAGGCGGGACGGAAGCTCGCGACGCGCACCTTCGACGAGGCCGTCCTCGAACGCGTCGTCGCGCGGGTCCGGGCACTCGTCGCCCGCGCGGAGGCGGCGCACTTCGACGTCGATCCGGCGGTGTGCGACCCGTCCTGCGACTACCGCGCCGTCTGCCGCTACCAGCCGCCCCCGCTCGAGGACGAGGCGACGCCCGGTGCCTGAGCTCACCTCCGAGCAGCGCCGCGCGGTCGAGGTCGAGGGCGGGGCGGCCGTGCGCGCCGGGGCGGGGTCCGGCAAGACGACCGTCCTCGCCGAACGCTTCCTCCATCTGCTCCGGCCGCGCGCCGACGGCACGCCGGGCCCCGTCGCCGAGGTGGGGCAGATCCTCGCGATCACGTTCACCGAGCGCGCGGCGGCGGAGATGCGGCGCAAGATCCGCGAGCTCCTCGCGCACGAGACGGCAGCGGCGCCGGAGCGCCTGCGGCCGCACTGGGAGGCGGTGCGGCGGGATCTCCTCGGCGCGCAGATCTCGACCATCCACGCGTTCTGCGCGCGCGTGCTGCGCGAGAACCCGATCGAGGCCGGCATCGACCCGGAGGCGACCGTGCTCGACGAGCACGAGAGCCGCGCGTACGTCGAGCGCGTCGTCGAGGACGAGATCGTGGGGCGGCTGCGCGCGGGCGACCCGGCGGCGCGCGCGTTCGTGCGCCGGCACCGCCTCGTCGACCCGCGGACGGGCGGCGCGGTCGGCGTCGCGACGGCGCTCCTCGGCCGGCTCGCGACCACCGACCGCGACGCTGCCTGGCTCGTTGCGGCGACGGCGCGCCAGGACGACGAGACGGCGGCGGCCGCCGCCGAGATGCGGGCCGCCGCCGCGCGCGTCGCGGCGACGGTCGCCGACGCCTGCGCCGCGCGCCCGAAGCACACGCATCGGCTCGCCGCGGCGTGGCCCCGTTGGGGCGCCTTCCTCGCCGCCGTCGGCCCGGCGACGCCGCTCGAGGAGTTCCTGACGCTCGCCGAGCTCTGCCGGCTCCTCGCCGAGGCCCGACTCGGGCGCGCGGTCGCCGCCGACCTGCGGCTCGAGCAGGACACCGGCCGCCTCCGCGGCGCGCTCCCGGACGCGTACGGGTTCGTCGCCGCCCGCGCCGACGCCGCCCGGCTCGCCGCGCTCCTCGGCGAGGTGGCGCGCGCGCTTGCGGCGCGCAAGCGCGCGGACGCGGTCCTCACCTTCGGCGACATGATCGCCGAGACGCGGGCGCTCCTCGCGCGGGAGCCCGGCGTCGCCCGCCGGTACGCCGAGCGCTTCCGGGCGGTGCTAGTCGACGAATTCCAGGACACCGACGCCGTGCAGGCGGAGGTGATCCGCCTGCTGGCGACCGGGACGCCGGCGCCCGTCGTCTTCGTCGTCGGCGACGAGAAGCAGTCGATCTACCGCTTTCGCGGCGCGGACATCGCGGTGTTCAAGCGGATCCGCGAGGAGATGGGGCGGACGCTCTCGCTCGGCACGAGCTTCCGCTCGCAGCCCGGGATCCTCCGCTTCGTGAACGCGCTCGCGGCGCACGTGCTGAACGGACCCGGCACCGGCGCCGGGGAGCACTGGACGGGGTTCGACGAGACGCAGCACCTCGTCCCCCATCGCGCGCAGACGTGGCCGGGGCCGGGCGTCCGGCTCGTGAGCTTCGTGCGCGAGCACGCCCGCCGGCGCGCGACGAAGCGCGACCTCCCGGTCGCGGAGGCCCGCGAGCTCGAGGCGCGCGTGCTGGCCGGGCTCGTCGCGCGCCTGCGGGCCGACGGCGTCGCCTCCAGGGACGTCGCGGTCCTCTTCCGCACGCTCAACCAGGTGAAGGCGTACGAGTACGCGCTCCGCCGGCGCGAGATCCCGTACTACGTCGTGAAGGGCCGCGGCTTCTTCCAGTGCCAGGAGGTCGGCGACGTCGTGGCCCTGCTCGCGGCCGTGGCGGACGCCTCCGACGGGATCGCGCTCGCCGCGGCGCTCCGCTCGCCGTTCTTCGCGGTCGACGACGACACGCTCGCCCGGCTCGCGTGGCCCGCGGACGCGGCCCGCGCCCATCTCGCGCGCCGGTTCCGGCGCGGGGAGTTCGCCGACGTCGGGGCGGACGCGAGGGCGGCGCTCGGCCGCGCGCGCGAGCTCCTCCGGCGCCTCCGCCGCCTCCGGCACCGCGCGTCGATCGCGGAGCTGCTCGAAGAGGCCTTCGCGTCGACCGACTTCGAGGCCGTCCTCCTGACGCAGTTCCAGGGCGCGCAGAAGGTGGCGAACGTCCGCAAGCTGATCGAGTTCGCGCGCGACCAGGAGCGGGGCCGCCACGCGGGCCTCCGCGACTTCGTCCGCACCGTGCGCGCGCTCGCCGCCCACGAGCCGCGCGAGCCGGAGGCCCCGCTCGTGGGCGAGACGGACGACGTCGTACGGCTCATGACGATCCACCAGGCGAAGGGCCTCGAGTTCCCCGTCGTCGTCGTCCCCGACCTCGGACGCCAGCTCGCCGCCGACAATGCGACGACCGTGCTCGACGAGCGGCTCGGCGTCCTCACGACCGCGGTCGACGCGGCCGGGCGCATGCGCCTCGGAAACCGCGCGCTCGAGGCGTGGCGCGCCCGCGAGCAGGATCGCGAGCGCGCCGAGCAGGGCCGGCTCCTCTACGTGGCGTGCACCCGCGCGAAGGACCTGCTCGTGCTGCTCGAAGGGAAGGGCGACCCGCGGTGGCTCGAAGAGGGGCGGGGCGACGGCACGCGGTGGTGCCACCAGGTGTGGGACGTCGTCGGCCGCGCGCGGGTCGCGGCGTTCGCGAAGGGCAGCGCCGCGCGCGAGACGGTCGTCCTCGCGAACGGCGCCGAGGTGCTGCTCGAGGCGGCCGAGGAGTACGTGGCCGAGGCGGCGCCCCCGCGTGTGCCGGCCGCGGCGCCGCGCACGGCGGCCCCGACCGCCGCGGAGACGGACGCGGTCCGGCGCGTGCTCGAGTTCCGCGCGCCGGCGCCGCGCGACGTCGTGACGACGCCGACGGCGCTCGCCGCCTTCCGTCGCTGCCCGCGGCAGTACTGGCTGCGCCACGTGGCGGGCGTCGCCGAGCGCGGCAGCGGCGGCGCGCGGGCGGCGCTCCTCGGTACGGCGGCGCACGGCGTCCTCGAGACCGTCGACCTCGCCGCGGCGCCCGACGCGGAGATCGCGCGCCGCCTCGAGGCCCGGCTCGAAGCGCTCGTTCTCCCGCGCCGGGAGCGCGTCGCGCTCGCGGCCGACCTGGTCGCGGCCGCCCGGGTGCTCCGCGCGGAGGTCGCGGCCGGCCTCGCGATCGTCGGGCGCGAGGTGCCGTTCGTGCTGGCGCTGCCCGCGGGCGCGCGGCGGGTCGTCCTGCAGGGACGCATCGACCTCCTCGCGCGGCGCGGCGACGACCTCCTCGTGCGCGACTACAAGTACGCCGCGGCGACGCCCGACGGCGGCGCCCGCTCTGCCGACCAGCTCGACGCCTACCGGCTCGCCGTCGCGACCGCGGAGGGCGCGCGCGTCGGGGCGGAGCTCGTGTTCCTCCGCGGCGGCCCCGCCGTCGTGCCGCTCCCCCCGCTCGACCTCGCGCGCGTGCGGACCGACCTCGCCGAGGCGGGCGTCGCACTCGGTGACGCGCTCGCCGACGGCGCGGCCGAGGCGTTTCCGAAGGCCCCGCCGGCGCGGAATGCGTGCGAGGCGCTCGGCTGCGGCTACGTCCGGCGGTGCTGGGGCGGCGCCGCTGCGTAGAGCTACGCAGCCGCCGGCGCGTCGGCCGTTGCGGAATGTGCTGGATCGCGGGGCCGCGACGCCCCTATAATTCGGCGCGATGGCCGCGCCCGCCCGCCCGCGTCGCCTCCTCCTCGTGTATCCCGCCTTCCCGAAGACGCACTACGGGATGCAGTACCTGTACCCGCTCGGCCGGATGCGCGCCTTCATGCCGCCGCTCGGGCTCCTGACGATCGCGGCGCTCACGCCGTCCGACGTCGAGATCCGCCTGGTCGACGTGAACTGCGAGCCGCTCGAGGACGACGACATCGCGTGGGCCGACCTCGTCTGCTTCTCCGCGATGCTGACCCAGCGGCGCTCGCTCTTCGCGCTCGCGACGCGCTGCCGCGCGCAGAACAAGACGATCGTCTTCGGCGGCCCGTATCCGACCGCGTGTCCCGAGCAGTGCCGGCCGTACTGCGACGTGCTCGTGCTGAACGAGGGCGAGGTCACCTGGCCGCGCTTTCTCGCCGACCTCGAGCGCGGCACCCCGCAGGCCCGGTACGCGAGCGAGGAGAAGCCCGACGTCACCCGGGTGCCGGTGCCGCGCTTCGACCTGGTCGACCTCTCCCACTACACGATGGTGCCCCTCCAGTTCTCGCGCGGCTGTCCGTTCCAGTGCGAGTTCTGCGACATCATCGTCATGTTCGGCCGCCGCCCGCGCACGAAGACGGCCGAGCAGTTCTGCCGCGAGCTCGAGGCGGTGCGGGCGACGGGCTACCGCGGGCTCGTCTTCGTCGTCGACGACAACTTCATCGGCAACGAGAAGGAGGTCCGGAAGCTCCTGCCGGCGATGCGGGCGTGGAACCGGGCGCACGGCAACCCCTTCCTCTACTGCACCGAGGCGTCCGTGAACCTCGCCGACGACCCCTCCCTCGTCGCGGAGATGGTCGAGGCGAGCTTCCGCCGCGTCTTCATCGGGATCGAGACGCCGTCGATGGAGGCGCTCCAGCAGACGCGGAAGTTCCAGAACACGAAGCGGCCGCTCGAGCGCGCCGTCGAGGCGATCCAGCGAGGCGGCCTCCTCGTCGACGCGGGGTTCATCGTCGGCTTCGACAGCGACGGGGACGACATCTTCGCCCGCCAGGAGGAGTTCATCACGCGCGCCGCCATTCCGAACGCGATCGTCTCCGTCCTGACGGCGCTCCCCGGCACGCCGCTCTACGAGCGCATGCAGCGGACCGGGCGTCTCAAGGCGGAGAAGGCGCTCGACCGCGACTGGTGCAGTGCCACGAACATCGTGACGCGCATGCCCGAGCGCCGCCTGCTCGAGGGACATCGCGAGCTCCTCGTCCGCCTGAACGCGCCCGACGCCTACTTCGCCCGCGCGATCGCGCAGCTCTGCCGCCTGCCGCGGCTCGGCGCCCGCGCGGGGCTCGCCGAGCTCCTCGGCGTGGGCTGGCTCGTCGTGAAGACCCTCGTCACCCAGCGCCGCGCCGGGCGCCGCGCCGCCGCCGGCCCGTCCCCCGCGGCCGCGCTCGTCCGGCGGCTCCGCACCGAGGTGCCGCCCGAGTTCCGCCGCGCGGCCGCCCGCTTCGCCTGGGCGGTGCTCCGCCGCCGGCCGTACCAGCTTCCGCGCGTCGCCGTGTTCCTCTTCCTCGGGATCCACTACTACCGATTCACGTTCGAGGACGTGATCCCGGAGCTCGACCGCCGCCTCGCCGAGCTGCGCGAGCCGGCGGCGTCGGCGGACGCCGCCGTCGGGTGACGGCGCCCGCTACTCGTAGAGCGCCTTCTCCGTGGACCGGTAGCGCCGCATCTTGACCGCCGGCGCGACCGAGAGCCCGCCGTCGCCGAACGAGCCCTGGACGTACACGGGGACGTATTTCTCGAGCGGGCCGATCTCGGGATCGCGGCGATCGGCCGTGACGAGGCTCTCGTAGAGCGCTTCCTGCGCCGCGGCCTTCGCCCGCGCCCACGCGTCGGACGACAGCCTCCGAGTCTCGACGCGGTGCCCGGGCGCCGCGTCGTCGTCCAGGGTCAGCTTGAGCGCGCCGTCCGCGAGCGCCACGCCGGCGTCGGCGAGCTCGCCGTTCTTCCGGTCGCCGTCGAGGAGCGCGGGATCGAGGTCGAGACCGTCGGGGCCGAGGAGCGTCGGGTTCGCGAGGAGGAGCGCCTTGTCGAGGGTCGTGTCGCCGTCGGGCGGGAGCTCGCCGAGGCGCTTGCGCGCCTTGTCCGCGGCCTTCGTCTCCGGGAAGTGGTCGACGATGCCCGTCAAGAGCACGCGGTTCGGCGGGCCCTTGTCGGCCTGCTCGAGGAGATCGGCGGCCATCTTCGCCTCGAGCCTCTTCACCCGTCCCGGGTCGGGCGCGCGCGTGGCGCGGTAGTGCATGAGGGCGCGCCCGTACTGCCCGGCGCGCTCGTAGGCGGCGGCGAGCTTCTCGTGCACCTCGTTCGCTTCCGGGGCTTCCGGCTGCCGGGCGAGGAACTCCTCGCCGCGGTCGATGATCGCCTGGTTGGAGACCGGGTCCTTCCGCCACGCCGTCCACGCGCGCGTGAGCACCCCGATCACGTTGAAGATGCCGAGCGACTCGGCCGCCTGGACCCCCTGCGCCGCGAGCTGGGTCCCGCTGTGGAGCGCCGTCCGCCCGTCCAGCTGCCCGCCGAGGAAGACGTACTTGAGCGTGTCGCGGAAGTGGCGGCGCTCGGCGTCGGCGATGGCGTCGACGCGCCGGAACTCGACGCTCGCGAGCGCGCCCGCGGCCGCGCGGCCCGCCGTCGTGCGCCCGTCGCGGGCGAGCGCCTCGAGGGCGACCTTCGCCTCGTCGTGGTGCCCCGCGAGGTCGCGCGCGACGGCGACGACGTAGCGCGCCGAGGGGGCGAAGTCGCTGTCGTCGTGCCGCTGGAGGAAGCGGCTCGCCGCCTCGATCATGGCGCCGGGTTCGCCGAGCGCGGTCGCGACGAGGAGGGCGTGGTAGTCGTCGGCCTCGGCGCCCGTCTCGGGCTCGGGAGGCTCGTCGACGGGCCAGCGACCGGCCTCCTCGCGCGCGGCGCGCCGCGCGAGGGCCTCGCGCGCCTCCGCGAGCGGGCGGGCCGCCGCGCCGCAGCCCTCCATGCCGTCGGCGGTGCGGAGGTAGAAGACGGCGTGATCGAGATCCCGCTCCCCGAGCGCCTTCTTCCCGAGCGCGACCGTCTCCGCGCAGAGCGCGGCCGCCCGCTTGGCGCCGAGCCTCCGGATCGCGCGCGCGATTTCGGGGGCGTCCTGCGTCCGCGGCTGGCGGACGAGCGTCTGCCGGTAGCGGGCGAGGGCCTCGCGCTCCGGCGTCGAGAGGCGGTTGTAGTTCCAGAGGTTCACGGCCGTGGTCGCGATGCTGTCGACGGCGCTCCCCGCGAGCAGGATCGGGTTGATGGCCGCGAAGAGCGCGCCGCCCGAGAAGACGCCGAGCGGGCGGACCGCGTCGTTGATGATCGCGGCGCGGCGGTTGTGGCGGTCGTCGGAGAGGATGCGGTTGGCCGCCTCGGCGTCGTCCGCCTCGAGCCGGTGCTCGGCCAGGTGGCGCACGACGTCGTCGGGGTGCGCGCGGAGGACGGCGTGGAGCGCGTCGCGCGCGGCGTCGCGCGTCGGCGCGAGGCTCGCGGCGAGGTAGCGGACGTCGTCGGTGAGGCCGGTCGGGGCGAGGCCGCGGTCCCGTCGCGCCTCGTCACGCGCCTCGAGCCGGGCGACGTCGGCGGCGAGTGCGCGGGCGTCGCCCTCGAGGCGGTGGACCAGGATCTCCCGGACGCGCTGCTCGACGTCGGCCTGCTGCGCGGCGACGTCGTCCAAGAGGTCGCCGGCGCGGACGAACGCGGGGCACGCGAGCGCCGCGGCGGCGAGGACGAGGGCGGCCGGGCGCATCACCGATAGCGGGCCAGCACGGAGGTCTTGTAGGCATCGAACGCGGCGAAGCGGCCCTGCGCCTCGGGCTTCTCCGGCGCGCCGTCCCAGGTGGCGACCTTCCGGTACATGTCGAGCGCGCGGTCGGCGCGCGCATCGAACTCGTCGGGGTCGAAGGCGAGGGGCCGCGCGTGCTGCTCGACGTAGTCGCGCGCGAGCTCGGCGTAGAGGTCGCCGAGCCGGAGGATGTGCTCCGGGAGGTTCTTCGAGTCGGCGTGCTTCTCGACGAGGAAGCGGAGCGAGCGCTCCGCCGTCTTCGGCCCGTCCTCGATCGCGCGGCGGTTCTCGACGATGAGCCGCGCGACCGTGCTCTCGAGCCGCTCCTCCTCGGCCATCGCCGCGGCCTGGTACGGCGTGCCGTCGAACCTCTGGACGAGCGCGCCCCAGGCGTCGAGCTTCTTGCGGAGCGCCGTGAGCGACGCGTCGAGATCGTCGCCCCACTCCGGGAGCGCCGCCGCCTCGGCGAAGGCGGCGCTCCGGTCCGCGCCCGCCCGGGCCTTCTCGGCGAGCGGGGACTGCATCGCTCCGACCTGGCGGTACGCTTCGGCCGCCCGCTCGTACTCGCCGAGGTGCTCGAGCGCCTCGGCGCGCGTGAAGCCGGTCACGTCGACGAGGCGCCCGGGATAGCGCTTCTCCCAGTTCTCGATGCGGCGGAGCGCCAGCTGATAGAGCTCGTGTCCGGTCGCGTCCTTCGGCGGCGGGAAGCGGTAGGTGTCGTCGTTCAGGTGCCAGGTGAGGTCGGCGATGACCTGGAGGATGTCCTCGTACGGCGCGAACGCGCCGGTCGCGTCGCCGGCACGCGCCGACGGCGCGAGCGCGAGACCGAGGACGAGGGCGGCGAGGACGCGTCGAGTGGCCATGGCGCGCTCCCATAGCACGGGGCGCGCCGCGCGTCGCGGGTATCGGGGAAGCGGCGCACGGGGGGTGGGAGCGCCCCCGGCCGGCGCGCGCCGCGGTCCCCGCGGGCCTCAGGACGTCCCGAAGAGGCAGGTGCAGTCGCCCTGGCAGGTGCCGTCGGGCGGACAGGCGGCGCCCGGAGGATCGCACTCCTCGCCGGGCTCGACCTTGCCGTTGCCGCAGACGGCGACCGGCATCGTCGTGGTCGTCGTGTCGGTCGGGGGCGGCGAGGACGTCGTCGAGGACGTGAGCACCGTCGTCGTGGTCGTCGTCTCGGTCGTCGTCGAGCTGGTCGTCGTGCTCGACGTCGTCGTGGTCGTCGTCGACCCGCCGAGGCGGCAGCTCGCGTCGCAGACGCCCGGCGACGGCGGATCGCACTGCTCGCCCGTCTCGACGACGCCGTTGCCGCACACGGGGTGGCTGAAGTGCGTCGAGTGGTCGGTGTTGACGTTTCGGCCGACGAACTGGCCGACGCCGACGAAGCTCCGTCCGAAGAGGAGGCTCGCGTTCGGCGCGAACACGTAGAGGACCGCCTGCGAGTCCGCGCCGAAGCGGACGAGCGGGCCGCCGACGTTCACCACGACCTCGTGCGGGGCGACGGTCGGATCCGCCGGGCCGGCGAACGAGTCGTTGCCCAGCCGGAAGCTCCCCGCGACGTCGAGCGTGACGGGCGCGGCGGCCCGGACGGCGGCGTGCTGGCCCACCTTGAGGCTCGCGAGCTCGTACGTGCCGCCCGCCAGCTCGAGCACGGCACCGTTCTGGACGACGACGGTCCCCCACGCGCCGGCGACGAGGGTGAGCGTCTGCCCGCCCCGGACGACGACCGGGGCGTCGCCCGGGGCGAAGGGCGGGAGCGGCGGGAGCGGGGCGATCAACGGGAGCGGGCCGAACGGCGCGGGCCCGGCGCCGTCGACGGTCAGGTTCCCGAGCGGCGAGAGGAGGCGGTTCGCGAAGAGATCGAAGACCCGGGTGCCGCCGCTCGCCTTGCAGACGTCGCCGACCGCCTGCGTCCCGGAGGCGAGCACGACGCCGCGTCCGAACGAGAGCCCGTAGCGGCCGAGGCCCCGGCCCGCCGCGACGTTCGTGCCGACGTTCCCCGACTCGACGAAGGACTCGTCCTTCAGCTTCACGCGGTCGATGCCGAGCAGGACGTAGTCGGCGAGGTCCCGCGAGGGGTCCGCCGCGGGGGCCGCCGGCACGGCGGCAGACACGAGCGCCAGCGCGAGCAGGGCCGACCGCATCCCCATCATCATCCTCCACCTCCCCTGGACCGAGGCCATGGTGGCACGCGGCCCGCCGAGTGTCATGCAGGCGCGAAGCGCGCGGCTTGAGGGTCGCCCCGGCGCCCGCTACGCTCGCAGCCGTGCCGGGTCGCACGGCCGAGGCGGCCGCCGGCCGCGCCGCCGCGCGCGGATGAGGGTCGCGTACTTCACGGCCGGGACGGTCGGCGCGGGACACCTCGTTCGCGGCGTCGCGCTCGGGCGCGCGCTCCGGCGGCGCGGAGCCGCCGTCGAGTATCGGATGTTCGGGCCTCCGGTCCCGTACGCCGCCGCCGCGCGGGACGACTACGAGGCCGTCCGGATCGCCGAGGCGGAGCTTCGCGACCCGACGCGTGCCCGCGCGAGCGCTCTCGCCGCCGCGCTCGGCGCGTTCCGTCCGGATCTCCTCGTCGTCGACCTCTTCTGGGCACCGCTCCGGCACGTCCTCCCGCTGCCCGGCTGCGAGGCCTGGCTCCTCGTCCGCTGCTGCCCGCGCGCGTGGTTCGAGGGACCGCCCGACACCCGCTGGGAGCCGCGGCAGTTCGCGCGCGTCGTCGGGATCGAGCCGCACCGCCATGCGGCGGTCCGGGAGACCGTCGAGCCCGTCGTCGTGTGCAATCCGGAGGAGTGCCGGCCGGCGTCCGCGCTCCGCGAGCGACTGGGCGTCCCGGCGAACCGGCGCCTCGTCGTCGCGACGCATGCGGGCGTGCGGGGCGAGATGGCGGCCGTCGCGGCGGGCGCGGAGACGGCGGTCCGGATGGACCTTCACGCCGCCGACGCGCTCTTTCCGCTCGCGGAGTGGCTCGGGGGCGCCGACGCGGTCCTCGCGGCGGCCGGCTACAACGCGTTCTGGGAGGCGCGGTGGCTCGGGTACGCGGCGCGCACGCGCTTCACCCCGCTCCGGCGCGACGTCGACGACCAGGCGTGGCGGCTCCATGTGTGCAGCGGCTACGCGATGCGCGCGAACGGCGCGGACGTCCTCGCCGGCTGGATCGCGGGGCGCTGACGGGGCCGGTTGACACCGCCGCGGCGGCGCGCCTACAGGGCGGTCGGATCGCTCGGGCGAACGACGCGCGCACGAACGACGCGCGCGACGGGAGGGACCCATGGCGGCGAATTCGAGCCCGACCCAGCCCGGAAGGCTGATCGAGCGGCAGGTCGTGCCGCCCGGCCAGGGGGCGAGCGGGAAGGTGGCGAAGGGGCAGATCCTCCGCATCACGGACGTCGAGGGAGAGCAGGTGGCCGACTTCTGCTCGTTCAGCCTCGACGACCCCGCGGAGTACTGCGACGTCGTCTATACGACCTTCGCGAAGCGCTCGTGGAAGGTCGGCGAAGGTGACGTGATCTACACGAGGGAGATGCGCCCGCTCTGGACGATCACGCGGGACACGGCCGGCGTCCACTATTGGGGCGGCGGCTTCTGCTCGCGTGCGCTCAACCGATTCGTGGGCGTCGACCAGCACGGCTGCCGGGACACGATCACGGAGCAGCTCGCCGCGCACGAGCTCTCGGCGCTCTACGTCTCCCCGTCCTCCTGCTTCAACGTGTTCATGAACTTCCCGTACGGCGCCGACGGGCGATGGGAGATCCTGCGCCCGGTCACGCGCCCCGGCGACCACATCGACCTGCGCGCCGAGATGCCCGTGCTCTGGGCGGTGTCGGTCTGCCACTTCCCCGGGGCCTGCAACGGCGACCGGCCGACGCCCCTCCAGTTCGAGCTGTTCGACGCGCGATAGCGCCGCCGTCGCGTCGGTCAGGGGCGGAGCACGATCTTCCCGAACTGCGCGCCGGCCTCCATCCGCCTGAAGGCGGTCTCCGCGGCGTCGAGGGCGAACACCTCGTCGACGACCGGCTCGAGCCGTCGCGCCGCGACGAGCGCGAGCATCCCGGCGAAGTCCGGCGGCGAGCCCATCGTCGTCCCGAGCAGGGTGAGCTGGCGGAAGAAGCAGCGCCGGAGGTCGATGCCGGGCGGGTTCGCCGTCGTGGCGCCGAAGAAGACGATGCGTCCTCCGGGCGCCGCGAGCTCGATCAGTCGGCCGAAGCCCTCGCCGCCCGCGCTGTCGACGACCACGTCGAAGAGGCCCGCCTCCGTCTGGAGGGCCTGGGACCAGTCGGGATCGCGGTAGCTCGCGCCGCCCGCCGCGCCGAGGTCGCGGGCGCGGCGGAGCTTCTCGGCGGAGCCGGACGTCACCCAGACCGTCGCGCCGGCAGCGAGGGCGAACTGGAGCGCGAAGAGCGCGACGCCGCCGCCGATCCCCGTGACGAGCACCTTCTCGCCGGCCCGGAGGCGCGCGCGTGTGAAGAGCGCGCGATACGCCGTGAGCCCGGCGAGCGGCAGCGTGGCGGCCTGTTCCCACGAGAGGTGCGGGGGCTTGGGCGCGAGGTTCGCGACCGGGACGCGGATCGCCTCCGCGAACGTGCCGTCGTCCGGGAGACCGAGGATGCGAAAGCCGGCGCCCTGCGCGCGCGGGTCCGGGCCCCAGTCGAGGCTCGGGTTGATGACGACCTCGCGCCCGACCCACGCGCGATCGGCGTCCGCGCCGACGGCTGCCACCGTGCCGGCGCCGTCGGAGCCGAGGACGACCGGGAACTTCAGCCCGGCGTACATGCCCTTCTGGATCCAGACGTCGCGGTGGTTGAGCGCGGCGGCTCGGAGCCGCACGACGGCCGAGCCGGGCGCGGGCGCCGGCTCGGGGACCTCCTTCGTGACGACGGGGCGATCGACACCTTCGAGGACGGCGGCTCGCATGTCGCGCGTACCTATAATCAGAAGAGGCGCCCCACGGAACCGGTCGGCGGTCCCGTCGCCACGGCGGGCATCCGGCCGTCGTCTCCGACCGCGACGGCCCGCGCGGCGCGCTTCGCATCGACGTCCCCGGAAACGAGGAGGGGTTTCTCGAGCGTCTCTCGTGGGAGGAGTGGTTCCGGCGCTTCGACGCGGAGGACCTGGCGTTCTGCTTCGAGGAGCCGAGCGCCGATCCGCTCCCGTTCTTCCAGCTCGTGTCCCGCGCAACGGGGACGCCGTGACCGTCCCGGCGCCGCACGTCCGACGCGCGGGTGCCGCACGCGCCGCGGGGTGAGCCGCCGCCCGGCGACGACGCGGCGACTTCGGGCACGCACGTCGCGCCTCTTCGCTCTCACGGCTTCGTCGGGGTCCCGTGCGGTTCCGCGCGTGCGCCAAATCGCGTCTCTTGCCGCGCACGGGAGCGTGCGCCTAACAGGCGCGTGCCAATCGCAGACGAACGGGAGGTCCGCCATGGACGTCGCACGCCGGCCGCGTTCGTTCCGCCACTCGCTCTTCCAGATCGCGGTCGCCGCCGTCCTGGTCGGCCTGCCGACGGTCGTGCGCTCGCAGTGCCCGCCCGGGTTCCCCGTGGACTGCGGCACCGGCCTCTGCTGTCCCGCCGGCAACACGTGCAACACCGTGAACGCGCAGCTCTGTTGTCCGCCGGGATTCCCGGTGTCCTGTCAGAACACGTGCTGCCCGGCCGGCGCGCAGTGCAGCGCGGACGGCAGCAGCTGCGGCGCGGTGTGTCCGCCGGACTCCCCGGTGGACTGCGGCAACGGCCGCTGCTGTCCCGCCGGGAACACGTGCAACACGGTGAATCCCCAACTCTGCTGTCTCCCCGGATTCCCGGTGCCGTGTCAGAACACGTGCTGTCCGGCGGGCGACGGATGCAGCCCGGACGGCGCGAGCTGCGTCGTCCCCAATCCTTGCACCGACGCCGGCTTCCCCGTGGACTGCGGTGACGGGTTCTGCTGTCCCGGCGGTGACCGGTGCGCGCAAGTCCTCGTCGCCGACGTCGTGACGCCCTTCTGCTGTCTCGACCTCCCCCCGGAGCCGGGCTGCTGTCCCGACGTTCGCGCGCTCGCGGGCCAGCTGGAGAGCACGACGACGAGCCCGAGGAGCCGGAGCGGCGGCTCGAAGTGCCGGCGGTCGACCAAGGTCCGACCCTTCGACGTGCTCCAGATCCCTGCCGGCTCCGCGGGCGTGCCCGCCTTCGACACCGGGAGCCACGAGTACAGCGTCGGGTTCGCCCTCGGCCGGAGCAAGAAGGGCGGCACGGGCGCGGACGTCGTCCTCAAGGTCCCGATCGTCTTCGACGACAGCACGGCTGACGCATTGTCGGTGATGATCCCGCCGTTCCTGCTGAAGAACGAGTCGCACGGGAAGGCGGACGTTTTTCTCGTCACCGACGGCGTCATGAGCGACACCTGCCTCTCGAGGGTTCGCATCGCGAAGCTGCCGAGGTCGGCGTCGACGGTGCCCGGCCTGGCGACGCTCAGTTGGCTGCGTGCGAACCGCACCCTCTACGACATGGCCAGGCCCTCGCTCGGCAGCGCCGCGGCGGCGTCCTTCGTCACGCCGACCATCCTCGCCGACGTCGACACGGCCACGGCGAGCGTCGGCAATCTCGTCCCGAGCTTCGACCTGGGCGGGAAGGGGACCCCCCTCACGAAGACCGCCCGGCAATCGGATCGGCTCCTCACCGGCATCCTGAGGGCGGGGCAGAAGGTCGGCGATGCCGGATTCGCGTCCGCCTGCGCGGGGTGGATCCAGGCCATGGCGAAGGCGAAGGACGCGAACGACGCGTCGCTCGGGGCCGCCGAGGCCACGTACGCGAAGGCGGTCCTCGGGGCGAGCGGCTCGAGCGCGCAGAGCGTCGCGAAGTTCAGCGTCGCGTGCGGGTCGGTCACGAGCGCCGGTGTCGCCGCCGCGGCGGTCTTGATCGGCGGGGGAGCGGTCCCGGCCTCCGGGGTGATCGACGCGCAGGCCGCCGCGAACGCGATCTGTGGGGCCACGGTGAACACGACGACGGTCGTCACCGGTGTGACGGCCCTCGCCACCGGCGCGATGACGCCGGGAACGGGGACGACGACGTACGGCAAGACGCTGCTCACGGGGAGCGCGAAGAACGCCGCGAGCGCCATCACGAACTACGGGCGGGTGAACCTCCCGACCGCCAAGCTGTGTGGCTGCCCCGACCCCTCGCTGAAGGGCGCCGTCGACACCGCCATCACGGTCATCGTCGTCGGCGGCCACATCACGCAGATGGCGCCCGAGGTCTGCCTGCCCGACGTCACCGCCCAGGCGGCTCCGCATCCCGTGTCGAGCACGACCACGACGACGCTGCCGTCGGTCGGACGGTGCGACGAGCAGCAGGTGGCCGGCGGAGACACGGCCGACACGCGGAACATCGAATTGGGCAAGACGAGCGGAACGGCGACGTTGGATTACAACACTTTCAGCATCAAGGACCGGATCATCGTGAGCTACCAGGGGAGCGTGCTGTTCGACACGGGATGCGTGGGCACGAGCGCCAGCCAGCCGATCAATTTCGCGGGAAGCTCGACGCAGCTCACGGTCGAGGTGATGCCGAACTGCGAGGGCGGGACCACGGGCACGGCGTGGCAGTACACGGTGCATTGTCCGCCATGACGCGCGTCGGGACTCGGCGACGCGTGCGCTGCGCGCGGGACGCCCTTGAGGCAGTCTCCGGGGCGTGGTAAGGAGCCCGGCCTCGTAGTCGATTCCGGATGCCGCGCCCATAGCTCAGTTGGATAGAGCGTCTGACTACGAATCAGAAGGTCGGGTGTTCGAATCACCCTGGGCGCACTCGAAAGATCGCGTACTTGCCCGTTCTCGCCCGCGCGCACGACGGTCTGAGGGACCGCTGAGGGACCAGGGACGCACGCGGCGCCCCGCACGTCGTTCCCCCATCGCGTCGCTCATCTTGCCTGCGGCCGGCTCGCCTTCCACGCGAGCATCTCGCGCTCGTGCCAGCCGACCGCGTTCTTGCTGATCTGCACGCGCTTCAGGAAGTCGCGCGCTCGCTCCAGGCGGTCGATCGTGGCGCGCGACACGCCCACGAGCTGCATCACCTCGGGGCGCCGCAGTAGACGATCGGGGCGGGTTCGCGGCGTTCGCTCCAGCCCGTCATCCTGGCGGCTGATGACCTGGCCGCTCTCGACGCCGCGTCGGTACGCATCCCATTCGCCCGTGCTCCATTTCGTCGGCCGCGCCGTCAGAGCTTCTGACTTCCTCGTGCCGACTTCCACGCCTCGCCGCCAGGCACTCCACTCGCTCGCGATCCACTTCGGCAGCCACGCCAGGAGCGCGTCCTTCTTCCTCGGCCGCCCCACGTCTTCGACGCTATCACAGCGGACCGATCATCTCGACCGCCGAGCGCGCAAGCGGACGAGGAGCTCGTGGGACCGCTGCTCGGCTCGACGTGACGGCACGAGTGGCTCCGGCCCGCCGAGGCGCCCCACCGGGGCAGGTAACGGGATACCTCGCTCGGCCAACGGGTCCTCCCGCGCGCCCAACCCCTCCGACACGAAAAAACGGATACGCGGAGCGAGGTTTCGAGGCTGACAAGTCCCCTGTGGAACGAGGGCTCAGTCAGCTTCGTCTTCTCCTGGCAGGATCGCGGCGAGGTCATCGTCGACATCGACACCATACTGCACCGCGATCCGAGCGAGATGAACGCCGAAGACGCCCCGCAGCTCACCAAGCGCCCCGTTGAATCTCCAGCTCGCCCAATGACCGGGCCGCCCGCCGAACCGAACGACATCGTTCCGAGCGACATCGAGGAACTTCCGGCACGCTGCCCGCATCGCCCGAACGCTCTTCGTGAGGTCGTCATCGTCCGATCCGCGTTGAAGCTCCTCCGTCAGGTAGCGCCGGATGTCCAGGACGGAGCTGACGCAGTGAGACGGCACCTCCATCTCCTCCGGCGCGTACAGGACTCGCCGGTCCTCCAGGAACGTGATGAGGCGGCGCGCAGCGTCTCGACGTGGCTCGGGCGGGTTCCATGAGACGCCGAACACCGGGATGCTGAACCCGGTGAGGCGCCGACGGATCGCATCAAGGGTGGTTCGGCTCTTCCCCTTCATTGCCGAGCCGGCATCTACTTCTCCTGAGATGCCGAAACGAGCTACCGCGAGCGTGCCTCTGGCGTCAACGCCCGGATCACGGCCCCGACCGACACCGGGTCAGGATGGAGGCGAGTCCGGTGAGCGCGCCGACGAGCCCCGTCAGCGGCGCGATCCAGGCGAGGGCGTTCTCACGGCGCAGGCGACGCTCACGGGCGATGGCGTCGCGCAGTTCGGTCATGGCCTCGCGCGTCAGGTACGACTGGTAAATCGATCGGCTCTGCACCCAGCCTCCCTGCGGGATCGGCAAGAACAGACGGCGCGCAGTAGTCGCCAGGCACCGACTGACGAGCACCGCCATCTCGTCGTCGATCATGCTCGTCTCGAAGTCCGCCTGGCTTTGCAGCGACTCGATGTCGTCATGTGGCTTCTTCTGCCGGCGTGCCTCGTGGATGTCGCGGTCGAAGGCCGCCCGAAGCCGTCGGCGTTGCCGTTCGAGCCCCCACAGACACACACGCAGCGGTGCCCAGGATGGCAGTCTCACCGCGCGTCCAGCCCGTCGTGTAGTGACATCGACCGCTCTCGCGTTCTCACTGCGTCAGGGCGCGAAGGAGGAGAGCCCGCTCTGGATCGGGCATCGCGGTCGCGGTCTCGTAGAGGGTTCTGGCCGCCCAGCAGAGGTCGCGGTCGGATAGCTTGTCAGGCCCGCCGAGCGCAGCGAGGACCCGGGTCGCCTGATCGCCAGGGAGTCGCGCGCGAAGTGCCGCCAACGCCCGATCTACCTGGGCATCGCTGAGCTGAGGAACAGGCCGCTGCTCCACCTCGGCGACAGCCGCCTGGAAGGTCATGTTGAACCAGCCGTCCAGCATGGCCGGGTCGGCTTGCAGCGCGGACATGAGAAGGTCCTCGGTCGGCGCTCCGCGGGCGAAGGCCGCGCAACTCGCCTCGCTGCTGACCGCCAGCATCCTCGAGAACAGGATGGCTCGCTGAAGCAGCATCGTGTCGTCGAGGCGAGCGATGCCCTTGGCGGTGAGCTGCTTCATCACGTCCAGCGCCGCAGCTTTCGAGGGCGCCGCTCTCAGCATCCGCTCGACGCCAGGCACCTCCATCATTCGGCGACCGTGCTGCTCAATCCGGAGCTGGAACGCGAGGCGTGCCGGCAAGAGCGGCGAGAGCCTCGCCAGCAGCTCGTATCGGCCCGGGTACTCCCGTAGCGGGAGAAATACGAGCAGGAAGGCCGCTGTCGCCAGCGCGTGCCGTGCCCGACGGCCGATCCGCTCTCCGGCAGTCTTGGCGAGCAGCCCCTCCACACCCGCCATGATCGCGCCGGCCACGGCACCGCTGAGGCCAGCCCATATGATCGCCGACCACTCCATCGGCGCTAGCCAGTCGCCGCCTTCCTGACCTGCCATACCATGGCGTGCGTCGCCAGGGTCGATCCTCCACGGCCAAGGTGCGCCGCCATGTTCTCGACGACACCGTGGGCGCGGTGGCTCAAATCGGCCGCGTCGCGGGCCTCAGCAGACCTGATCCACTCGCGGAACTTCTGCTGGTGGTCACCGCGGATGTCGTCGCTGAGGAGTAGGTAGATGGCGTAGTCGGTGAGGTGGATGCGGCGCCGCATCGTGTGCATCATGCTCATCACCCACCACGCGAACATGAGCCCGAAGGCGATCCAGCCCAGCCACGCCATGAGCACCTCCTCCGCTTCTTCGCCGACGACGAGAAGCTCGGCGCCCTTCTATACTGCCGGCCGGTGACGCCGCCAGCGAGCCACGATGGACTGCTCTACGTGCGCGACCTCTGTAAAGAAGCGAGCCGCTGCGTCTCGTCCCACTGCTCGCGCTCCCTCAGCACCTTGTCATCGACCAGCTCGTAGAAGAGCCGCTGCGCGAGCCTCTCATGCTCCTGCACCGTGTCTCGGTCGATGTCGAGCCCGAGGAGCTGATGAAGATCGACGAGCTGCGCCTCTTCGCGTGCCGTTCGACGTACTCGTGCGCCAGTTCCTCGAACGTCGCGGCTTCACGCTCGGCGCGCTTGTCGGCAGCGGGGTCTTCTCCGAGGCGAACACGTGCGAGCATGTCCTTCGCCTTCGCCCTGGCGTCAGCCAGCGAGAGCGCGTCCTCGGGTCCGAGCGTCACGCGTTGCTTCCGGCCGTGGCGCCGGTACCGGACGATCCAGCTCCGCGCGCCATTCGCGCTCACGCGCAACGCGAAGCCGGGCACCGTCTTGTCGAAGTAGTCGATCTGTCCACTCGTGGGAGCCGCGAGCTTCGAGAGGCTGCGGTCGGTGAGGGTCACGCGCATGATCGTCTCCTTGCTTCTGAGGGACCTCTGAGTTGACCACCGACCCGAGGGGGTCGACCAGCGATGGCGGAAACTGCCATACCGAGGCGGGCCGGCAAAGAAGTCGACGCTTGCTTGGTGCGCAGAGCCCGTCTCTGAGTTTGACCGGACGTCCCCGGCGCACCGTTGATTGTCGCCCCGCCGCCATCCAGGCGGGAGGACGATTGGTAGAGTGGTCTCGAACGGGACGTCACGCCGGTCCATCACGGAGGAGGGCGTCATGGACCTGATTCATCCGCGATGTGCAGGGCTCGATGTGCACAAGAAGACGGTGGTCGCGTGTGTGCGCGTGGCCGAAGGGACGACCGTGCGCCACGACGTGCGCAGCTTTGCGACCACGACCCGGGGCCTGCGGGAGTTGGGGGAGTGGTTGCGGGCGGAGGGCTGTACGCACGCCGTGCTCGAGGCGACGGGCATCTACTGGAAGCCCGTGTGGGCGGTGCTGGCAACGGAGGAACTCACGTTGATCCTCGCGCACGCCAGCGCGGTGCGGAACATCCCCGGCCGCAAGAGCGACGTGAAGGATGCCGAGTGGCTGGCGGACTTGCTGGCCCACGGACTCGTGCGCGCGAGCTTCGTGCCCCCGGCCCCGCAGCAGGCACTGCGGGAACTCACCCGGACGCGCAAGCAGCCCGTGCGGGAAGCCGCGGCGCACGCGCAGCGGATTCACAAGCTGCTGGAGAGCGCGAACCTGAAGCTCGCGTCTGTCCTCCCGCGGGTCGTGGGCGCCAGCGGGCGGGCGATTCAAGCGGGCTTGGCGGCGGGCGAGACGGACCCCGAGCGGTTGGCCGATCGGCTCCATCCGCGCTCCCAGGGCAAGCGGGCCGCCGTCGTCGAGGCGCTCGGCGGCCGTCTCGCGCCGCACCAGCGGTTTCTCCTCGGGCAGCACCTGCAGATGATCGCGCACGTGGAGGCGAGCATCGCCGCGATCGAAGCCGAGATCACGGCGGCGCTCGGCACCTTTCGCGGGGCGGTGGACCGGCTCGTGACGATCCCGGGGGTGAGCGTGACCACGGCCGCCATCATCGTGGCCGAGATCGGGACCGACATGAGCCGCGTTCCGACCGCGGGCCATCTCCGCTCGTGGGCGGGCCTGTGTCCGCGCCTCGATGAGAGCGCCGGCAAGCATGGCTCGCGCCGCACGCGCAAAGGGGCCCCCTGGCTCAAGCCGGTGCTGGTCCAATCGGCGTGGGTCGCGGTCCGGGCGCCCAACAGCTACAGCCGCGCCCTCTTCCACCGCCTGTGCCGCCGGCGCGGAAAGAAGCAGGCGATCGTCGCCGTCGCCGCGGCCCTGCTCACCGCAATCTACGCCATGCTGCAACGTGACCAGCACTACCGCGACCTCGGACCGCAGCACCTCACCGACGCCGACCGCCGCCGCACCGCCCAGCGCTTGGCGAACCAACTCCGCCGTCTCGGCTACGACGTCACCCTCCATGAGGCCGCGTGAGATGCGCGGCTTCGGAGTTACTTGGTAGGGACCAGGCAGGCCGAGGCAGCATGATCTGTGCCGAGACGTGGTGAGCAGGTGGAAAGCGAGGAAATACGGGCACTACACGGCGTCCGCGCTGTCCCCGCCACGCCGTTCCGGCACAGGTTCGCCGTCTACGAATCAGAAGGTCGGGTGTTCGAATCACCCTGGGCGCACTCCCCGAGCCGCGCGCTTGGGCCGCGCGGCGCTCGCCAGGTGGCGGTGCGGTGGCCGCGTCGCGAGTCAGTCGGTGTCGGCGGCGAGCGCGCTGCCGACGTCCGCCCGCACGTGCGACTCCACGAGGGCGGCGTGCCGGGTCCGGCGGACGAGCCGGAGGAGCTCGAGCGCCGCGCGGGCCGCGACGCGGAGATCGCCGCCCGACGGCCGCCCGGCAGGGCGCGGGAAGTGCGCGACCGGCACTTCGACGATGCGGCGCCCGCGCCGCGCGAGGCCGACCAGGAGCTCCGCGGAGACGGCGGCGCCCGCCGCCTCGAGCGTCACGCCCTCGAGGGCCGAGCGCCGGATCAGCTTGAACGCGCAGTTGACGTCGCGCACGCGGACGCCGAGGAGGAGGCCGACGAGCCGGGTCCAGGCCGAGCCCGCGAGGCGGCGTCCGCGCGGATCGGCGCGCGCGCGGCGATAGCCGATCACGGCGTCGGCGTCCGCGAGCGCCGGGACGAGCCGCGCGAGCTCCGCCGGATCGAACTGGCGGTCGCCGTCGGTGAGGAAGACGACGTCGTGTCTCGCCGCCGCGAGCCCGGAGCGGAGCGCCGCCCCGTAGCCGCGACGGACGGGATGGCGGACGACGCGCACCGCGCGGCACCGGGCGGCGAGCGCCTCCGCCACGGCCGGGGTCGCGTCCCGACTGCCGTCGTCGACGACGACGAGCTCCCACCGCGTCGCGACGCGGGGGAGCACCGCGAGCACCGCCTCGCCCATCGGCAGCAGGTTCGCCTCCTCGTCGTGCACCGGGATCACCGCGGAGAGCCCGGCGAGGGGCGGGAGAAGGTCGCGCGTCGTCGGCACGCCGGCGGCGTGTATCAGAATCGCGTCGTTCGAGGCGAACGTCGAAGCCATCGCGTGATCGATCCTCGACGGTGTCGCCGGGCCTACCGTGAGGCCGCGAGGCGGGGGCCGCCGCCTCGCCGCTCGTAGTCGGCGTCGTGGTCGGCGGCGGGGCGCACGCGGTCATGCGGGCGACGCCGTGGCCCGGCCGCGCCACGGGGCTAGCGGTTTTCGGGAGCGGAGGCGGGGCGCCGCTCGGGGAGAAGGCGAACGGCCGTGCGCTTGTACTCGGGCGTGTGGGTCGTCGGGTCGAGACCCGTGCCCGTGAGCCGGTTCACGAACGCCTCGGGCGTGTGGAAGGTGGCGAACACGTCGCCCGCGCGGAGCCGCGCCGTCAGCTCGACGGGCAGCACGGTCGCCCCGTGACGGCTCTCGACGCGAACCCGGTCCCCGGTCGCGATTCCGAGCCGCCCGCCGTCCTCGAGCGAGACCTCGAGCACGTCGCGCGGGCGCAGCACCGCGTTCTCCGTGCGGCCCGTCATCGTGCCGGCGTTGAACTGGTGCAGGGTGCGCCCGGTGATCAGCACGAACGGATAGTCGTCGGACGGCAGCTCGGCCGAGCGCCGCGGCTCGAGGCATTGCAAGGCGGCGCGGCGGCCGTGCGCGAATGCGTCCCGGTGCAGCACCTCGGTGCCCGGGTGGTCCTCGCGCGGACAGGGCCACTGGAGGCCGCCCCGCTCGAGCCGCGCGTACGTGATGCCGGCGCCCGCGGGCCAGACGGCGCGGACCTCCTCCCAGATCTCCTCCGCCGCCCCGAACCCGAAGCCGTCACCGCGCCCCATCGCACGGGCGACGTCACAGAAAGGCCGCCAGTCCGGACGCGCGGCGCCGGGCGGCGCGACGGCGGCACGGACGCGCTGGATCCGCCGCTCGCCGTTCATGAAGGTTCCGTCCTTCTCGAAGGACGCGGCGGCGGGGAGGAAGACGTGCGCCAGCTCGCGCGCCGTTTCGTTCAGGAAGAGATCCTGAACGACGAGGAGGTCGAGCGCGCCGAGCGCGGCCCGCGTCCGCTCGGCCCCGGGGTTCGTGAGGAGGACGTCGTACCCGACGGCCCAGAGCGCGCGCAGCCGTCCTGCCCGCGCCGTCTCCATCATCTCCATGAGGTCGCGCCCGGGCGCGCGCGGCACGGGCGCGCGCCAGACGCGCTCGAAGCGATCGCGGCCCTCGTCGAGCGGCACCATCCCCGTCAAGTTCCGCGGCTCGCACCCCATGTGCGCGGCACCCTGGACGTTGTTCTGGCCGCGCATCGGGTTGACGCCCGCGCCGGGCCGGCCGAGGTTCCCGGTGAGGAGCGCCAGGTTGACGAGCGCCATCACCGTCTCCGTCCCGTGCACGTGCTCCGTCAAGCCGAGGCCGTGGATGGACATGGCCGGCCGCTCCGACGCGTAGAGCCGCGCCGCGCGGCGGATGTCTGCAGCCGCGACTCCGCATTCCGCCGCCACGCGCTCGGGCGCCCGGGCTGCGACGAAGGCCTGGAACGCGTCGAGCCCCTCCACGCGCTCCGCGACGAAGGCTTCGTCGGCGAGCCCCTCCTCGAGGATCGCGTGCGCCATCGCGTGGAAGAGGAGCAGATCGGTGCCCGGCCGAGGCATCAGGTGGACGTCGGCGAACCGTGCGAGCTCGATGCGGCGCGCGTCGATCACGACGAGCTTCGCCCCGCGGAGGGCCGCCTGCTTGATCCGCGCCCCAACGATCGGGTGGCACTCCGTCGTGTTGCTGCCGCACACGAGGATCGTCCGCGCCCGCTCGACGTCCGCGAAGGAGTTCGTCGCGGCGCCGGTGCCGAGCATCGCCTTCAGCGCGGCCGCGCTCGGGGCGTGGCAGACGCGCGCGCAGCAGTCGACGTTGTTCGTGCCGAGGACGACGCGCGCGAACTTCTGCGCGACGTAGTTCTCCTCGTTGGTCGCTCGCGCGGAGCCGAGGACGCCGGCGGCATCCGACCCGTGCGCCGAGACGATCCGCCCGAGTCGCTCGGCGACGAAGCCGATCGCTTCGTCCCAGGACACCGTCCGCCAGCGGTCGCCGTCGCGGAGGAGCGGCGCGGTCGAGCGATCGACGGCGTCGGCGAACCCGAACGCGTAGCGTCCCTTCGAGCAGAGGTGCCCCCGGTTCACCGGCGCGTCGAGCGCGGGCCGCACGACGACGAGCCGGCCGTTCCGCGTGCCGACGTTCATCTCGCAGCCGACACCGCAGTAGGGGCACGTCGTCCGCGTCCAGCGCAGCGCCGGACCGAGCGCGATCACGGACTTGTCCGCGAGCGCGCCCGAGGGGCACGAGTCCACGCACGCGCCGCAGCTCACGCACGAGCTCGCGCGGAGCGTCGTGCCCGAGTCGGGCACGATCCGCGTTTCGGCGCCGCGGTTCCAGACGCGCCACGTGAACTGTCCCTGGACGTCGTTGCAGATGCGCTCGCACCGGTAGCAGTAGATGCAGCGGTTCATGTCGACGCGGATGTACGGATGCGCGTCATCCACCAGCTCGGGCCGCGGCCGCCCCGCGAGCGCACCGCCGAGACCGTGGGCGCGGAGCTCGCGGAGGAACGCGTTTCCGGCGCCCTCCTGCGCCTCGGCGGGGTAGCGCTCGGCAAGCAGCCGCAGCAGCGTCCGTCGCTCGGCCTCGAGCGCGGGCGTGTGCGTCGTCACCTCGAGCCCCTGGGCAAGCGGCGTCGTGCACGCCGCGACGGGCCGGGCGACGCCCTTCACCTCGACGATACAGAGCCGGCAGGCGCCGACGGGGGCGAGCCGGTCGTCGTGGCAGAGGTGCGGCACGTGGATGCCGGCGCGCCGGAGCGCGTCGAGGATCGTCGCGCCCTCCGGGACCCCGGTCGGGACGCCGTTCAGGACGACGCGAAGCACGCCGACAGCTCCTCCCGGTAGTGCCGCAGGACGCTCCGGGCGAATTCGCCGAGCCCCGTTCCGTGCCCGCAGAGGCTCGTCGCGTGCAGCGCGGAGGCGATCGCCTCGAAGCGTCCCGCGTCCCACGCCGCCGCCGGCGAGCGCTTCGCGACCATGTCCGCGACTGCGCGGGTGCCGAGCCGGCACGGCGTGCAGCGCCCGCAGGATTCGTCGGCGCCGAAGGCGAAGACGTGGTGCACGAGCGCGCGGATCGAGGTGTGTTCGTCGAACGCGATCACGCCGCCGTGCCCGACGCTCGCGCCGAGCGCCGCGAGCTCGTCGAAGGCGAGCGGCGCGTCGAAGCACGACGGCGGGAGCACGCCGGCGAGCGGCCCGCCGACGATCACTCCCGTGACGCCGCCGGTCGAGAGCCCGGCGCCGAGGTCGTCGACGATCCGGCGGAGCGGCGTCCCGAGCTCCACCTCGTACAGGCCCGGGCGCCGGAAGAGCGAGTTGAGGGAGACGACCTTCGTGCCGCGGCTGCGCGAGAACCCCATCGCGGCGTACGCCGCGCTGCCGTGCGCGACGATCCAGGGCACGTTCGCGAGCGTCTCGACGTTCTGCACGAGCGTCGGCCGGCCGTGGAGCCCGTGCGCGCTCGGATACGGCGGACGCGGCCGCACGAAGGGGCGCCGGCCCTCGATCGACTCGAGGAGCGCGGTCTCCTCCCCGCACACGTAGCTCCCGAGGCCGACGACCACCTCGACGTCGAAGGCGGGCCCGCGGCCGAGCAGCTTCGGGCCGAGGATGCCCGCCGCGCGCGCGTCCGCGATCGCGCGCTCGAGGATCGGGAGCGCGTCGGGGTACTCCCGGCGGAGGTAGATCCATCCCTTCGTCGCCCCGACGGCGTATGCCGCGATCGCGAGGCCTTCGAGGGGCGCGTGCGGGTCGTCCTCCAGCAGGATCCGGTCGACGTACGCGCCGGGATCGCCCTCGTCGGCGTTCATCACGACGTACTTCGGGGCCGCGGGCTGGGCGGCGACGGCGGCGAGCTTCCGCCCGGTCGGGAAGCCCGCGCCCCCGCGGCCGCGCAGGCCCGCCCGCTCCACCTCAGCGACGACGGCTGCCGGCGCCGTCCCGAGCGCACGGTCGAGCGCGCGATATCCGCCGAGCGCGGTGTACTCGGCGAGCGTGCGCGCGCCCCCGTCCGCGACGCGCTCGAGCACGACAGGGCGCGGCGACGCGACGGCGACCGCGGGCCGGCGTGAGTCCGCCGCCGCGGCCGGCGCGGCGTAGCACTTCCCCAGGCAGTACACGCGCGGCGCTCGGTCGGCGGCGCGCCAGCGGTCCGGGTCGAGGAACCGCGCGACGAAGCAGGCCGTGCCGGCGCACGTGCGGTCGTCGAAGGAGGCGCCACGCAGGTGGTAGAAGGACGCGACGTCCGCCCGCTCTCGTGCTCCGGTCATCCTCGACGCCGCTCGTATCATGAGCGCCGCCGGGGCGCACGGTGGGCGCGCCCGCTCAGTATCCCGCGGCGGGCGGCGCGGCACCGTCGGCGAGGTAGCCGCGCACCGTGTCGCGCACGAACGCGCGATCCGCGGCGGGATCGAACGCCGCGCCGTCGGCCAGCTGCTCCGCGCGCGCGAAGAGCGGCGTGAAGAGCTGGCCCTGGTCGGGCGCCGCGCGGAGCGTGAAGCGCGGGTGGCGTCTCGCGACGTCGCGCCAGGCGGCGCGGACCTCCGCCCAGAACGCGTCCGTGCGCTCGCGGTACCGCTCGGCCGCGGAGTCGTCGAAGTCGCGGAGGCGCTCGTAGCGGTTGAGGCCGATCTCCTTGGCGAGAACGGGCGCGGTCGCCGCCGGGCGGCCGCGCTCGTCCAGCACGACCTTCAGATTCTCCTCCTCCTGCACCCAGCCCGTCGGCGTGATCGTGTGCCGGTTCGTGCCGATGAGCACGTCGTAGTCGTGACGCACGGAGAACTCGCGGCGCGGCAGCGGCCGCCACGTCGTCGAGCTCTTCCAGGTCGACGCGTTCCCGAAGTGCTCCCATCGGCCGTACGCCGCGTAGCGGGGCGAGTCGTCCACCTGGTAGACGGCCTGCGTCCACGTGCCCTTCGCCTGCGCGGGCGTGAGCCGCGTCCTCGCCCACGTGTTGCGGCCCCGATACGTGAGCAGCTCCGTGTTCTCCCAGCGCCAGTCCTGCCGCCAGTGCTTGGTGACGAATGGTCCCTCGATCCGGCCGTCCTCCGCCCGCAGGTACATGACGAGCAGGTGCTGGAGGCTCACGAACCGCGGCTCGTCGCGGAGGACGTACACGTACTCGGTGGCCCACGACTGGTAGGGGCGGTCGGGGACGAATCCGGGCCGGAAGCCGATCACCTCGAGGAAGTCGAAGCTCGTGCGGAAGGTGCCGGCCATCGCGAGGATCGCGCGGCGGTCGCGCTCGCGCTTGGTGAGCCCGGGCGCCTGGAGCGCGCGCCAGGCGGCGCCCGGCTCGCCGTCGAGCGTCACGGGCGCGCCTTCGGTCGTCCCGCCGCGCGGCGCCGCGTCGTCGCCCGCGCGGAACGGCCAGGCGAAGGTGAACTGGCGCGGCGCGCGGTCGGGGGCGCGGCGCGCCGAGAGCGGCGCGCAGCCGACGGCGACGGCGAGGACCGCGAGGACGGCGAGCGACGAGCGCGACCCGGGCAGCATGGCGGCCATCGTGGCCGGCGGACGCCGGCGCTGCAAGAACGCACGCGGACCTCCTCGCCAAGGGCGATCGACATGTGGCATCGTCGGGTCACGGCGGAGGCGCGCATGGGATCGAAGGCCGGCGTCGAAGGAGCGGTGCGTCCCCGCGCGCCGGGTGGGGCCGAAGCGGCTCCCGAGTTCGCCGCGACGCTCGCGGCCCACGGCGCCGGCGCGCTCCGCCGGTCGCGGACGACGACCGTCCAGGTGAACGTCGGCAAGCGGTGCAACCAGGCGTGCCACCACTGCCACGTCGAGGCCGGGCCGACGCGAACCGAGGCCATGGACGCACGCGTCGTCGATCGCGTGCTCGCGCTCGTCGCGGCGAGCCCGGACGTCGCGCTGGTCGACGTGACCGGTGGGGCGCCGGAGCTGAATCTCCACTTCCGGCGGCTCGTCACCGAAGCGCGCCGGCTCGGGCGGCGCGTGATCGACCGCTGCAACCTGACCGTCCTCTTCGAGCCGGGGATGGAGGACCTCGCGCCCTTCCTCGCCGCGAACGGCGTCGAAGTGGTGGCGAGCCTCCCGTGCTGGGGGGCGGAGAACGTCGAGAAGCAGCGGGGACGTGGCGTCTTCGAGAAGAGCATCGCGGCGCTCCGAGACCTGAACGCGCTCGGCTACGCGCAGCCGGGGTCGGGGCTCGTGCTCGATCTCGTCTACAACCCCGTCGGGGCCTTCCTGCCGCCGCCGCAGGCGACGCTCGAAGCCCGCTACCGCGAGGAGCTCCGTGCCCGCTTCGGCATCGAGTTCCGCCGGCTGCTCACCATCACGAACATGCCGATCCGGCGCTTCGCGGACGCGCTCCGGCGGGCTGGCGAGCTCGGCGCCTACCTCGGCCTCCTCGTGAACCACTTCAACCCCGCGACCGTCCCCGGCCTCATGTGCCGGTCGCTCGTGAGCATCGGCTGGGACGGCCGCCTCTACGACTGCGACTTCAACCAGATGCTCGAGCTGCCCCTCGGCGGCGGACCGCGCACGGTCTGGGAGGTCGACGACGTGGGGGCGCTCGCCGAGCGCCCGATCGCGACCGCCGCGCACTGCTTCGGCTGCACGGCGGGCGCGGGCTCGAGCTGCGGCGGCGCGCTCGACTGACGGGGCCGGCCGGGCACCGCCCCCCCGGCGCGCCGAGCGCCCCAGCGCACTCACCCCGCGCAAGGCCGCCTTCTCGGGATCCCGGGGATGGAAGCCGGGGGCCGTCGCGCTATCGTCCGTCTCGGGGCGGGAGCACGCGGCGAAAGCCGGTGGGCGTCGAAGGACGCGGCCCAGAGGGTGAAGCGGGCGGCGGAACGCGGCCCGGACACGCGAGGGCCGAACCACGGCGTCGCGGACGCCCGTGCTCCCCCTCCGCAAAAGAAGGGATCGAGCCATGAAGAGCGTCGCATGGAACGGTCGGACGGGCCTCCTCGTCGGCGCGCCGCTGCTGCTCGCCGGCTCCGCGGCGTCGGCGTGGCTCCTCTACCGCGCCTCCTCGGGTGCGGCGGGCCGTCCCGAGCCCCGGCGTCGGAGGAACCGCCGGGTCCGCGAGATCATGACCGAGAATCCCGCCTGCTGCACGGCCGATACGCCGATCCGGCAGGTGGCGGAGATGATGGTCACGAACGACTGCGGCGAGATCCCGATCTGCGACCAGTCGCGGAGGGTGGTCGGCGTCGTGACCGACCGGGACGTCGTGTGCCGGCTCGTGGCGACGGGGCACAACCCCCTCGAAGCGACCGCTCGGGACTGCATGTCGCGGCCCGTCGTCACGTGCACGCCGGACATGAGCGTCGAGGACTGCGCGCGGCTCATGGAACGGCACCAGATCCGGCGGATCCCGGTCACCGACGCGATGGGCGCCCTGTGCGGGATGGTGTCGCAGGCGGACGTCGTGCGGCAGGCGCCGCGCGCGACGGCGGCGGAGCTGGTGGAGGAGGTCTCCCAGCCGAACGTGTTCGCGTCGCGCGCCGCGAGCCTCTGACCGCGGCACCGGATCCGCCGGCCATCCCGCGTTTCGCGGCGCCTTGCCGCCGCCGGAGCGGCTCCTCTATACGCACGGCATGCGCGCCCGCTCGCTCGCGGCGGTCGCGGCGTTCCTCGCGCTCGGCGCCGCGCCGTGTCCGGCCTTCGCGGCCTGCGGGGACGGCCGCCTCGACTCCGGCGAGCGGTGCGACGACGGGAACACCCGCGCCGGGGACTGCTGCTCGCCCACCTGCGCGTACGAGCAGTTCGGGAGCCCGTGCGACGACCTGAGCGTCTGCACGACCGCGGACGCGTGCGACGGCATCGGCGTGTGCCGCGGCGTCAAGATCTCCTGCGAGGACGGCGACCGGTGCACGATCGACCGCTGCGCGCCGACCGACGGATGCCACCACGACCCGGTCGACTTCGCGAGCACGCTCGGCCAGGTGGCCGGGACCCTCGCGACGGAGGCGTGCGAAGGCGAGGACGTCCCCGCCGGCCTCCGGAAGCGGTTCACGCGCGCGGGCACGCTCGTGATGCGCGCCGAGCGGGCGGCGTCGCGCGCGAAGCGGCGGCGGCTCGTCAAGAGGGCCGCGAGCGAGCTCCGCACGGCGAACGGCGCGGCGCACCGCGCGAAGCGCCACGTGTCCGCCGACTGCGCGAAGCAGCTCGAGAGGCGCGTCACGACGGCGCGCGCGCGGACGATGTGCCTGCTGGCGTCGCTCAGGCCGTAGCCGGGCCGCCCGCGGCGGCCGGCTCAAGTCCGCGGCGGCGTGCGTCGATAGACGCCTCGTGCCCTCTCGTCGCGCGCGAGCCGTCCGGCTCCTCGTCGTTGCGGCCGCGGCCGTCCTGCCGTACCTGAACGCGCTCGGCGCCGGCTGGGCGTTCGACGACGCGGGCCTCGTCGTCGGCAACCCGATGGCGACGCCGGGAATGTCGGCGCTCGCGTGGTTCGGGCGTCCGTCGGCGACGGGCTCGCTCTACCGGCCGCTCACGATGGTGACGTACGCCCTCGTGGACGCGGCGGGGGGCGGCGCGCGGGCGCAGCACGCGCTCAACGTCGTTCTGCACGCGGCGACCAGCGTCGCCGTGCTCCTCCTCGGGGACGTGGTCCTGCGCTCGCCGCGCGCCGCGGTCGGCGCCGCGCTCGTGTTCGCGCTCCATCCCGTGCATACCGAGGCGGTCGCGAACGTCGCCGGGCGAGCCGAGCTGCTCGCCGCGCTCGGCGTCGTCGTCGCCCTGGTCGCGTTCGCCCGCGGGGCTCGGGGCCCGGCGCTCGCGGCGTTCGCGGCCGGCGTGCTCGCCAAGGAGAGCGCGTTCACCGGGCTCGTGCTCGCCGCGCTCGTCGCCCGCTGGACGGCGCGCCGCGGCCGGAGCGCCGCGCTCGCCGCGCTCGGGCCGTGGGTCGTCGTCGCAGGCGCGGCGCTCGCCCTCCGTGCGACCGTCGTCGGCGCGCTCGGACTCGCCGAGCCGCCGCCCTTCGTCGACAACCCGCTCGCGTGGGTCTCCCCGCCCGCGCGCCTCGCCACCGCGCTCGTCGTGCTCGTGCAGTACCTCGGCACGCTCGCCGTGCCGATCCGGCTCTCCGCGGACGAGTCGTTCGACCAGGTGCCGGTCGTGCACGCCGCGACCGACCCGCGGCTCCTGCTGGCCACCGGCGTCCTCGCCGCCCTCGCGCTCGGGGTGGTCGCGGCGCGGCGGCGGGCGCCCGTCCTCGCGTTCGCGGCCGCGTTCTTCGTCGCGGCGCTCGCCGTGACCGCGAACGTCGTCGTCCCGATCGGGACGATCAAGGCCGAGCGGCTCCTCTACCTGCCGTCCGTCGGCTGGTGCCTCGCGTGCGGGTGGGCCGGACGGTGGCTCGTCGTGCGCCACCAGGCGCCGGGCGCGGCCGTCGTCGCGGCGCTGCTCGTCTCGTTCGCGGCGCGCACGTGGGTCCGCAACGCGGACTGGCACGACGAGTACGCGCTCTTCACGGCGACCGTCGCCGCCTCGCCGATGAGCGCGCGCGCCCACGCGAACGCGGCCGCCGTGCACGCGAACGCGGGCGAGCTGGCCTCCGCCTTCGCGCACTACAAGGCGGCGCTCCGGATCCTCCCGACGTACGCGCCGGCCGCGCTCGGCCTCGGGCAGATCGCCGAGGCCCGCGGACAGTGGGCGAGGGCGGTCGCGTGGTACGCGCGCGCGCTCGTCCTGGACCCGACGCTCGCCCGCGCCGCCGCCCGGCGCGCCGCGCTCCTCGCCCGCGTTCGCGGCGGCTAGGATCGCGCCCCGGCCGGGTGACGGCGCCGCTCGCTCCCCTTGACAGGGCGGGGGATCGCGCGCGTATGGCGGGCGCCATGCGCCGGATCGTGACGGCGGGGCGCCGGTAGCGCCCGGCCGTGCGACGCGACGGACGGTTTCACGGGCTGGTGGCGCTCGCCGCGGCCGCGCTCGCGGTGGCGGAGACGTGGCCGCTCGCGACCCGGCTCGGGACCCACTTCGCGGCCCGCCCGACGGTGACGGCCGCCACCTCCGACCAGCTGCTCTGCGCCTGGATCCTCGCGTCGGACGTCCGCCGCCTCGGGCGCGACCCCCTGCGCGTCTTCGAGACGAACAACCTCCATCCCTTCCACCGGACGCTCGCGTACTCGGAGAACCTCCTCGGCCTCGCCGTGCCGATCGCCCCCGTCCAGGCGCTCTCCGACGATCCGGTGCTCGCCTACAACGTCGCGATGCTCTTCGCGATCGCGCTCTCCGCCTGGGGCGTCGCGCTCCTCGTGCACGAGCTCACGGGGAGCGCCGCCGCCGCCGTCGTGGGCGCGGCGCTCGCGACCCACTCGCCGACGATCGTTGCGAACCTCGACGAGCTCCACGTGGTCGCGGGTCTCGCGACGCCGCTCGCCCTCTTCGCGCTCGTGCGGCTCGTCCGCACGCGCGCCTGGCGATGGACGGTCGCGCTCGGCGTCCTCGTCGCCTGGCAGGCCTGGGCGAGCCTCCACTGGGGCGTGTTCCTCGCGCTCGGGCTCGCCGCGGGCGTGCCGCTCCTCGTCGCGACGAGCGCGGATGCGCGCCGCGTGCTCCCGCGGCTCGCCGCGGCCGGGCTTCTCGCCGGGCTGCTCGTCGTGCCGCTGGTCCTCCCGTACGAGGCGGTGTCGCGCGAGATGGACCTGACCGACCGGGGATTCGTCGCCTTCCTCTGGTCGCCCTGGGCGCCGTTCGCGCCGCTCGCGCATCCGTGGGCCTTCGTCGCGACGCGGCTCGCGAACGGGGCGCGCGGCGAAGCGCTCGCCGCGTTCACGCCGTGGCTCGCGGCGGCGGCGGGACTCGTCGCCGGCGCCGTGGCGCGCCGGCCGCGCACCGTCGACGCGTCGTGCGTCGCCGCGATCGCGGCGGCCGCGTTCGCCGGCTGGTGGTACGCGCTCGGGCCGCGCGGGTGGTACGGGCACGCGAGCCTGTACGAGGCGCTCGCGACGACGGTGCCCGGGCTCGGGATCCTGCGCGCGCCGGCGCGTGCGCTCTACTTCTCCGCCGTCATGGCGGCCGTGCTCGGCGGCTGCGGCCTCGCGGCACTCCTCGCGCGGCTCCGCACGCTGGTCGGGCGCGCGGTCGTCGTCACCGCGCTCCTCGGCTGCGCCGTCGTCGAGGCCGGCTGGAAGCCGCTCCGGCTCGTCCCGGCTCCGACGCGGGCGGGCGCGCTCGCCGCGGCGCTCGACGCGCTGCCGCCCGGATGCGCCGTCGCCGACCTCCCGACCGACTTCGACCGCGACGGCGTCGCGCTCTTCCGGAGCACCGCGCACTGGCGTCCCCTCCTGAACGGCCGGAGCGGCTTCTTCCCCGTGTCGTCGTTCGTCGCGGCGGGCTTCCTGAACCAGTTCCCCTCCGACCGCACGCTCGCGTACCTCCGCGCCGCGGGTGCGTGCGCCGTGATCCTCCACCTCGATCACCCGCAGGGGGCGGCGATGTTCGCCGCGACCCTCCGGCGCGCGCTCCCGGTGACGACGGGGCGCGGCGAGGCGCTCGTCCGCGTCCCGCCCGGGCCGGCGGAGCCGGCCGACGACCCCCCTCTGCCCCGCGTCGCGTGGCGCGTGCTCGAGCCGCCCGACGGTGCGGGCACGCTGCTCGACGGCTCGCTCGCCACCCGGCGCTCCTTCGCCGTGGCGGAGGGGCCTGCGCCCGAACGGCTCACCGTCGACCTCGGTGCGCCCGCCGCCCTCTCGGGCGTCGACCTCGAGCTCGGCGCGCACTTCCGCAGCTACCTCCTGAGCTACCGCGTCGAGGGCTCGACCGACGGCACCGCCTGGACGACGATCGCCGAGGAGCCGTTCGCCGTCCCGCCCTTCGCATCGTACCGCGCCGACCCGGCGCGCGTCGTGCAGCGGCTTCGGTTCCCTCCGACGCGCGTCCGCTTCCTTCGTGTGGGTCCGTCCCGCCGTCCGCCGACGGGGCTCGCGGTCGACGTCGGCTTCGCGACCTGGGCCGCGGCCGAGCTCCAGGTGCGCGGGGTCCCCGCCGAGTGACGGCGGGTCCGCGGAGGCCCGCGTGCTCCGCCGCGACGCGGGCGAGCGCCGCCCAGTCGTCGTCGCCGTGCCTGCCGGCGACGCCCGAGAGGAAGTGGTCGCGGACGAGGCTCCCAGCGCCTCGATCGCCGACGCGATCAGGAAGTTCCCCGCGAGCTTCACCACGTTCGCCGCCGCCGGCTCCGTGCCCGCGACGAAGACGCCTTGCGACACGGCGTCGAACGCCGTCCGGCGGCGGTCGATGGCGGCCGGCGCCCCCCGCGGCGATCCGTGCCAGCCGGAGACGGCCGAGGTCAATCGCGCGGGGCGGGGGAGGGCGTGGGCGCCCGCCGGGCCCCGGTCTGGTCAGGGCGCGGCGAACCCGCTAAGGGTTGGAGGCTCGCCGACACGACATCCCTGGAGGGACACGCGATGAAGGATTGCCGGCAGTTCTACATCGACGGGACGTGGGTCGACCCGACCGAGCGCCGTGACTTTTCGGTCGTGAACCCCGCCACCGAGCAGCGCATCGCGATGATCTCGCTCGGCACGGCGGCGGACGTCGATCGGGCGGCGCGCGCCGCGCGGCGCGCGTTCGCGTCGTTCTCGCAGACGACCCGCGAGGAGCGGCTCGCACTCCTCCAGCGGATCACCGAGGTCTACCAGGCGAAGTACGAGGAGATGGCGACCACCATCTCGCAGGAGATGGGCGCGCCGCTCTGGCTCGCGCGCGCCGCCCAGGCGGCTGCGGGCCTCGCGCACTTCTTCGAGATGATCAAGGTGCTCTCGACGTTCCAGTTCGAGCAGCTGAACGGCGAGACCCTCATGCGGCGGGAGCCGATCGGGGTCTGCGGCCTCATCACGCCGTGGAACTGGCCCGCGAACCAGATCGCGTGCAAGGTGGCGCCCGCGCTCGCCGCCGGCTGCACGATGGTCTTGAAGCCGAGCGAGGTCGCGCCGCTCTCGGGACACCTCTTCGCCCAGATCCTCGACGAAGCGGGCGTGCCGCCCGGGGTGTTCAACCTGGTCCACGGCGACGGGCCGACGGTCGGCGCGGCGATCGCCTCGCACCCCGAGGTCGACATGGTGTCCTTCACCGGGTCGACGCGCGCGGGCGTCGCGGTCGCGACCGCCGCGGCGCCGACCGTGAAGCGCGTGACGCAGGAGCTCGGCGGCAAGTCGGCGAACGTCATCCTCGACGACGCCGACCTCGCCGGCGCCGTCGCCGCCGGCGTGCAGGCGTGCTTCCTCAACACCGGCCAGTCGTGCAACGCGCCGACGCGCATGCTCGTGCCGCGGGCGCGGATGGCCGAGGCCGCGGCGATCGCGAAGCAGGCGGCCGAGGCCGTCAAGGTCGGCGACCCGGCCGCGGACGGGGTGACGCTCGGCCCGCTCGCGAGCGAGGCGCAGTTCGCGAAGGTGCAGCGGCTCGTCGAGCAGGGGATCGCCGAGGGCGCGGAGCTGGTGACCGGCGGCCCCGGACGGCCCGCGGGCCTCGAGCACGGGTGGTTCGTGCGTCCGACCGTCTTCGCGAACGTGCGGAACGACATGACGATCGCGCGCGAGGAGATCTTCGGGCCGGTCCTCTCGATCATCCCGTACGACGACGAGGACGACGCCGTCCGCATCGCGAACGACACGCCGTACGGCCTCTCCGGCTACGTGACGTCGGGGAACATCGAGCGCGCGCGTCGCGTCGCCCGGCGGATCCGGTCCGGGAACGTGCACGTGAACGGGGCACAGCCGGACTTCAGCGGCGCGTTCGGCGGCTACAAGCAGTCGGGCAACGGGCGCGAGTGGGGCGAGGCGGGGCTGCACGAGTTCCTCGAGCTGAAGGCCGTGTTCGGCTGGGGCGCAACGGGCTGACGGGAGGGCCGGGGCGAAACCGCGCCGCCGCTGCGCGGGCGTTGGCGTCCGCCACTTCGCCGCGGACGCGACGCCGGTCGAGCGCGTCGCCGGCGAGATCGGCAACGTGGACCTCGGCTAGGAGGCGACGGGTGGCGCGTCGCGGGGCTCGGCCACCTCCCCGAGATGGCGGACGGGGACCCGCCGCATCGGCCGGGCGGGTGCCCCTTCCAGGCGTGGTCGGTCGGTGAGGCGCTCCGCCTGACCCACCTCCTCGGCTGCGAACGTCTCGCGGCTACCGCCACCATCCGAGCTGGCGCGGCTCGCGAAGCAGGTTCTCGTTGCTGAAGATGGTCGTCGGGAACCCCGGGGTGAACACGGTGTCCGAGGCCCACATGTCGCCCCGGAAGCCGCTCTTCAAGTCCTGGACCCAGAGCGCGCCCCAGTAGAAGTACCAGTCCGGAGCCTGGCTGCCGTCCCCGAGCTTCGCGTCGACGCCGTTCCTGATGCGATGGACGACGTAGCGCTGGGGCGCGCCCTTCTCGTCGAACGCCTCGCTGTGCAGCCACCCGAGGGTCTGCAGGCCGCACCAGAACTTCTGCTTCCCGTACCACCAGCTGACGCCCGGCTTCGGCGTGATCTCGATGATCGCGGCCACGTCGCCGGCGCCGTCGAACCCCGTGATCTCGGGGTAGTCGTTCGGCCCCTCACCGTGGACCTTCGGGTCCGTCTTGTAGAGCTCGAAGCCGACGACCTTGTAGTCGAGGTCGGCCAGCGCGCGGACGTGGGAGACGTCCTCGTAGCGGAGGATGGTCGCGGGGAAGAACTGCTTCGACACGGAGCCCGCGAGGCGGCGAACCTTCCGGACGGTCGGCAGGTAGAGGGTGTCGGAGGGGCGCCTCTCGCGGGCGTAGTAGTCGGTCGTGATCCCACCCTGGCCGCGCACCTCCTGCGGCTCGACGGCGATCCACAGGTACTTGTGCGACACGTCGTTGCGCTCGTCGGGCGTCAGGAACTCCTGGTTCTTCTTGGCAGGGGCGCCCCCCTCGCCGTTGAACGCCATGTAGTGCTCCATGAAGAACTGCTTCTCACGGAGGCTCCCGTCGGGTCGGACGACGAGGTTGTTCCACATGTCGGCGGCGCCCGGGTAGTACGAGCCGTAGTAGTGCCAGGCGAGGCAGCGGTCGTAGAGCTCGTCGGCGGGCATCTTCGCGCGTTCCTCCAGCGTCGAATCGAAGGGGAAGGGCATCCCCTTGGCGGTCCACTTCGCGTAGTAGGTCGGCCCCGCCTTCTTGAAGGGCTCGTGGTACCACGCCTTGTTCGGCTCCCAGGTCATGGAGTCGTCGCCCCACTTCACCGTGTACGTGCCGTTCGCGCCCGGCGTGATGCTGTAGGGTTTGCCCGCGATCGTCTGCGGCGGGTCGGCTGCGCCCGCCATCCTCGCGATCGCGAGCGCCGCCGCGAACACCATCGTGATTCTGAGCGCCTTCATCGGCCTTGTCCTCCTGGCGTACGCCGACGCCGAGTTCGACCGGACGGCGACGAGGGTCGTGCGGCCTGGGCACCACGGCTTCCCGAGTGACGCCGTTCCATGCGTCGCGCGACGACGACGCTTGGGCATCTCTACGGCTCCCCCCGCTCGAGCGGTCCTGTAACGTCCTACGGCCGTGCCGTGGCTTCGGATTGCCGCGGACTCCGAGTCGGGTTCTACCACCGGGCGTTGCGTGGCGCAGCCGGGTCGACCGTCTCCGGCGCCGGTCCGCAGACGAGCTGCACGAGCTCCGCCGTGGCGGGTGCGGCGGTGCACCGGCACGCCCGGCTTCCCGAGACCTCGCGTCTCTCGCCGGCATCCGTGCTCCCGAGGATGCTCGCGCCTCGGCTGGTCGCCGCGCGCGTCGCCGGCGCGTGGTCGCCTTCCGAGGCCGCACACCGCGTACGCCACCAAGATCGGCCCGTGGCACGCTCGGCGGCGCGCGCGTGCCGTCGAGCTGTCGGGCGCCGGGAGCTCGGCGGCTTCGCCTCGGCATCACGGACCGCGAGGCGCGGCTCTGCTTCGCGCTCGCGCGAGGAGGAGGTAGTTGACCGGGAACCACACGGGGCCGCGCCAGTTGGAGTTCCCGCCGAAGAGGCCCGTGTCGGACTCCGCGGGCGTATAGTGGACCTCGTACCGCTCCCCGCCGAGCGCGAGGACGTACGGTTCTGGTCGCGGTGCACGAGCGAGAGCGAGCGGATGCCGTGCGGCGAGAGGAACCTCTGCTCGTCGAGCATGTGGCGGAGCACCCGCTCGAGCCGCTCACGCGACGGGAGCGCGAGGAGGCGGTGGCCGTGATCGGTCGTGGCCCAGGCGATGTGCCGCGCGAGATCGGGTCGGTTCTCGAGGAACCACGCCAGGCGCTTGCGAAATCCCGGCAGCCCCGCGAGCGTGTCCTCGTCGAGGACCGTCACGGCGAGCGGACGCGGAGCGAGCGATCGTGCCCGTTGGACGCCGTCCGCCGCCGGGCGGAGGGCGGTCTCGTGCCGCGCGGCTGCCGCGACGCGCTCGGCGACGCCGGCGTCCGTCGCGAGGCGGTCGAGCGGAAGGCGATAGAGCGTCGCCGCGGAGGCGGCGCGACAGACGACGCCCGCCGCGGCCGCGGTCGGCGGCGCGAAGACGTCGCCGGGACCGAGACGCGCGGCCTCGGCGGCCGCGCCAGCGGTCGCGAGCACGACCTCGCCCCGGCCGACGAGCCAGAGGCCGTCGCCCGCGACGCGCTGCCCGCGGACGCGAAGTCGAGGCGCGCCGCCGCCGCGAGCCGCCCACCTCGGAGCTCACGGTGCGGAATCCAGTAGCGGAGCGCGTGGACGACCGCGCTCTCGCCGGACGCCGTCCGGCCGCAGTCGGGCGGCGGCTCGGCGAGCACGCCGGGCGTGTCCGCGATCGCATCGAGGAGCACGCGCCGCACCTCCTCCGGGGGATGGCGGTAGTGGAAGCCGATCCGGACCCGCCCGGCGGGGGCCAGCCGGCGGACGCGGCACGAGCCCCAGCGCGAGGACGGCGAGCGCGAGAACGGTCCACGTCGGGTCGCCGCTCGCGAGCCGGTCCGACAGGATCGCCATACAGCGCGTTGGATGCGCGCGCGGCGCCGGGTGACACGCTCGCCCGCTACGACGCTGCGGTGCCGCCGCCGCCCGACCGCGACGCGAGCTCGCGGAGGAGCCGCTCGAGCGCGTCGACGTCGATCGGCTTCACGAGGTGATGGTCGAAGCCCGCGGCGCTCGCCCGCGCCCGGTCCTCCTCGCGCCCGTACCCCGTGACCGCCACCAGCATGAGGCGATCGCCGTCCGCGAGCGCCCGAGCGCGGCGCGCCAGCTCGTAGCCGTCGATGCCCGGGAGGCCGATGTCGACGAGCGCGACGTCCCAGGACTCCGCGCGGAGCGCATCCAGCGCCGCCGTGCCGTCGTGGACGAGCCGGACGCGGTGGCCGAGGACCTCGAGCAGCATCGCGAGGCTCTCGGCTGCGTCGCGGTTGTCCTCCACGATGAGGATCGCGGCCGGCTCCCGTGCCATGGGGTGGGTGTGCCGGCGTCGGAGCGCAGTCGCTCACCCGGGACGATCAGGCGGCTGCGGGGCGACTACCGGAAGCGTCCTCAGTACCGGACGCCGCCCGCGCCGACAAGGGCCGCCGCACCTCACGGCACGCGGCGGCACCGACCGCGCACGTGCCCGGGACGAATCGCCCGACGAGGAGCTGGCCCTCCGCGTCGAGCCGGGGAGGACGCCGGCCGCGTTCGGCTCGGCCGGCGTGTACGCGAGCGTCAGGTCGGCGCTGAAGGCGGCGGGCAGGCGCCGGCCTCGCCGAACGCGACGACCGTGTCGCGCTGCCCGCCGAGCCCCTGCTGCTGGACGACGACCGGCCAGCCGCCCGGCGGCGGCGCGCCGCTCGGGACGACGATTCGTGAACGGGATCTCGGTCGTGTCGACGACGATCGGCGTGCCCGTCGCGTCGTGCTGGAAGCGCTCGTCGGTCGTCTCGCACGGGACGGCGCAGGTGACGAAGCTCGGCCGGTTCGGGAGGTCGCCGAGCGGCCCGTCGCCGTCCCGGCCGTGCGTCTGGAAGCGCGGTGCGTCGAACCATCCCGTCGCGATCGTCGCGACCTCGGCGGCCGGCCGGCCGAGGAGCGCCTGGAGCTTCGCGGGCGTGTCGAAGACGAGCGGTCGGCCGGCTCGTGAAGTCGGCGGTCGGCGTCGGCGCTCGTGCTCGTCCCGTCGCGGACCGAGGTCGTTCGGAAAGGGCAGCGAGCGGAAGGCGCGTCGCGTGCAGCGCGGGCAGCGTGCGAAGCTTCCGCATCCGTGCGATCCTCCTTCGCTCGTGAATGGCAGCCGCACCCTCACGAAGTGACACGGCCGCACACGAGCGGCACCGCGCCGTCGCGTGGCGACGCGGCGGCGGCGGGCGCGGGCACGGGTCCGGGCTGGCCTCGACCGCGGCGGCGCGGCACACTCTCCGACGCGATGCCGAAGCTCGGGACCCCGCCCTCGCCGTCGGAGATCACGCCGGAGGCGCGCTATCTTTGCCGCCGCGAGCTCCTCCGGAACGCGGCCCTTGCCGCGGCGACCGCGACCGCCCTGGGCGGCGGCCTCCTCTGGCTCGCCGGCGGGGGACGGGCGGACCCGCGGGAGGCCGCCGAGCGCGCGGCGGACCGCGCCCCGCTCGCGGTGGCGGGGCGGAGTCCCCTCGGCACGGACGAGCCGCCGACGCCCGAGCGCGACGTCACCAGCTACAACAACTTCTACGAGTTCGGCACCGGCAAGGGGGATCCGGCCGCGCGCGCGAGCACGCTCCGCCCCCGGCCGTGGACGGTCCGCCTCGACGGCGAGGTCGCGCGGCCCGAGGTCGTCGACGTGGACGCGCTCCTCCGCCGCGTCCCGCTCGAGGAGCGCGTCTACCGCATGCGGTGCGTCGAAGCGTGGTCGATGGTGATCCCGTGGGTCGGCTTTCCGCTCGGCGACGTGCTCCGTCGCGCCGAGCCCACGTCGCGCGCGAAGTACGTCGCGTTCACGGCGCTTCTCGACCCGGACGAGATGCCGGACCAGCGCCGCGACGTGCTCCCGTGGCCGTACGTCGAGGGGCTCCGGATCGACGAGGCCATGCACCCGCTCACGCTCCTCGCCGTCGGGCTCTACGGGAAGGTGCTGCCGAACCAGAACGGCGCGCCGCTCCGGCTCGTCGTGCCGTGGAAGTACGGCTTCAAGGGCATCAAGTCGATCGTCCGCATCTCGCTCGTCGAGCAGGTGCCGCCGACCACGTGGAACGTCGTCGCCCCGCACGAGTACGGCTTCTACGCGAACGTGAACCCGGCCGTGGACCACCCGCGGTGGAGCCAGGCGACCGAGCGGCGGATCGGCGAGCTGCACCGCCGGCCGACGCTGCCGTTCAACGGCTACGCCGAGGAGGTCGCGTCGCTCTACGCCGGCATGGACCTGCGGCGGTGGTTCTGAGCCCGAAGCGGCACCGCCCGTGGCCGTGGCTCGCCCCGGGCGTCTTCGCCGGAGCCCTCGTCCCGCTCGCGGCGCTGCTCGCCCGCGCGGCGCGCGGCACGCTCGGCGCCGACCCGATCGCGGAGGCGCTGAACGAGCTCGGGCTCCTGGCGCTCGTCTTCCTCGTTGCGGCGCTCGGCTGCACGCCCGCGAAGGCGCTGCTCGGCTGGACGTGGCCGCTGCGCCTCCGCCGGATGCTCGGGCTCTTCGCCTTCTTCTACGCGTCGCTGCACCTCCTCACCTACGCGGCGCTCGACCAGGGCTTCGGCTGGGCCGCGATCGCGGCCGACGTGACGAAGCGGAAGTTCATCTTCGTCGGCGTCGCGACCTTCGTGCTGCTCGTGCCGCTCGCGGTGACGTCGACGAACGGCGCCGTCCGCCGGCTCGGCTACGCGCGCTGGAAGCGCCTCCATCGCCTCGCGTACGTGGCGCCGGCGCTCGCGGTCCTCCACTTTCTCTGGCGCGTGAAGCGGGACGTGCGGGAGCCGGTCGCGTACGCCGCCGTGCTGGGCGCGCTCCTCCTCCTCCGCCTCACGCGACCCGGATCGGCGTCATCGGGAGCCCGCCGCGCGGGCGGAGCGTGACGAGCGCCTCGGGGACGCCCGCCGCTCGCCTCGCATCGACTCGCTTGTTACTGTCTCCGGAGGGCGGCTCCGCCCGCGCGCATGCCGGCACCGTCGTCTTCCCTCCCCGAATCGTTCCGCGTCGAGCGGCACTACGTCCGCCTCGTCGTCCTGGCCGTCGCGACGGGGCTCCTCGGCGCGGTCGGCAACCTCGTCTTCCGCGCGGCGATCGGCGGCGCGACCTGGCTCTTCCTCGGCCGGGCGGCGCTCCTCGGCCCCGCGGCCCTCCCGCTGGCCCTCGTCGGCGGCGGGGTCGCGCTCCTCCTCCTCGACCGGCTCTTCCCGAACGAGGTGCTCGGCTACGGCTTCCCGCGCTTCCTCGAGATGCTCCATCTCCAGGGCGCGCGGGTGAAGCGGCGGTGGATGGTCGTGAAGACGCTCGGCGCGGCGATCTCGCTCGGGTCCGGGGCCGCCGTGGGGCGCGAGGGACCGATCGCGCAGATCGGCGGCTCGATCGGCGGCGCCGTCGCGATGCTCATGCGGCTCTCGGCCGAGCAGCGGAAGGTGCTGATCGCGTGCGGGGCCGCCGCCGGCATCGCGACGACGTTCAACGCGCCGCTCGGCGCGCTCATGTTCGCGCAGGAGATCGTGCTCCTCGGCGAGGCGCAGCTCGCGCACTTCAGCCTGATCGTCGTGGCGACGACGACCGCCGTCATCGCCTCGCGCGGCCTCTTCGGGAGCCTGCCCGTGTTCACGGTCCCCCCCTTCACGCTCGAGAGCTACTGGGAGTGCCTCACGTATGCGCTCCTCGGGATCGTCCTCGGGCTGCTCGCGGCCGCCTACACGCGGCTTTTCCACGCGACGGCGGCCCGGCTCCGGCGCCTCCCGGTGCCGCGCTCGGTCGTGCTGCTCGGCGGCCTCGCCGCCGTCGGGCTCCTCGACCTCGCCGTGCCGGGCAACGTCTCCGACGGCTACGGCGTCGTGAACGACGCGCTCGCGGGGCGCCTCGCCTGGTCGACGATGGCCGTCCTCGCGGTCGCGAAGATCGTCGGCAGCAGCGTCTCGCTCGGCGCCGGCGCCCCCGGCGGCGTCTTCGGCCCGATCTTCTTCATCGGCGCGATGACGGGCGGAAGCTTCCGCGCGCTCTCGGCGCTCCTCCTTCCCGGCGTCACCGGACCGCGCGGCTCCTACGCGCTGGTCGGGCTCGGGGCGTTCCTTGCCGCCGCCACGCACGCGCCGCTCACGGCCGTCTTCCTCCTCTTCGAGATGACCCAGTCCTACGCCGTCGCGGTGCCGGCCCTCATCACGACGATCCTCGGGCTCATGGTCGCAACGGCGCTCGAGCCGGAGTCGATCGACACGCTCGGGCTCACGGCCGAGGGCAAGAGCCTCCATCGCTCGGCGGACCGCGTGATGCTCGAGCGGATCCCCGTCGAATCGGTCTTCCGCCGCACCTTCGACGTCGTGC
>DASRHG010000202.1:0-29909 GCA_035650655.1 Binatia bacterium | reverse complement strand
GGACCTCGCTCGCGTGCACGCTGGCGGCACCGAGCGACATCGCGTTCGCGAAGTACATGAGCATCGTCGTCAGCTGGCCGACGACGGCGAGGACGAGCGCGAGCAGGAGGCAGCCGCGCTGGCGGCCGTACGCCGTCGCCGAATCGATGACGTTGCCGGTGAAGCGCCGGACGCGCGCGTTCGGGACGAAGCGGAGGAGCCCCCGGAACCACTCCGGCTGGAGCAGCACGAGGACGCCGAGCAGCGCCGTCCCGGCGAGCGGCACCTTCATCGCCCCGACCAGCTCGCCGAAGGACTGCCCCTGGGTGATGCGCCCGGCGAACGGCATGAAGAGGAGGATCACGAAGAGGAGCCCGACGAGGCCGATCACGCGCTCGATCGCGAGGACGGTCGTGCATTCGACGGGACGTCGGGTGAGCCGGATCGTCTCGTAGAGCCGCCAGGCGTCGAGGCCCATCGTGCTCGGCGTGACGATGCCGAAGAAGCGGCCGATGAAGTACGTGCTCGAGAGATACCCGAAGGCGAGGTCGAGCTGCTGGCCCTTCAGCAGCACCTGCCAGCGCCACACGTTCGCGAAGATGCCGACGAGCTTGATCGCGATGGCGAGCAGGAACCAGGGCACGAAGACGGCGAGGCGGAGCGAGCGGATCTCGGTCCAGAGGTCGGACAGCTCCGCCGGGACGAGCTGGAAGCCCTGGATCCGAAACCAGACCTCCGCGGGCGCGCCGGCGAGCGGGACGGCGCGGAACCCGCCGTCCGCCTCCCGCACGTAGACGGTCGCGAGCCCGCCGGTGCCGCAGTGGCGGAGCGGCTTGAACGGCCGGAGCGTTCCGTCGGCGGCGCGGACGAAGACCGTGCGCTGCGCCGCCTCGAGGCAGACCCGATCGCGCGCGACCGGGAGCCGGGAGGGAGGAAGCGGAGTTCCCCGGAGCCGCGCCTTCATCCGGCCGAGGAGGCCCGGGAAGGCGGGGTTCGCGACGGCGAACGCGCCGGGCGTATCGAGCGCGGCGGTCGGGACGGGTGCGTAGCCGCCGCCGACCTCGACGAAGATCGCGACGAAGATGCCGAGGGTGACCGCGAGCTTCAAGAGGAGGCCGAGCGTGCGCTTCATGGGAATCGCCCCGGGGACCGCCGGGGTATGCCACAGTTTCATCGTCCGCCCAAATGTGGCCGTCCGCGTGTAGCCACGCGAAAGGGCGCGTGATAGGAGGCGCCGCAGACAGACGCAGGATGCGTCGGAGAGGAGGTGATCGAGGATGAGGAAGCTCGGTTTTTCCTTGGCGGCCGTGTTGGCGACCGGGGCGCTCCTGGTCTCCCCCGCGGTCGGGAAGCGGAAGGGCCATGCCACCGGTCCGACCTGCAAGCAGATCAAGGCAGCGGTCGACGCCGGCAAGTCGCCGGAGGACGTCGCGAAGGACTTGAAGGTGAGCACGGCGCGGGTGAAGCACTGCACGGCGCCCGCCCCCGCGAAGCGGACGATGCATCGGAAGTCGAAGTCGGCCTGACGCGGCGACGGTCCGAACGAGAACGGCGGAGGGGCTCTCGAGCCCGCTCCGCCGTCTGCTTTTCGGGGAACGGCGTCGCGCCGTTCCCGGCGAAGGATCACGCGTCGAAGTAGAGCGCGAACTCGTGCGGATGCGGACGGAGCCGCATCGCGTTCACCTCGTTCGCCATCTTGTACTCGATCCACGTCTCGATGACGTCCTCGGTGAAGACGTCGCCCTTCAGCAGGAAGTCGTGGTCGCGCTTCAGGTGGTTCAACGACTCCTCGAGCGCGCCCGGCATCGAGGGGACGTCCTTCAGCTCCTCCGGCGTGAGCGCGTAGATGTCCTTGTCGAGCGGATCGCCGGGTGCGAGGCGGCGCTCGATGCCGTCGAGGCCCGCCATCAGCATCGCGGCGAACGCCATGTAGCCGTTGCAGGTCGGATCGGGGAACCGGACCTCGATGCGCTTCGCCTTCGGCGAGGGCGAGTACATCGGGATGCGGACCGCGGCCGAGCGGTTGCGGCTCGAGTACGCGAGGTTCACGGGCGCCTCGAAGCCGGGGACGAGACGGCGGTAGGAGTTCGTCGTCGGGTTCGTGAACGCGGCGAGCGCCGGGGCGTGCTTCAGGATGCCGCCGATGTAGTGCATCGCGAGCTCGCTCATGCCGCCGTAGCGGTCGCCCGCGAAGAGCGGCTTCTCGCCCTTCCAGATCGACTGGTGGGTGTGCATGCCGGTGCCGTTGTCGCCGAAGATCGGCTTTGGCATGAACGTCGCGGTCTTGCCCCACCTCCGGGCGACGTTCTTCACGATGTACTTGTACCACATGAGCGCGTCGCCCATCCGGACGAGCGGAAGGAAGCGCATGTCGATCTCGGCCTGTCCGGCGGTCGCGACCTCGTGGTGGTGCTTCTCGACGCGGATGCCGACCTTCTCCATCTCGCGCACCATCTCGGCGCGGATGTCCTGCTGGCTGTCGGTCGGCGGGACCGGGAAGTAGCCCTCCTTGTAGCGCGGCTTGTAGCCCAGGTTCTTCCCCTCGATCATCGCGCCCGAGCGGTCGTTCACGGTGTCGGTCGCCCGGCCGGTGTTCCACTGCCCCTCCGCGGAATCGAGCGCGTAGAAGCCGGTGTGCTGGTTCTGCTGGTACCGGATCTCGTCGAAGATGAAGAACTCCGGCTCGGGCCCGAAGTAGGCGACGTCGCCGATGCCCGTCTTCCTGAGGTGGGCCTCGGCCTTGCGCGCGATGTTCCGCGGATCGCGCGAGTAGTCCTCCTTCGTGACCGGGTCGACGATGTTGCAGATGAGGCTCAGCGTGGGGAGCGCCATGAACGGGTCGATCACGGCGGTCGTCGGATCCGGCACGACGAGCATGTCGGAGGCGTTGATCGGCTGCCAGCCGCGGATCGACGAGCCGTCGAAGCCGGAGCCTTCTTCGAAGAGCTCCTCGCTCAGCTCGCTGGTGGGGATCGTGAAGTGCTGCCAGATGCCCATCAGGTCCAGGAACTTGAGGTCGACGGCCTCGACCTTGTTGTCCTTCGCGAACTTCAGCACGTCCTTGGGTGTCTGTGTCGCCATACCGAGCCCCTCCTACGAGCTCATGATCAGCGCGCCTGGCGCCGTCCGCGGTTCAGATCGCGTCGCCGCCTCGTTCGCCCGTGCGGATGCGGACGACCTCGTCGATCGGGAGAACGAAGATCTTGCCGTCGCCGATGCGGCCCGTCTTGGCCGCCTTCTCGATCGTCTCCACCACGTCCGCGACCTGCTCGTCGCGCACGATGATCTCGAGCTTCACCTTCGGCAAGAAGTCGACGACGTACTCGGCGCCGCGATAGAGCTCGGTGTGTCCCTTCTGACGCCCGAACCCCTTCACCTCGCTCACCGTGATGCCCTGCACGCCGATACCCGAGAGATTCTCCTTCACCTCGTCGAGCTTGAACGGTTTGATGATCGCCTCGACCTTCTTCATGGGAGCCTCCGGGAATTGAGCTGCGCGGCCGCGGGGCCTCGGTTTACTCGAAGGCCTCGCCGCTTGTAAAGGTCGTTTCCCGCGCCGCTCATTCCATCACCTTGGCGGCGACCCCGACGCGCTGCGTGGCCGCGGGGGCCGCGTGCATCCCGCCGAGTGCCGACTCGTAACCCGCGCTGCCGAAGACGTATGCGTTCTCACTGTGCTGCGAGAGATCGAGGCCGGTGAACTCGTCGTCCTCGGTCACGCGCAGACCGCCGGTCACGGCGCTCGTGACGAGGAGACACACGATCGAGCCGACGACGGCGATGAGGTACGTGAGGAGCACCGCCGCTACCTGCGTCTTCAGGAGTCCCCACTCTCCGGTGATGAAGAGGCCCTGCGACGGCGCCGGACCCTTCGGCGCGAAGACATCCGGGTTCACGGCCGCGGATGCCCAGAGTCCGGTGGCGATCGCGCCCCACGTGCCGCCCACCCCGTGCACGCCGACCACGTCGAGCGCGTCGTCGTACCAGCCGAGGCGCGGCTTCAGGTTGCACGCGCCGTAGCAGAGGCCGCCCGCGACGGCGCCGATCACGAGCGCGGGGAGCGGCGCGACGTAGCCCGAGGCCGGGGTGACGGCGACGAGGCCCGCGACGGCGCCGCTCGCCGCGCCGAGCATGGTCGGCTTTCCGCGGCCGAGCCACTCCGCCGTCATCCACGCCAGCGCGGCGGCGGCGGTCGCGGTGTTCGTCGCGACGAAGGCGCTCGTCGCGAGGCCGTTCGCGGCGAGCGCGCTGCCGGCGTTGAAGCCGAACCACCCGAACCAGAGGAGCGCGGCGCCGGCCAGGACGAAGGGGAGGTTGTGCGGCGGCATCGGGTCGGAGCCGTAGCCGAGGCGCTTGCCGATGACGAGCGCGCACACCAGCGCGGACGTGCCGGAGCTGATGTGGACGACGGTGCCGCCGGCGAAGTCGAGCGCGCCCCACACCTTGCCGAGGAGGCCGCCCGTGCCCCAGACCATGTGGGCGAGCGGGTCGTACACGAACGTCGCCCAGAGGAGCGAGAAGAGGAGGAACGCGCTGAAGCGCATCCGCTCGGCGAACGCGCCGGTGATGAGCGCCGGCGTGATCACCGCGAACATGCACTGGTAGATCATGAACGTCTGGTGCGGGATCGTCGGCGCGTAGTCCGCGTTCGGATCCGCCCCGACGCCGCTCAGCCCGAGCCAGTCGAGGCCGCCGAACAGGTGATGATGGTCGGGCCCGAAGGCGAGCGTGTACCCCCACAGCACCCACTGCACGCTGATCAGGGCGATCATGATGAAGCTTTGCATCAGCAGGTTGAGCACGTTCTTGCTGCGCACGAGCCCGCCGTAGAAGAGCGCGAGACCGGGCGCGGTCATCATGAGGACGAGAGCGGCCGACGTGAGCATCCACGCGTTGTCGCCCGAGTCGACCTTGGCGGCCTCCGCCGCGTGCCCCGTCGCGGCGAGCCCGAGCACGACTCCGCCGGCGAGCACGAACGCGAGCCACGGCACGCCGGCGCCCGACCACTGATTCCGGGTCTTCATGGGTCGTCCCTCCTTCCGCGCGGCGAGAGGAGCAACCGAGGTGCCACGGGCCGCATGGACGCGGGGGCGGAAAACGCCGCGCGCCCGCGGACGCCGCCGGCGAGTCTTTGCCTATTTTTCGGGCGCTGCCCGCTTTTCGCGCAATCGGAAGCGCGGCTCGGTGCCGGCGCGCAGCCGGCGGACGTTGTCACGATGGCGGACGGCGATGACGGCGGCCATGACCGCCGCGGTCGCGAGCGCCGCGCGCGTACACCCGAGGGCCGCGGTCGCGAGCGGTGCCGTCGCAGCAGCCGCGATCGACGCGAGCGAGACCCAGCGCGCGGCGGCGAAGACGGCCGCGAACGTCACGACCGCAGCGAGTGCCCCGAGCGGGCAGAGGACGGCGAGGACGCCGAGCGCGGTCGCGACGCCCTTCCCGCCCGCGAAGCGGAGCGTCACCGGAAACACGTGGCCGAGGAACGCCGCGAGCCCGGCCGCGGCCGTGACGCGCGCATCGCCGGTCGCGGCGCCCGCGACGAGCGTCGGGACGGCGCCCTTCGCCGCGTCCGCCACGAGCGTCGCGAGCCCGAGCGCCGGGCCCGCGGTGCGCGCGACGTTCGCCGCCCCGATGTTCCCGCTCCCTGCGCGCCGGACGTCGACCGCGACGCGACGCGCGAGCAGGACACCGAACGGGATCGAGCCGCACGCGTAGCCGAGGAGGACGAGAAGCGGCCCGGCCGGCACGCGGCGCTCAGAACCGGAGCCGTCGGGGTCGTCGGTCGCGCCGGCGCTGGAGGAACCGGCTCCAGGCGAAGCCGACGAGGCCGCCGCCCAGAAAGACGAGCGCGGTCGACGCGAGCGTCGTCGAGGGGGCGGGCGGGTCGAGCGGGACGGCGCCGGGAAGACCGCGCTCCTCGAAGCGGTGCGCGAGATCGCGCTCCGCGGTGGCGAGCCGTTCGAGCTCCGCCCGCACACGCTCGAGGTCCGCCGCGGTCGCGGGCTCCGGATGCTCGCGGAGCTCGGCGCGCAGGTCGCGGATCTCGTCGGCGAGCGAGCGCGCGCCGGCCCCGCTGGGCTCGCGGCGGCCGGCGGAGGCGTCGGCGTCCGCGTCGACCAGGTGGTCGCCCCAGACGAATCCCTCGCGACCGTCGGGCGTCTGCACCCGCTTCCAGCCGTCCCGGTCCTCGAGCACGTCGACCGTCGTTCCGGGGTCGAGCACCCCGAGCAGCCGGCCCGCCACGCTCGGCCCCTCGCGGAACCGGGCGCGGTCCTTCACCGTCATCGCGGCCTCCGTCGCGCCGGCGAAGAACGCGAGAGCCGCGAGCGCGGCCCCGAACGACCCGTTGATCCTCACACCGCCTCCCCGAGAGCAGAGGGCCGCTCGGCCGAGGGAGAGAATCGGGGTGACTGGATTTGAACCAGCGGCTCCTGCGTCCCGAACGCAGTGCTCTTCCAGGCTGAGCTACACCCCGTGCAATCGGCCGGCGGCGAGCACGAGTTAACACAGGCGCTGCACGAAGGAAAGATTCGTCCCGGCCGGTGCGACGCGCGGTTGCACACGACGCTCCATCCGCCCGGGCGGCGCCGGCCGCGCGCGCCGCAACGCGGGCGTGCGGACCGTGGCACGTGCCTTGCCATCGCGTCCGCGGAGCGGCGCCGTCGAGGCGCCAAAGGAGGTGGGAGATGATGCGACGATTCACCAGGGCGGCAGCGGTGGGGCTCCTCTGCGGTCTCGTCCTCGCCGGAAGCGGGCGCAGCGCCGTCGCCGCCGGCGCGGCGCCAACCGATGCCGGGCAGCGCGTGAACCTGAACACGGCGAACGCCGACGAGCTCGCGCGCCTGCCCGGGATCGGCCCCTCGAAGGCGCAGGCGATCATTCAGTACCGGGCGCAGCAGCCCTTCGCGACGCCGGACGACCTGCGGAAGGTGAAGGGGATCGGGGACAAGCTCTATGAGCAGGTGAAGGACCAGATCACGGTCGGGGAGCCCGCTCCGAAGGGCCACGGCGGCTGACGCCGTGGCGTGTGGCCGGATCCGGAGGCGGGTCGAACCAGGGCGGGCGGCCCGTCTCCCCGGCCGTTCCCCGCGCGCTCAGCGCGACGGCGGGGCACCGCGGAGCGCCCGGATCGTGGCCGCGTAGTCGGGCGAGGAGAAGATCGCCGAGCCCGCGACGAGGACGTCGGCGCCGGCCGCGTGCGCCGCGGCGGCGTTTCCGGGCTTGATGCCCCCGTCGACCTCGATCAGGAAACGCGCGCCGCTGTCCGCCCGCAGGCGCCGTGCCGCGGCGAGCTTCCCCATCGAGTCGGGGATGAACGGCTGCCCGCCCCATCCCGGGTTGACGCTCATCACGAGCAGCACGTCGATCACGTCGAGGAACGGCCGGACGCGCTCGAGCGGCGTCGGGGGGTTGAGCGAGAGCCCGACGCCCACGCCGGCGTCGCGGACGAGCCCGAGCACCCTCCGAGCGTCGTCGCACGCCTCCACGTGGACGGTGATGCTCGACGCCCCCGCGCGCACGAACTCCGGGACCTGCCGCTCCGGCGCGTCTATCATTAGATGGACGTCCAGCGGGAGCGAAGTGGCTTTCCGGATCGCCTCGACGACGAGCGGGCCGATGGTGATGGGCGGCACGAAGTGCCCGTCCATGACGTCCACGTGGATCCAGTCGGCGCCCGCGGCGGTCACGACGCGGACCTCGTCCGCGAGCCGTCCGAAGTCGGCGGACAGGATCGACGGGGCGATCGTCGGCACGCGAGAGATCTACCCGACGGGCCGAAGCCGCGCTAGCGCTCGCGCGCACGCAGCCGGGCCGCGAAGAAGCCGTCGAGCCCGTGGCGGTGGGGCCACGTCCGGAGGAAGCCGTCCGGCGTCGCGAGCTCCGGCGGGATCGGCGCCCGCTCGGGGACGAAGCGCGGGTGGCGCGCGCGGAAGCGCGCGACGGCGTCCTCGTTCTCCTCGCGCGTGAGGGTGCAGACCGCATAGACGAGGACCCCTCCGGGTCGGACGAGCGGCGCGACGCCGTCGAGGATCGCCTGCTGGAGGTGCGCGAGGCGCTCGACGTCGCCGGGACGGCGTCGCCAGCGGAGCTCGGGATGGCGGCGGAGCGTGCCGAGCCCGGTGCACGGGGCGTCGACCAGCACGGCGTCGAACCCCGCGGCGAGAAGCGGCGGGCGACGCGCGTCGCCCGCGAGCGCGAGCACGCGCCGCGCGCCGAGCCGACCCACCTCGATACGGAGGCGCGCGATCGCGGCGGCGCGCGGGTCGAGCGCGACGACGCGGCCCTCGTCCCCGACCTGCTCCGCCGCGTGCATCGTCTTTCCGCCCGGGGCGGCGCACGCGTCGAGTACGCGCGCCCCCGGCTCGACGCCGAGCAGCGGGACGACGAGCTGGGACGCTTCGGCCTGGAACGCGAACCGTCCCTCGCGCCACGCGGGCAGCGCGCGCAGGCGCGCCGCGCCGCGCGCGACGAGGAGCCCGTCGGGCGCCCAGCGGGCGGGGGCCGTGTCGACGCCCGCGGCGGCGAGCTCCGCGCGGAGGGCGTCGCGCGTCGTGCGCAGCCGGTTCGCGCGCACGGCCGTCGGCGCCATGCCGTTGTCGGCGGCGAGAAGCGCCGGAAGATCGTCGCCGACCTCGGCGTGCCAGCGCTCGACGAGCCAGCGCGGATGCGACCACTCGACTGCGAGCCGCTCGATCGGATCGACCGCGGGGTCGGGAAGCGGGAGGTTCCGCACGCCGATCCGGACCGCGCGCCGCAGGACCGCGTTCACGAGGCCCGCCGCGCCGCGGGCGGCGGAGCGGGCGAGCGAGACGCTCGCATCGACGGCCGCGTACGCCGGGACGCGGTCGAGGAGCAGGAGCTGGAAGAGGCCGACGCGGAGCGCCGCGCGCACGCCGGGGTCGAGCGACGCGAGCGGCGTACGGAGGAGGGGGGCGAGGTGGTGATCGAGCCGGCCCTGCCACGCGAGCGTGCCGTACACGAGCCGCGTGGCGAGCGCGCGGTCCTCGGGCGCGAGCGGCGTGGCGGCGAGGCGGTCGGCGAGCAGCACGTCGGCGAACGCCGCCGTCGTCTCGACGCGGACGAGGACCCCGTGCGCGACCTCCCGGGCGCCGCGCGGGCGCCGCGCGCGCGCTAGCGGTCGCCGAGGCATGTGCCGGGCGCGAGCGGACGCCCGGCGACGAACTCGCCCGCCGACATGCGCCGGCGACCTTCGAGCTGGACGTCGAGGAGGACGAGCGGGACGCTCCCGGTGCCGACGACGATGCCGCTCGGCCTCGCGGTGATGACGCGTCCGGGCGCGCCGGCTCCCGTGCCGACGCGCGCGCGATGCACCTGGAGGCGCCGCCCCTCGAGCGTCGTGAACGCGACCGGCGCGGGCGAGAGCGCCCGGACGAGCCGCTCGAGCTCCTCGGCGGGACGGCGCCAGTCGATCCGCGCCTGCTCGCGCTCGATGCGGGGCGCGAACGTGACCCGGGACCGGTCCTGCGGGACGGGCCGGATCGTCCCCGCGTGGAGCCCGTCGATGGCTTCGCCGAGCGCCGTCGCGCCGAGGCGCGCCAGCCGCGCCGTCAGCGTCCCCGTCGTGTCGTCGGGCGCGATCGGCGTCTCGCGCTGGAGGAGCACGTCGCCGGCGTCCATCTCCTCCACCATGTTCATGATGCTGACGCCCGTCGTCGCGTCGCCCGCCATGATCGCCCACGCGACCGGCGCCGCGCCCCGGTGGCGGGGCAGCAGGGACGCGTGCACGTTGATGCAACCCCGCGGGGGCAGGTCGAGGATCGTCCGCGGGAGGATCCGTCCGTACGCCGCCACGACGACGAGGTCGGGCGCGAGCGCCCGGAGCGCGTCGATGAACGCGGGATCCCGGACGCGCTCGGGCTGGAGGACGGGGAGCCGGTGGGCGAGCGCCAGCTCCTTCACCTCGGGGGCCGAGACCGCGAGGCCGCGCCCGCGCGGACGATCGGGCTGACACACGACCGCCACGACCGGGTCCGGCCGCACGAGAAGTCCTTCCAGGATCGTCCGGGCGAAGGCCGGCGTGCCCATGAAGACGATCCGCCAGCCGTCACCCATCAGATGAGGAGCGGACGCTTGCCGGCGCTCTTCCGACCCTGGCGCTCGAGCTTCTTCTGCCGCGCGCGGTAGAGATCGCGCTTGAGCCGCGAGAGACGGTCGAGGAAGAGCCTGCCCTCCAGGTGATCCAGCTCGTGCTGGAGCGCGACCGCGAGCAGCTCCTCGGCTTCGACCTGGATCTCCCGCTCCTCGGGCGTCCAGGCGCGCACGAGCACGCGACGCGCGCGCGTCACCGGCGCGGTGAGATCGGGCACGGAGAGGCAGCCTTCCTCCCACACGATCTCGCCCTCGCGCTCCACGATCTCGGGATTGATGAGCTTCAGGAGACGCTTTCCCGGCTCCTCGTCCTCGTTGCGCACGTCGAGCACGACGACCCGGCTGCTCACCCCGACCTGCGGGGCCGCGAGGCCGATGCCGGGCGCGGCGTACATCGTCTCCGTCATGTCGGCGACGAGCTGCGCCACCTCTCCGCCGATGTTCTCGACGGGGAGCGCGCGCTTCTTCAGGACGGGGTCGGGATACTGCAGGATGGGCCGGAGCGGCATGGCGACGGCCCGAGGCCGCCGCGCGAGCTATAACATGCTGTACGGATCCACATCAATTGTGAGGCGCACCTTCGCACGCCGCCCCTCGCCCGCGTAGGTGCGCGCGACGCGCGCGAGCGCCCGCACCGCGCGCACGTCGGCGCTGCGCAGGAGGACCTGCCATCGATAGCGCCCGCGCACCCGGACGAGCGGCGCGGGGGCCGGCCCGAGGACGGTCGCCTCGTCGAGCCCGTGCGCGCGCGCGTGCCGGCGCACGCGCGCCGCGACCTCACGCGCCGCACGTTCCACGCGCGCCTCGTCGGGGCCGTCGAGCCGGGCGTTCACGAGGCGCGCGAAGGGCGGGTAGCCGAGCGCCCGGCGTCGCGCGAGCTCGCCCGCCATGAAGGCCGCGTGATCGTGTCGCGCGGCCGCCGCGATGCTCGGGTGGTCCGGGCGGAGCGTCTGCACGATGACCCGCCCCGGCGCGTCCCCGCGCCCCGCCCGACCGGCGACCTGCACGAGGAGCTGGAACGTCCGCTCCGCGGCGCGGAAGTCGGGCACGTTGAGCGAGAGATCGGCGAGCAGCACGGCCACGAGCGTCACGTTGGGGACGTCGTGTCCCTTGCTCACCATCTGCGTGCCGACGAGGATGTCGGTCGCGCCCGCACGCCAGTCGCGGAGGATCCGCTTCTGGGCGCCGACTCGTCGCGCGGCGTCGCGGTCGAGCCGGTCGATCGCCGCGAGTGGATAGCACGCGCGGAGCGCGGCTTCGATCTGCTCCGTCCCCACGCCGAAGGCTTCGAGGCGCGCGCCGCCGCATTCGGGGCACGCCGGCGGCGCCGGCCGGTGATGATGGCAGTGGTGGCAGACGAGCGCGGCGGCGGCGCGGTGCCAGGTGAGCGTGACGCTGCACTGCGGGCAGCTCGCGGCGGCTCCGCACGCGGGGCACTGGAGGTAGGTCGCGAACCCGCGGCGGTTCAGGAAGACGAGCGCCTGCTCGCCGCGCGCGAGCGTCGCCTCGAGCGCGGCGCGCAGCTCGTCGGAGATGAGACGCGGCCCCGAGGCGTCGCGCGGCCGGCGCCGCAGGTCGACGACCTCGACCGCGGGCAGCGGCTGCGCGGTCGGCCGGTGGGGCAGCTCGAGGAGCACGTGGCGGCCGACGCGCGCCGCCTGGTGGCTCTCGGCGGACGGCGTCGCGGACGCGAGGACGACGACCCCGCCCGCGAGACGCGCGCGCACGACGGCGAGGTCGCGGGCGTTGTATCGGAGCCCTTCCTCCTGCTTGTACGCCCCGTCGTGCTCCTCGTCGACGACGAGGAGCCCCGGGCGCGCGAGCGGCGCGAACACGGCGGAGCGGGCGCCGACGACGACGTGCGCGAGCCCGCCGCGGATCCGCCGCCACTCCTGCCATCGCTCGCGCGGCCCGAGCCCGCTGTGCAGCACGGCGACCTCGACGCCGAAGCGCGCGCGCACGCGCTCGACGAGCTGATGGGTGAGCGCGATCTCCGGGACCAGCACGACGACGTCGCGGCCGGCCGCGCGCGCGCGGGCCGCGGCGGTGAGGAAGACCTCGGTCTTGCCGCTGCCCGTCACCCCGTGGAGAAGGAAGGACGCCGGGGTGCCGGCGTCGAGCGCCGCGCCGATCGCGTCGGCGGCCGCCCGCTGCGCCGGCGTGAGCGTCGGACGGAGGTCGCGGGACGGAACCGCCGTCGGCGGGGCGGGCGCCGCCTGGCGGGTTGCCGCGGTCGCGAGCCCGGCGGCGATGAGCGCGCGCAGCGCCGCGGTCCCGACGCCGGCCGCGCGCGCGCCGGCGATGGTGAGGACGCCGTCCGGCCGCGCCGCGAGCGCGCGGTAGGCCGCCGCGCGGGCCGGCGCGCGGCGCGCGAGCGCGGCCTCCGCGTCGGGGTCGAGCCGCCGCGCGAGCGCGACCACGCGCTCCCGCGCCGGGACCGGGACGGCGGCGGGGACGATCGCGCCGATCACCTCGGCGAGCGTCGTCAGGTAGTAGCGCGCCGTCCAGCGGCAGAGCTCGAGGAGGTCGGGCGGGAGGAACGGGTCCGTGTCGAGGACGTCCAGGATCGAGCGCAGCTCGCCGGGCGGGGGCGCCTCGGCAAATCCTGCCACGACCCCGGTCCGCACCTGCCGCCCGAGCGGCACGCGCACGCGCATCCCCGGCTCGATCCGGCATGCGAGCCCGTCGGGAACGCGGTAGGTGAGGAGATCGAGGAGCGGCAGCGGTGGAACGGGGGCAACCTCCACGAGCCGCATGCGCCGTCTCCGTTAGAGATGCGGCGGTCACCTGTCAATTTCGCACGTGACAAATCTCCGACTCGTTACAGTTTCCGTCGCGAGCGACGCGAAATGAACGCTCCCGTTGCGGCGCGCGTCGCGGCGTCACCGAGGATCCAGGCCTTTTCCGGCCGGGCCGCGTGGCACCTCGCTTGCACTTCGGCTGGCTCAGCCCCTCCTTTCTGCACACGAGGAGACCCGGTCGTGGAGACGCGATCGGGTCTTCTCGTTTCTGGGGTGCGCGACGCGCGCGCCGAGCAGGGCACACGGGTTGCATTGCCGAGGACGACGAAGAGCGAACTTCACGCCGTGCTGTTTTGACAACCCGATGCTCGCGGCGCATACTCGAAAGAAATTTCGCGTCTGCGTCTGAGGCCACCTCGCCGCCGGGCCGAGAGGGTGGGGTTGAGATGAGGAGGATGCTGCCTTGGCGCTTACAGAAGGTCTGAGCGGCCGGTCGCTGCTGCGACGCCTCAGCACGACCAAGATCCGCAACCCGTTCCGCCGCCGGGATGGCTTCATCGTCCTCGACGTCGGCTCGAGCAGCCTCAAGCTCGCCGAGGTCCAGCACGGGACGAGCGGCCCCCGGGTGCTGAATCTCGCGATGGCGCCGCTGCCGCCGGGCGCGGTGCAGTCGAACGTCGTGCAGGACAGCGGCCCGGTCGTCGAGGCCATCCGCGCGATCGTGAAGGAGCGCGGCATCCAGACCGATCAGGTGATCACCGCCGTTCCGGGCCCGGCGGTGATCGTGAAGAAGATCATCCTGCCGGCGGAGAGCGCCGACAAGATCGAGATGGCGGTCCTCGCCGAGGCGAGCAACGTCATCCCCGACTCTCTGGACCGCGTGAACCTCGACTATCAGGTCACCGACTGGATCGAGGCGGGCAACAAGATGGAGGTCCTGCTCGTCGCGGTGAAGCGCGAGATCATCAACACGTACACGGACGCGATCCGGGCCGCCGAGCTCGAGCCGGTGCTCGTCGACGTCGATTACTTCGCGCTCGAGAACATGTTCGAGCTGAACTACGACCCGCCGGCGAGCCACCCGGTCGCGCTGGTGAACATCGGGGCCCGCTACTCCTCCATCAACATCCTGAAGGAAGGCCGCTCCACCTTCACCGGCGACGTGGCGGTCGGCGGGGCCGAGTACAGCGACGCGCTCGTGCGGCAGCTCGGTGTCACCGCCGAGCAGGCCGAGTCCCTCAAGATGGGACACGAGGTCAAGAACGTCGACGTGGCGACCGTCGAGCCCGTGCTCGGCTCGGTCACCGAGTTCATCGTCGAGGAGATCCAGCGTTCGCTCAGCTTCTTCTGGACGGCCGCCACCGACGAGCCGCTCGGCGGCATCGTGCTGTCCGGCGGCACGGCGCGGACCGGCGGGCTCGCCGCGCAGCTGAAGCAGCGGCTCGGATGCGACGTCGACGTCGCCGATCCGTTCCGCCGCGTGCCGGTCGTGCGGCCGGCAGACCAGGAGCTGGTGCAGGCGTGCGGGCCCGCGCTCGCGGTCGCGGTGGGCCTCGCGACACGCCGGCCGGGGGACAAATGATACGCATCAACCTGATACCCGCAGAGGAGACCGAGCGCGCGGCGGGCCGCCGTCGCGACCTCGCCGTCGGGACGATCGCCCTGTCGGTCCTCGCCGTCGCGTTCGTCCTCGCCCACGTCTGGCAGGGCGTGCAGCTCCGGATGGCGAACCGTCAGCTCGAGTGGCTCACGGCGGAGCTGAAGAAGATCGAAGGCGACTACGCCGACGTCACGAAGATCGAGCAGCAGAAGACCGAGCTCCGCGAGAAGCTGAGGGTCATCGCCCAGCTCGAGGCGAAGAAGGTGGGGCCCGTCCGCATCCTCGCCGATCTCGCCGCCGCGACGCCGGACAAGCTCTGGCTCACGGAGTTCTCGGACACCGCCGGCGCGCTCAAGCTCACCGGCCTCGGCGTCGATGACCACACGGTCGCAGACTTCCTCCGTCGCCTCGGCGCGCTGCCGTTCTTCCACGGCGTCGACCTCGATGAGACGAGCCAGGTGGATCAGGACGGCGCGAAGCTCAAGAAGTTCGTGATCCACGGGCAGGTGGACTACGCGGCCGGCCAGGGCACGACCCAGGCGGCGGCGGCCGGTGGAGGCAAGCCATGAAGCTCGGGGCGTTCGAAGATCTGCTCGAGCGGCCGACCGGCCAGAAGGTGGGTCTGGCCGTGCTCCTCGTTCTCGCCATCGGCTTCATCGACTGGACGTACTGGTACGGCCCGAAGGCGTCCGAGCTCGCGGAGCTGCGCCAGAACGTCGGCGAGAAGCAGGCGCTCCTCGACACGCGGCGGGCGAAGACGAACGCCCGCGAGTCCGTGAAGCGCGAGCTCGCGGACCTCACCGCCGAGCTCAAGCGGGCGCAGGCGCGGCTTCCCGACCAGCGGGAGATCGCCGACCTCTTGTCGAGCGTTGCCGCGAGCGGACACTCCGCCGGGCTCGAGATCGTGCTCTTCAAGCAGAAGCCGGAGGTCTACCGCGACTTCTACGCGGAGGTCCCGGTCGAGATGCAGATGCGCGGCACGTATCACGACGTCGCGCTGTTCCTCGACAGCGTGAAGCGCCTCGATCGGATCGTCAACGTGACCGACATCCGGCTGAAGAAGCCCCACGTGGAGAGCGACCGCGTGGTCCTCGACGCCGGCTGCACGGTCACCACCTTCCGGTTCCTCGACGACGCGGAGCGGGCGCGCATCAACAAAGAGAAGAAGGCGAAGGAAGCGGGGAAGGCGGCATGAGCGCGCACAGGTCTGCCGTCGCGGTCGTCGCGATCGCGACGGCGTTCGGTGTTTCCGCGGTCCGGGCCGACCCGGCGCCCCCGGCCGCGCCGCAGCAGGTGCTCGCGGTCGAGCCGGCTGGCGACGCGCCGTACGACCCGACGGGACGGCGCGATCCCTTCCGTCCGCCGAGCGTCGGCTCGGGGCGACACAGCGACGGACCGCGGACGCCGCTCCAGCGGTACGAGATCGGGCAGCTGAAGCTGGTCGCCATCATCTACGACACGAAGGAACCGCGCGCGGTCCTGGAGGACGACGACGGGCTCGGCTACATCGTGAAGGTCGGGACGCCGGTCGGGTTGAACGACGGCCAGGTACGCAAGATCGAGCGCGGACGCGTCGTGATCGAGGAGAGCTCCGTCGACTTCTACGGCGAAGCGCATCCGAACGACATCGTGCTCGAGCTGCGTACCGCCGAGAGGGGGAAGTGATGAGGGGGTTGGCCCGTGCACTGATCGTGCTGGTCTTGGTGTCCTGCGCGCCGATACACCAGACGCCGGCATCCGAGAATTCGCCCGCCGTGGTCGGCGATGCCGCCGAGGCCCCCACGCCCGCCGCCGCCGCGCCCGCGCCCGCACCCGAGCCGGCGCCCGCCGTCGAACCTCCGCCGGCCCCGAAGCCCGAGGCCGCCTGGCTCGCCGTGGAGGACGTCCACGTCGACCGCCTGGGGAGCCGGCACCGCCTGGTCATCGGCCTCAGCCGGACGCCAGACCGCGTGCGCGGGTTCACGCTCGACGCGCCGTCGCGGCTCGTCGCCGACCTGACGGGCCCGCTCGCGCGGGACTCGGGACGCATGTCGCGGTTCGCCGTCTCGGACGAGATCGTGAGCGCCGTTCGCGTCGCGCAGCGCGAGAAGTCGCTCCGGGTCGTCGTCGACCTGCGCGGCGATGGTCCGCTCCCGACGCTCCACCAGGAGGGCGCCACGCTCGTCGCCGACCTGGGTGACGACGCCGCGCCGGAGGCCGCGCCCGCCGCGCCCTCGAGCGCGCCCGAGCCGGCGCCGGTCGCCGAGGCCGAGGGGCGGCTCGCCGTCCTCACGCCGGCTGCCGCGACCATGGAGGCCGAGCCGCCCCCGCCGCCGCCCGCCGCGGAGCCCACGCCGGCCGCCGGCCCCGGGCACGTCGAGGTCGAGACGGCACCCACGCCGCTCCGGCCGAAGGTCGCCCTGCCGCCGCCGACGGTCCAGTACACGGGCCAGCGGATCTCGCTCGACCTGAAGGACGCCGACATCCAGAACGTCCTCCGCGTCCTCGCCGACGTGAGCCAGCTGAACATCATCGCGACGGACGACGTGAAGGGGAAGGTGACGCTGCACCTGACCGACGTGCCCTGGGACCAGGCGCTCGACCTCGTGCTCCGCGCGAACCGGCTCGAGAAGACGCAGGAAGGGAACGTCGTGCGCATCTCGACCGTTGCGCGTCTCAAGGAGGAGCGCGAGGCGCTCCGCGCGGCGCAGGAGGCCGAGAAGGAGCTCGAGCCGCTCCGCGTCCGCTACGTCAAGGTCAACTACGCGCGAGCCGACGAAGCCCTCATCGAGAAGGTGAAGGGCGTCCTCACCGACCGCGGGAGCGTCACGTTCGACGACCGTACGAACACCGTGATCGTGCGCGACATCGGCCGCGGCATCGAGGACGCGACCGAGCTGATCCACCAGCTCGACACGCAGAGCCCGCAGGTGCTGATCGAGGCGAACATCGTCGAGGCGACGGAGGACTTCGCGCGCGGCCTCGGGGTGCAGTGGGGCTACCAGAACACGCAGGGGCCGGCGACCGGGAACCCGACGGGGCAGAACTTCCCGGGGACCGTGTCGGTCGGGGCCTCGGGTCTCGGCAGCGGCTCTGCCCCGCCGTCGCCCGGGACGGGGACCGTGCGGCTTCCGATTCCGTTCATGGCGGACTTCCCGGTCCCGGGGAGCTTCGGTACCGGGTTCGGGGCCGGCAACGGATCGGCGCTCGATCTCGCCCTCGGCTCCCTCGACGGGACGCACTCTTTGGCGGCCCGCTTGACCGCCCTGGAGGAGCAGGGCAAGGGGAAGGTGATCAGCCGGCCGCGTGTGATCACCATGAACAACGTGGCGGCCACGATTCAGAGCCTCACGATCCTCCGCGTGAAGCTGCCCTCCACCGGGACGGTCATCAACACCGGGACGGGCGGCGCTGCGGGAGGCGCCACGAACGCGACGGAGAAAATCAACACCGGCATCACGCTCGTCGTCACCCCCCAGGTCTCGTCCGACGGGTACGTCCTCATGAGCATCTACGCCAAGTCGAGCCAACCCGACTTCACCCACACGGTCGACGGCATCCCGAACGAGGTGAGCCGTGAGGCGAACTCGAACGTCCTCATCCCGAACGGTGAGACGGTCGTGCTGGGCGGCATCTTCCGCAACACGTCGGACGACCGTGAATCCGGTCTCCCGTATCTGCGCAGCGTCCCGGCCCTCGGCTGGCTCTTCAAGCGGCTCCTGCGCTCCTCGCACCACGAGGAGCTGCTCGTCTTCCTCACGCCGCGGATCGTGAGCGGTGCCACCGCGGCGCTGCCGCCGGCCGACCGCCTGTGGGAGGAGCGTCCGCGCGGCGGCTGAGCCGGGATGGCGCTACGGTACCTCACCGCCGGGGAGTCGCACGGCCCCGGGCTCACGGCCGTCGTGGAGGGTCTCCCGGCGGGCGTGCCGGTCGACGCCGAGGCGCTCAACCGCGACCTGAAGCGCCGGATGCAGGGCTACGGCCGGGGCGGCCGCATGAAGATCGAGACCGACGAGGTCGAGATCCGCTCGGGCGTCCGCTGGGGCGAGACGCTCGGGTCGCCGATCACGCTCTGGATCGAGAACCGCGACTGGAAGAACTGGCAGACGACGATGTCGCCGCGCGCGGAGGACCGCGATCCGCACGTCGCCGTGACGCGCCCGCGCCCCGGCCACGCGGACCTCGCCGGCGCGCTCAAGTACGACCACCACGACGTCCGCAACGTGCTCGAGCGCGCGAGCGCGCGAGAGACCGCCGCGCGCGTCGCGGTCGGCGGGCTCGCGAAGGCGCTGCTCGCGCCCTTCGACGTCCGCGTCCTCGGCTGGGTGGCCGAGATCGGCGGCGTCGTCGCCGACCACCGCGGCCGGTCCCCGACGGAGATCCACACGGCCGCGGAAGCGTCGCAGGTCCGTATGGCGGATCCCGAGGCGGAGCGACGCGTCGTCGCGCTGGTCGACGAGTGCAAGCGCCAGGGCGACACGCTCGGGGGCGTCGTCGAGACCGTCGTGCTCGGCGTGCCGCCCGGGCTCGGCAGCCATGCCCAGTGGGACCGCAAGCTCGACGCGCGCCTCGCGCACGCGCTGCTCAGCGTGCAGGCGACGAAGGGCGTCGAGATCGGGCTCGGCTTCGAGGCGGCGCGGCGTCGCGGGTCCGCCGTCCACGACGAGATCTACCTCGACGAGACGACCGGCGCGTTCGTCCGCAGGACGAACAACGCGGGCGGGACGGAAGGCGGCATGTCGAGCGGCGAGCCGATCGTCGTCCGCACGGCCTTCAAGCCGCTCTCGACGCTCATGAGCCCGCTCCACTCGATCGACATCGCGAGCAAGGAGGAGGCGAAGGGCGCGATCGAGCGGTCCGACGTCATGGCGATTCCGGCCGCGTCCGTCATCGCGGAAGCCGTCGTCGCGTTCGTGATCGCGGAGGCGTTCCTCGAGAAGTTCGGCGGCGATTCGCTCCGCGAGATGCGACGGAACTTCGACGGGTACCTCGCGCAGGTGCGGAGCTTTTGACGTGGCGCACCTGATTCTCACCGGCTTCATGGCGACCGGGAAGACGGAGGTCGGCCGACGGCTCGCGCGGCAGCTCGGCAGGCCGTTCATCGACACGGACGCGCTCGTCGAGGCGGCCGCGGGCCGTACGATCGCGGAGATCTTCGCGGCCGAGGGCGAACGCCGGTTCCGCGAGCTCGAGCGCGCGGCCGTCGAGCAGGCGTGCGCCGTCCCGGAGGCGGTGATCGCGACCGGCGGCGGCGTCCTCCTCGACCCCGAGAACCGCCGCCGGCTCGCCGCCGCCGGCCCGATCGTCTGCCTCTCGGCGCGGCCGGAGGAGATCCTCGCCCGCGTCGGCGACCCGCGCACGCGTCCCCTCCTCGCGAACGGCAACGGCGCCGGCGACTGCCTGGCGCGCATTCGCGCGCTCCTCGCGGAGCGCGCGCCCGCGTACGCGATCGCGACGCACACGGTCGAGACCTCCGGGCTCACGGTGGAGGAGGTGGTCGCGCGCGTGCGGGCGCTGGTGGCGGGGCAGTGAGGCGGCGATGCGCGGCGTGGCGGAGGCGCGGGTGACGGCGGAGCGGTGGATCGAGGAGGTGCTCGTCGATCTCGGCGAGCGCGCGTACGCGGTCGTCGTCGGCGAGGACGTGCTCGACGACGTGGGCCGGCGGACGGCGGCGCTCGGCTTCGCCGGCCGTGCCGGGCTCGTCACGAGCGAGCGCGTCGGGGCCCTCTACGCGGCCCGCGTCGTCGCCTCGCTGCGCGCGGCCGGGCTCGATCCGGTCGTCGTCACGATGCCGGACGGCGAGGAGCACAAGACGCTCGCGCGGCTCGGAACGGTGCAGGACCGGCTCCTCGCGGCGGGTCTCGACCGGCGCTCGCCCGTCGTCGCGCTCGGCGGCGGGGTGGTCACGGACCTGGCCGGCTTCGCGGCCGCGACGCTCTTGCGCGGGCTGCCCACCGTCCTCGTTCCGACCACGCTCGTCGGGCAGGTGGACGCCGCGATCGGCGGCAAGACGGCCGTGAACCACGCGCAAGGGAAGAACCTGATCGGCGTCTTCCACCAGCCCCGGCTGGTGCTCGCCGACGTCGGAGTGCTCGCGACGCTCTCGGCGCGCGAATTCGCCGCGGGGCTCGCGGAGGTGGTCAAGTACGGCGCGATCGGCAACGCGGAGCTCTTCCGGGGCCTGGAGACGGATCTCGATGCCGTCCTCGGCCGCGATCCGGGACGCCTCGCCCCGGTCGTCGCCGCGTGCAGCCGGCAGAAGGCGGCCGTGGTCGTCGAGGACGAGCGCGAGGAGCGCGGCGGGCGGGCCGTCCTCAACTTCGGCCACACGGTGGGACACGCCCTCGAGGCGGCGACCGGGTACCGCCGGTTCCTCCACGGGGAGGCGGTCGCGATCGGGATGGTGGCGGCGGCGCGGATCTCGGCGCGCCTCGGCCGCTGCGGTGCCGAGGTCGGCGACCGGATCGCGCGGCTCCTCATGCGCGCCGGGCTTCCGACCGAGATACCAGGGAACGTGTCCCGTGAGGCCCTGGTGGACGCCGTGCAGCGCGACAAGAAGTCGCGCGGGGGACGCATCCGCTTCGTGTGCATCGAGGAGATCGGTCGGACGGGCTTCGTCGACCTTTCGGGGCAGGAGATCGTGAGCGGCCTTTGACGCGTGCAGGCGTCGGGGCTGGAGGGGCGGGGAGGAGTCTGGTCATGCGAAACTTGGGACGTGCGCTGGTGCTCGGGGCGCTGCTCGCCGCGACGACCGCCGGGCCCGCGGCGGCGAACAACAACCCGAACGGGATGTCCTTCCGGTCCGTCGGCTGGTTCAAGGGCCGGAGCACGGTGTCGGCCGGCTCGATCACGTGCGAGATCCCGACCGTGACGTCGGCGATCGGCGACGGGTCGTTCGCGCTCGGGCTCTGGAACACGTTGGGCGTGCAGACGCTCTACTTCCCCGACATCAACAATCCGTTCGCGAACCCGTGCGGCGTCTGGATCCAGATGCAGAACAACCTCATCGACCAGGCGATCGTCGTCGACCACGTGTCGCTCGTCTTCAAGATCACGGGAGCGAAGCGCTTCCGCCGCTTGGGGATACCGACGCGGAACGGCTGGCCGTTCCAGTGCCGGCGGATGCGGAAGACCACGCTCTTCGTGGGAGCGCGCCTCAACCCGATCAACAGCACCCAAGACACCTCCCAGGCGGGCGCGCCGAACGTCGCGTTCATCCAGCTGCTGCCGGTCCTGGCGCCCGAGACGATCCACTGCCTGCGCGACGTGTACACGCAGATTTCGGCCGCGCCGCCGACGGCGGGCGGGTTCGTGTCGCTCCCCATCGTCGCCACGGCGACGCCCGTCGGCGTGAGCGACGCGGGCGACACCTTCAAGGCGAACCCGATCCGCTACACGGTCAACCTCCGCCACACCTGCGGCAACGGGCGCGTCGACGACGGCGAGCTGTGCGACCCGAACGCGCCCTCGACCTGCATCGGGTTCTGCAAGATCGCCCAGGGCGAGACGACGGGCACGTGCAGCCACAACGAGAACATCGGCTGCCGAACCGACGCGGACTGCAGCGGCACGTGCATGGCCCCGAACCAACCGAGCGAGTGCATCTGCGTGTACTGAACGTCGCACGCGAGTTGCGCGTCGCGGCACGCGCGAGTAGATGAAGCGCTCGGCGATGGGGCTCGGGCGCACGGCGATCGGCTTGGCGGGCATCCTGCTCGGCGCGGCGCTCGCCGCCCGGGCGGGCGCGGACGCCGGCGGGCGGGTGGTCGTCCCGGAGCAGACGTGGGATTTCGGGACGGTCGAGCAGGGGACGAAGGTCGAGCACGTCTTCCGCCTCGCGAACCGCGGCTCGGACACCCTCCGCATCGACCACGTGAAGAGCAGCTGCGGGTGCACGGTCGGCGTGGCGTCGGCGCGCGACGTGCCGGCCGGTGGCGAAGGCCGCATCACGGTGACCCTCGACACCGCGCGCATGGCCGGCCGGACGAACAAGGTGGTCTCCGTCCACACCTCGGACCCGGAGGCGTCCGTCGTGAGCCTCGGCATGACGGGCACGGTCCTCGCGGACCTGGTCGCGACCCCGAACGCGCTCTACCTCGGCCACATCCGCCGCGGCGACGCCGCCAGCCGCGAAGTGCTCGTGACGCCGGGCCGAACCGACGCGACGTACGCCGTCACCGCGGTCGAGCATTCGAACCCGGCGCTGCACACGACGCTCGGCCCGCGGCCGGACGGCGGCCAGCGCGTCGTCGTCACGCTCGACCGCGACACGCCGCTCGGCCGCTTCAACGACACGCTCACGCTCCGCACGACGAGCCCGCGCGCGCCGGTCATCACGGTGCCCGTCTTCGGCAGCATCGACGGTGACGTGCTCGTCCTCCCGCCGCAGGTGACGTTCGGGGTGACGCGGAGTGGGAGCACGATCGAGCGCGAGCTCTACATCCGCAATCGCGCCGGGCGCCCCCTCGCGGTGACGCGCGTCGACGTCCCGAGCGACGTCGTGACGTACGAGCTGACCGCGGTCGAGGAGGGGCAGGAGTACCGCCTCAAGATCCGGCTCCGCGACGGCCTGAAGCCCGGAAAGATCGAGACCGCGCTCGAGATCCACACGAGCGACCCCGCGGAGAGCCGGATCGTCGTGCCGCTCTACGCGATCGTCCGCGACGGTCGGCGGCGGGGCTGACGCCGGTGCAAATCCCGGTCGCCGTGCCGCCGCGCCGGGACGCGAACGCCGCCGACGTGGTGGGCATCGGGCAGGCGACCGCCGACCACCTCTGCGTCGTCGACCCCTTCCCCACCCCGGACACGAAGCAGCGCCTCGTGGGCCATGCCATGCAGCCGGGCGGCCAGGTGGCGACCGCGCTCGCCGCGCTCGGGCGGTGGGGCGTGCGCACGGCATACGCGGGGGCGGTGGGCGGGGACGACGCGGGCCGCGCCGCCCGAGCGTCGCTCGAGGCGCACGGTGTCGACGTGGGCGCCGCCGTCGTCCGCCCCGCGCTCGCGACTCAGCTCTCGGTCATCCTGGTCGACGCGCGAAGCGGCGAGCGGACGGTCCTCTGGCATCGGGCCGAGGGGCTCGACCTCGCGCCCGACGAGGTGCCGCTCGACCGCGTCGTCGCGGCGCGCGCGCTGCTCGTGGACGGCGCCGACGGCGCGGCCGCGCGTCGCGCCGCGACGGCGGCGCGCGGCGCCGGCGTGCCCGTCGTCGCCGACCTGGACCTCTCGTGCGCCGACGCCCCGGCGCTCGTGCCGCTCGTCGACGTGCTCCTCGTCTCCCACGAGTTCGCCAGGCGCTACACGGGCGCCGCGGCGCCGAGCGACGCGCTCGCGGCGCTCGCCGCCGCCGGGCCCGCGGTCGTCGGGGTGACGCTCGGCCGAGACGGCGTCGTCGCCCGCGCGGCGGGCCGCGACTTCCGCCAGCACGCGTATCCGGTCACCGCCGTGGACACGACGGGCGCCGGCGATCTCTTCCACGCCGGGTTCCTCTGGGGCATGCTGCACGGATTCGCGCTCGAGGACGCGCTCCGCCTCGCGAACGCGGCGGCGGCGCTCCAGTGCACGCGCCTGGGCGGCCGCGAAGCGATCCCGGCGCTCGCCGACGCACGTGCGCTTGCCGGCCTCTGACCCGGCCGCTATCCGCAACGAGGCATGTCCGCGCTCTCCCTCGACGAGATCGTCGCTCGGCTCGGGGCCGCGCTCGACCGGCCGACGCTGGAGCCGGCGGTCGTCTCGGGCCTGCGCGCGAGCGCACCGGCCCTCGCGCTCTCGCGCCTTCACGCCCGACGTCCGAGCCCCGTCCTCGCCGTCCTGCCGACGACGGCGGAGGCCGAGGCGTTCGCGGCGGACCTCCGGTGCTTCCTCGGCGACGCCGCGCTCGCGGGACCCCTCGGGCGCCGCGTCCACTACCTCCCGGCGTGGGAGGTGCCGCCGTTCGAGGCGCTCTCGCCGACGCGCGAGACGATCGCCGCCCGCGCCGAGGGCTTCTACCACCTGACGCAGACGCGGGACCCGATCGTCGTCACGACCGTCGAGGCGCTCGGCCTCCGCTGCCTCCCGCGCGCCGCCTTCGCCGAGGCCGTGACGTACGTCGTCGCGGGGGAGGCGGTCGCCCCCGACGACCTCGCCGAGCGCCTCGCCCAGTGGGGCTACCATCGGGTTCCGCTCGTGCAGGACCCCGGCGACCTCGCGCTCCGCGGCGGCATCCTCGACGTCTACCCGGCGGGATACGCCCGCCCCGTGCGCCTCGAGTTCGTCGGCGACGGCATCGAGAGCCTGCGTGAGTTCGACCCGACGTCGCAGCGTTCGCTCGACCGGCTCGAGGAGACGCTCCTGCTGCCGATGCGCGAGTTCCCGCTCGCGCGGCTCGGGCCGGCGGCGGCCCGGGCGGTCGACGACCGCGCCGCCGAGATCGGGCTCGCCCGGCACGAGCGTCGCGACCTCGTCGAAGCGGTCCGCTCGGGCCTCGTCCTCCCGGGGACGGAGATGCTGCTTCCCTACCTGTGGGAGACGACCGCGACGCTCGCGGACTATCTCCCCGCGGGCACCGTCGTGTGGGTCCAGGGGGCGGGCGAGGTGGAGGCGGCGATCGAGACGACGTGGGCGGAGGTCGAGACGCACGCGGCCGACGCCGTCCGGGAGGGACGCTTCCATCCTCCGCCGGAGCGCCTCTACCTCACGCCCGCGGAGCGCCGAGCGGTCCTCGCCCACCGGCCGCGCGTCGAGGTCGAGGCGATCGACCGGCTCGCCGACGACGGGTTGCACGCGAGGACGTACTCGACGGACACCCTCGCGGTCCGCACCGCGCCCGCCGCCGCGAGCCCGCTCGCCGCGGCCGCGGCCCGGCTCGCGCAGTGGCAGGCCGAGGGCGCGCGGCTCGTCCTCGTCGCGACGACGGCCGCGCAGCGCGACCGGATGCAGGCGCTCCTCGCCGGGCACGGCATCGACGCGCTCGCGAGCGGGGCGCCCTTCCCGCAGGCGCTCGCGGCGGCCGGGCGGCGGCCGCTGGCACTCGTCGGCGAGCTCACGCGCGGCGTCTGGCTGCCGGAGGACCGGCTCGTGCTCGTGACCGAGGCCGAGCTCTTCGGCGAGCGCCGGCAGGTCCGCCGCGGACGGCGGGAGCGCCCGGCGGACTTCCTCTCGACCCTCGCGGAGCTCAAGCCCGACGACTACGTCGTCCACGTCGACCACGGCATCGCGCTCTACCGCGGCCTGCGCCACATGCACGTCGCCGGGACCGCGGGCGACTACCTCCACCTGGAATACCAGGGCGGGGACAGGCTCTACCTGCCCGTCGACCGGATCAACCTCGTGCAGCGCTACGTGAGCGGGGACGGCGCGGCGCCGCCGCTCGACAAGCTCGGCGGCACGTCGTGGGAGCGCGTGAAGGCGAAGACGCGCGAGTCGGTGCTCGCGATGGCCCACGAGCTGCTCAAGATCTACGCGGCGCGCGAGGCGCACGGGCGGCCGGCGTACGAGGCGACCGACGGCCTCTACCGCGAGTTCGCGGTCCGCTTCCCGTTCGAGGAGACGCCCGACCAGCAGCGGGCGATCGACGACGTGCTGGCCGACCTCGAGCGTCCGAAGCCGATGGACCGCCTCGTGTGCGGCGACGTGGGCTTCGGGAAGACGGAAATCGCGATGCGCGCGGCGTTCGTGTCCGTGCTCGCCGGCAAGCAGGTGGCCGTCCTCGTTCCGACCACGGTGCTCGCGCAGCAGCATCTCGAGACGTTCCGCGCGCGCTTCGAAGGCTGTCCGGTCACGATCGAGATGCTCTCGCGCTTCCGCTCCGCGGCGGAGAACAAGGAGACGCTCGCGCGGCTCGCCGCGGGGCAGATCGACATCGTCGTCGGCACGCACCGACTCCTCCAGAAGGACGTGGCCTTCAAGCAGCTCGGCCTCCTCATCGTCGACGAGGAGCACCGCTTCGGGGTGAAGGACAAGGAGCGGATCCGGCAGCTGCGTGCCACGGTCGACCTCCTGACGCTCACGGCGACGCCCATCCCGCGCACGCTGAACATGGCGCTCTCCGGCATCCGCGACCTGTCGGTGATCGAGACGCCGCCGGTCGACCGGCTCGCGATCCGGACCTACGTGACGAAGTACGACGAGGCGGTCATCCGCGACGCGATCGTGCGCGAGCTCGGCCGCGCTGGGCAGGTGTTCTTCGTGCACAACCGGGTCGAGAACATCGAGGCCGTCGCCCGCCGCCTGCGCGAGATCGTGCCCGAAGCGCTCATCGCGGTCGCCCACGGGCAGATGCACGAGCGCGCGCTCGAGAAGACGATGCTCGGCTTCATGCACGGCGAGACGAACGTGCTCGTCACTTCCGCGATCATCGAGTCGGGTCTCGACATCCCGCGCGCGAACACGATCATCATCAACCGCGCCGACACCTTCGGCCTGGCGCAGCTCTACCAGCTGCGCGGCCGCATCGGCCGCTCCCACCACCGCGCGTACGCGTATCTATTGATACCGGGCGAGCACCTGATCACGCCCGACGCCCAGAAGCGGCTCCGCGTCCTCCAGGAGCTCGACGACCTGGGCGGCGGCTTCCGCCTCGCGGCGCACGACCTCGAGATCCGCGGCGCCGGCAACCTGCTCGGCAAGCAGCAGTCGGGGCACATCACGGCGGTCGGGCTCGAGCTCTACACGCACATGATGGAACAGGCCGTGCGCGAGCTGCGCGGCGAGCCGAGCGAGGCGGAGATCGAGCCGGAGGTGCAGCTCGGGATTCCCGCCTACGTCCCCGAGACGTACGTGCCGGACGAGAGTCAGCGGCTCATGGTCTACAAGCGGCTCGCGGGCATCCGCGGCGTTCCGGATCTCGAGGCGATCGCCGCGGAGCTCGCGGACCGCTACGGTCCCGTGCCGCCCCTCGTCGACACGCTGATGCGCCTGATGGAGCTCCGCCGCTGGCTGAAGGACCTCCGCGTCGTCCGGGCGCGGCGGCGCGCCGACGCGGTCCTGCTCGAATTCGATCCCGGGACGCCAGTGGGGGTCGAGCGGCTCCTCGAGGTGGTGCGCGGGAGCCGGGGCCGTCTGAAGCTCACGAGCGGCTCGGCCCTCGCGGTGCAGGTCGCGGCGACCGACCACGACGGAACGATCGCGGAGTTGCGCACCGTGTTGCAGAGGCTCGCGGCGGCGTGATACGCGGCGCTCCGATGCCACGCTGGAGCCGTTGCGGCGCGGTCGTCTTGTTTCTGGCGCTGTGCTCCACGGCACGTGCGGAGGTGGTGGACCGGATCGTCGCGACGATCGACGGCGAGCCGATCACCGAGCACGAGCTGCGGCGGTACAAGCAGGAGCGGGGCACCGCCGGAGCCGACGCTGCCGCGGCGCTCGACGCGCTCATCACGGACAAGCTGCTCGAGAAGGAGGTGAAAGCGCAGGGCATCGCCGCACGCGACGAGGACGTCGCGCGCTACATCGCCGAGATCCAGGCGCGCAACGGTCTCGACCCGGAGCGCTTCACGCGCGTGCTGGCGGACCAGGGCATGACGCTCGACGCCTACAAGGCGAAGGTGAAGGCGGAGATCGAGAAGGTCCAGCTGGTGAACCGCGAGATCCGCCAGCACGTGAACGTCAGCCCCGAGGAGGTGAAGCGCTACTACGAGGCGCACCTCGCGGACTACGGCGTCGACGAGCAGGTGCGCGTGCGCGAGATACTGTTCGCGCTCGACCCGGGCGCGAGCGAGGAGGAGGTGAAGCACCAACGGATGAAAGCGCTCGAGGTCCGCGAGCTCGCGCTCGACGGCAGGGACTTCGGCGCGCTCGCGCGGCAGTTCTCGGACGGGCCGAGCGCCGAGAAGGGCGGCGAGCTCGGCACGTTCGCGCGCGGCGAGATGGAGAAGGAGCTCGACGAAGCGGCGTTCGAGCTCAAGCGCGGCGAGGTGAGCGAGCCGATCCGGACGAGCACCGGATTCCACCTGCTCCGCATCGACGAGCGGATCGCGTCCGGACACAAGGACATCAAGGACGTCGAGGAGTCGATCCGCCAGGAGCTCTACAACCAGAACCTCGAGGAGCGCTTCCAGGACTGGCTGTCGCGAGGACTTCGGGAGCGCCACCACGTGGAGGTCCTGAACTGAATCCTGCGATCTTCCGCGAGTACGACATCCGCGGAGTCGCGGAGCAGGACTACGACGCGGAGTTCGCGCGGCGTCTCGGGCTCGGGTTCGGGACCCTCGTCGCCGAGGCCGGCAAGCGGCGGGTGAGCGTCGGGCGCGACTGCCGGCTCACGTCCGACCGCTACGCTGCGGCGCTCGTCGACGGGATCCGCGCGACCGGCGTCGACGTGGTCGACATCGGCGTGTGCCCCACACCGCTCATGTACTTCTCGCTCTTCCACTGGGGTCTCGACGGCGGCGTGCAGGTGACCGGGAGCCACAACCCGGCGGACCACAACGGCTTCAAGATCTGCCTCGGCACCGAGTCGCTCCACGGCGAGCGGATCCAGGACTTGCGACGCCGCGTCGAGGCGGGCCGCTTCCGGACGGGTGCGGGCGGGTGCGAGGCGCGCGCGGTCGTGCCCGTCTATCAGGACTGGGTCGTGGAGCACGTGGGCGCGCTCCGGCGCCCGATCGACGTCGTCGTCGACGCCGGCAACGCGACGGCGGGGCCGGTCGCGCCCGCGATCTACCGCCGCATGGGTGCGAGTGTGACGGAGCTCTTCTGCGATCTCGACGGGCGGTTTCCGAACCACCACCCGGATCCGACGATCCCCGAGAACGTCGCGGACCTGATCCGCACCGTGCGCGCGCGCGGCGCCACGCTCGGGATCGCGTTCGACGGGGACGCGGATCGCATCGGCGTGGTCGACGCGACGGGGCGCATCGTGTGGGGCGACGAGCTCCTCGTCCTCTACGGCCGCGACGTGCTCGAGCGGAACCCCGGCGCGGTGATCGTGTCCGAGGTCAAGTGCTCGCAACGCCTCTACGACGACATTGCGGCGCGCGGCGGCCATGCCATCATGTGGAAGGCGGGGCACTCGCTCTTGAAGGCGAAGATGCGCGAGACGGGCGCCCTCCTCGGCGGCGAGATGAGCGGACACATCTTCTTCAAGGAGCGGTACTTCGGGTACGACGACGCGATCTACGCCGGCGCGCGCCTGCTCGAGATCCTCGCGCGGACCGGGCGAACGGTCGGGGAGCTCCTCGCGGACCTCCCGCCGTCGCACGCGACGCCCGAGATCCGCGTCGACTGCCCCGACGATTTGAAGTTCGCGGTCGCCGCGCGCGTGTGCGAACGGTTCCGCGCCGACGGCCTGCCGTTCATCGACGTCGACGGCGTGCGCGTCCGGTTCCCGCGCGGCTGGGGGCTCCTGCGCGCGTCGAACACCCAGCCGGTCCTCGTCATGCGGTTCGAGGCGGAGTCGCCCGAAGAGCTGGCGGAGTACCGGCGCACGGTCGAGCGGGCGGTCGCCGACGCGCGCGCGGAGCTGGGCGGGTAGGGCGCGTGGCGGGCGGCATCGTCGTTCGCGGGGCCCGCGAGCACAATCTCAA
>DASRHG010000201.1:0-7922 GCA_035650655.1 Binatia bacterium | reverse complement strand
GCCGCGGCCGCGGCCTCGAACGTCGCGGCGACGCTCGGTCGTGCGGACACGCGCTCGAGCCAGGCCGCGAGGCGCGAGCCGGCGGCCGGCGAATTGCCGCTCCACGCGGCGCCGTGCACCGCAGGGAAGACGGCCCAGTTGATCGCCTCGTAGTAGGTGTCGCAGAGCTCCTCGAGCATGCGGACGCGCGCCCGCGCCGCAGGCTCGCGCGGCAGGAGGGGTGGCGTCGGCCAGCGGTCCTCGACGTACTCGAGGATGATCGTCGAGTCGAAGACGGTGGTGTCGCCGTCGACCAGGACGGGGACCTCGCGGCGCGGGCTCGCGGCCGCGAACGCGGCGTCGCCGCCGCCGAGGAGGTCGGGCATCCGCGTCTCGAACGGCACGCCCTTTTCGGCGAGCGCGATCTTCACCTTCTGCGCGAAGGGCGAGAGGGGATGCTCCCAGAGGAGGACCATCGCCTGCGACTAGAGCACAGCCGGCCGCGTCCGCTCAAGCCGGGGCGAGCGCCTCGAGCGCCCGCCAGATCGACGGCTCGTCGAACAGGAAGGGGTGCACCATGGCGGTCGTCACGCCGGCCGCTTCGAACGCCGCCAGGCGCGCGCGGCAGTGGGCGGCGTCGCCGACGACGGCCAATCGGTCGATCATCGCGTCGGTCACGGCCGCCTGGTTCGCGGCGCGGTCCTTCGCGCGCCAGCCGGCGTCGATCGCGCGCGCCTCGTCGGGGAAGCCGCACCACGCGACGAAGCGGTTGTAGACCGAGGTCGCGAAGTACGGGCCCATCATGAGGCGCAGCGCCGCGCGCCCGGCGGGGACGTCGTCGGTGACGATCACCTGGAAGCGCGCCACGACCTCCAGCGTCTGCGGGTCGCGCCCGGCGCGCTCGGCGCCGCGGCGGACGTACGCCAGGATCTTCGGCACCGCCTCCACGGGGAAGAAGTTCAGGATGACGCCGTCGGCGATCTCGCCCGCGAGCTCGAGCATGGGCGGCATCAGGGCCGCGACGTGGATCGGCACCGGCGCGGGCGGTGCCGAGACGAGCCGGAAGCCGCGCGTCCGCACCGTCTTCCCCTCGAAGGTGACGCGCTCGCCCGCGAGCATCCGCCGGAGCACCTCCACCGTCTCGCGCATGCGCGTGAGCGGCCGGCGGAACGGCACGCCGCCCCACGCCTCGACGATCGTCTCGCTCGACACGCCGAGGCCGAGGACGACGCGGCCGGGGGCGAGCTGCGCCACCGACCCGGCGCCCGCGGCGAGGACGGGGAGCGCGCGCGTGTAGATGGGGACGACCGCCGTCCCGATCCGCACGCGCCGCGTCGCCTCTGCCGCGACCGCGCCGACGACGAAGGCGTCCGGCCCGGCGCCCGTGTCCGCGATCCAGAGGCTCTCGTAGCCGAGCTCCTCCGCCCGCCGCGCGACGCGGCGGCACATGGCGAGGTCGGGCGGCAGGGGGAGGGAGGCGGCGCGGCGCGGAGCCCTCATCGCGCCGCCCATGGCACGGCAGGGGGGCGTGAAACAAGCGGGAAGGCGGGCAGGGCCGGCGACCGCCCGCGAATCGGCGTCGCGTCCCTCCGCCTCACCACTTCTCGTACTGGACCGCGCGCCGCTCGTAGCCGGCGCCGCGGAGCAGATCCCGCAGGCGCGGCACGACGTCGCCGACCCCGCAGATCCAGAAGCGCCGGGTCCGGTCGCCGTCCTCCGCGACCCACCGGCGCCGCACCTCGTCCACGAGGACGCCCGGCGGCAGCGGCTCGAAGGCGAACTCCTCCCGCTCGCGGGCGAGCGTCTCCATCTCGCGCCGGTAGAGGAGCGCCTCCTTGCGCGCGCCCGCGTGGACGAGGGTCAGCGGATGGCGCGGCCCGGTCGCGAGCGCGCGGTGGATCATCGGCCGGATGGGCGCGACGCCCGTGCCGTCGGCGATGAAGACGGCCTCGGCGTCGGGGGCCCGGTCGAGGACGAACGTGCCCCACGGCCCGGTGAAGTGCAGGATCGCCCCCTCCGGGAGCGACAATAGATAATGAGATCCGGCGCCCCCGGGCACCCGGTTCAGCACGATCTCCAGGAGGTCGCCCCGCTCGGGGTCGGAGGCGATCGAGTAGGGGCGCGTGAGGCGCTCCCCGCCGACCGGGAGGAGGCAGGAGATGAACTGCCCGGGGCGGAAGGCGAGGCGCTCGCCCGCCGGGAGCCGGAGGAAGAGCGAGCGGGTGTCGGGTGCGTGCGCGACCACGCGCTCGACGCGGGCGGCGATCTCAGGCGCCGCCATGCGAGCCGGAGATCTGGTTGATGGTGTACTTCGGCACGACGACCACGATCTCCGCGTCGGGGTCGTCGAGCACGGCCTGGCAGCCGAGCCGGCTGGTCGGTGTGAGCCCGGGCGCCTTGTCGAGGAGGTCCTCCTCCTCCTCGCTCGCCTCGCCGAGCTTCGGGAAGCCCTGCTTCACGATCACGTGGCACGTCGTGCACGCGCAGTTGCCGCCGCACGCGTGCTCGAGCGCGACGCCGTGCCCGAGGAGCACGTCGAGGATCGACCCCGGCCGGCCGTCGTGCTGGAAGGGCGCCCGGCGCGGGTCGTACTCGATCACCCGCTCGGGCTCGCCGCTCTCGAAGAGGACCCGGATGCGTGCCACCCCGCGACCGTAGCATCTGCGGGAGGGTCCTGCGACCCGCGCGCCGCCGCGCTGGCGCGACGGCGCAGGTCGGGTGTAGTGGCAGCGCCATGGCGATCCACTACGAGAAGGACGGCCACGTCGTCACCGTCACGATCGACCGTCCCGAGCACCGCAACTCGCTCGACCTCGAGCACTTCGGGCGCCTCGCCGACTGCTGGGTCCGCTTCCGCGACGACGACGACGCGTACGTCGCGATCCTGACCGGGGTGGGGGACGTCTACTGCGTCGGCGCCGACCTGAAGACGTTCGTCCCGCGCGTCACGGAGGAGGCCGACAAGCTCGCGGCGGGCGGCGCGCGCGAGGCCGTCGGCGAGAGCCGCTACACGTACGCGCACTCGCTCGTCGCCGTGCTCCGCGACGGGGCGGTCCTCCCCGAGACCGACGAGGAGTTCAAGCTCTACAAGCCGATCATCGCCGCGATCAACGGCATCTGCGCCGCCGGCGGGCTCGAGATGATGTGGAACACGGACCTGCGCGTGTGCGCCGACACGGCGTGGTTTCAGCTCGCCGAGCCGCGCCGCGGCCTCTTCCCCGGCGGCGGCTCGACGGTGCACAGCGCGCGGCAGCTCTCCTGGTGCAACGCGATGGAGGTGCTCCTCCTCGCCGACCGCATCACTCCCCAGCGCGCCTACGAGATGGGGCTCGTGAACCGCGTCGTCCCCTACGACCGGGTGCTTCCCACCGCACGCGAGCTCGCGGCCACGATCTGTCTGAACGGCCCGCTCGCCGTCCGCGCCTGCAAGCGGTCGGCGAAGGAGAGCACGTTCCTCCCGCTCAAGGAGGCGCTCGTGAACGAGATGAGCTACTCGGCGAGCGTCTTCATGAGCGAGGACGCGAAGGAGGGCATCCAGGCGTTCAAGGAGAAGCGGACGCCGGTGTGGCGCGGGCGGTGAGGGCGCGCGCCGCCCTCAGGCCTGCGGCTCGCCGACGGCGGTCGTCGGCGTCCAACTCGGCGCGTCGCTCGCGGGGAAGGAGTCCTCCGACGCCTGCTCGACGATCGCGTCGCCCGCCGCCCGGGCGCGCCGGCCGCCCTCGCTCGTGTCGATGCCGAGCGCGTCGTAGAGCGGGCAGTGCCCGCCGAGGCCGCGGTACGCGAGCGCGCCGCCGAGGAGCGCGAGCGCACTCCCGGCGAGCGTCCCGCGGGCGAGCCCGTAGACGAGAAGCGCCACACCGCCGAGGACCGAGGCGGCGCGCTCGGCATCGCCGACGTTCACGTGCTCCGTCATGGTCGTCATGAGCGACGCGGCCGTGCAAGCGGCGTACCGCGCGTCAGGCGGTGGAGGTCGAAGCGCCCGTCGGCGGCGAGGAGCGGGGCCCAGAGGTCGCCGAGCCGCGCGACCCGGGACGGCACGTTGTCGAGCCGGAAGTCCTCGAGGCGGATGCCGCGCTCGATCTCCGCCCACGTGACCGGCGTGGAGACGCCCGCGAACGGCGTCGGGCGCACGGAGTACACCGAGGCGAGGGTGCGTCCCCAGGCGTTCTGGTTGTAGTCGATGAGGACGCGGTCCGTCGGCCGCTTGGCGAGGCGGTACTCCGCGGTCATGATGCGCGGGTGGGCGGCCGCCAGCTCGAACGCGATCGTCTTCGACACGGCCCACACCTCCTTCTGCGTCGGGCCGCGGACGATCGGCACGTAGACGTGGAGCCCGCGCGAGCCGGTCGTCTTCACCCAGCTCGGCATCCCGAGGCCGTCGAGCGCCCGGTGGACGACGTGCGCCGCCTCGAGGACCTGCTCGAATGCCGCGTGCCGGCCGGGGTCGAGGTCGAAGTGGAGGTAGTCGGGCCGGTCGACGTCGTCGCAGCGGGCGTACCACTGGTTCAGGTCGATGCAGCCGAGGTTGACGACCCAGAGGAGGGAGGGGAGGTCCTGGATCATCGGGAAGTCGATCACGCTGCCGGACGCGTGTTCGATCGAGCAGAGCGCGATCCAGGGCGGCCGCGGCGACGGGGCCCGCTTCATGAAGAAGTACGCTCCCGCGGCGCCGTTCGGGTACCGCTTCATCACCATCGCGCGGTCGCGGACGTGGGGCAGGAGGACGGGCGCGACGTCGACGTAGTACTGGATCAAGTCGCCCTTCGTGATGCCGAGCTCCGGCCAGAAGAGCTTCGTCAGGTTCGTGAGCTGCACCTCGCGGTCGCCGAGGCGCACGATCGCGGAGGCGAGGTCGCGCGGCACCACGCGCCCGGCGCCCGCCGTCGCGACCTCGGGCGCGGCGCGCCGCGGCCCGCGGCGCACCGCCGGATGACGGTCGGTCGTCGCGCGGGAGGCCGGCCGCTTCGGCATCGTCGTCGGCTCGATTTCTCGTTGCTTTCTGCCCCTCCGTCAATCGGGCGGCCGCATGCGCGGGGCGACCGTCGCGGCGGCGGTGGCGCGCGCGTCCGGCGCGCGGTTCGGGCGCCGGGCGACCGTGCTCGTGCCGCCGGACGCCGCGGCCGGCGGGTGACCGCCGGCGCCGCGGGCCGGGGGCGCGTCCGGCATGCCGGCCTCACGCGGAGCCGGCGCGCGCGGCGTCGAGGCGGCCGCGGTGTTCGTTGACGCGGCCGCGCGGCCGTCGTACGCCCCGGGACCCGATGGCCCGGACGCCGCTCCTTCGGCTCGTCGCCCGCCTCGCGGCCGAGCACGCCGAGGCGGCGCGGCGCGGCATCCCCGTCGACGACCTCGTGGGAGAGGGGCTCACGCGGCGGGAGGTCCTCCGCGGCGCGAGCGCGCTTGCGGCGCTCGCCGTGGCGCCGTCGCGGGTTCCCCCGCGGCGCGCGACTCGGGGCGGGCCGCGCATCGCGATCGTCGGCGCCGGCCTGGCCGGGCTCACGGCGGCGCTCGCGCTCCACGACGCGGGCGTCGCCGCGACGGTCTACGAGGCGTCCGGACGCGTCGGGGGGCGGATCGAGTCCGACTCGGCGTCGTGGGCGGCGGGGCAGGTGAGCGAGCACTGCGCCGAGCTGATCGACTCCGGACACGCCACCGTGCGGCGGCTCGCCCGCCGGTTCGGGCTCCCGCTCGACGACCTCCGCGGCGACGATCCCCCGGGCGCGACCGACACGTACTTCCTCGACGGCGGGTACTACCCGCTCACCCAGGCCCGTCGGGACTTCGAGCCGGTGTTCGCGGCGCTCTCCCGGGACGTGCGCGAGGCGGGCTTCCCGACGCTCCACACGCGCGCGACGCCCGCCGGCCGGGCGCTCGACGCGATGAGCGTGCGCGACTGGATCGCGACGCGCGTCCCCGGCGGCACCGGGTCGCGGCTCGGCCGCCTGCTCGAGGTTGCCTACGTCGTCGAGTACGGCCTCGACGCGACGGCGCAGAGCGCCTTGAACCTCGTCTACCTGCTCGGCTCGCAGCCGAGCCGGGGCGGGTTCGCGATCTTCGGATCCTCGGACGAGCGCTTTCATGTCCGGGGCGGCAACGAGCGGCTCCCGCAGGCGATCGCCGCGGCGCTGCCGGCCGGGACGATCGAGCTCGGCATGCGCCTCACCGCGCTCGCGCGGGACCGGGACGGCACGCTCCGGCTGTCGTTCGCCGGCGCGCCCGCGGTGGAGGCGGATCACGTCGTCCTGACGCCGCCCTTCTCGGTGCTCCGCGCGCTCGATCTCGCGGGCGCCGGCTTCGACGCAGTGAAGCGCCGGGCGATCGCGGAGCTCGGCTACGGCACGAACGCGAAGCTCGCGCTCCAGTTCCATCGCCGGCTCTGGCGGACGGCCGGACCGTGGGGGCGGTCGAGCGGCTCGAGCTTCGCCGACGTCGGCTACCAGAACACGTGGGAGGTGACGCGGCGGCAGCCCGGCCGGGAAGGCATCCTCGTCCAGTACAGCGGCGGATCGGCGGGCAGGGCGCTCGCGGACACGAGCCCGGCCGGCGTCACGGCCGCCGCGCGGGCGTTTCTCGCGCAGCTCGGGCGCGTCTTCCCCGGCATCGCGGCCGAGTGGACCGGCCGCGCGACGCTCTCGGCGCCGGCCGTCGAGCCGCTGCGGCGGGGCTCGTACGCCTGCTGGCGCGTCGGCCAGTACACGAGCCTCGCCGGCGCGGAGCGCGCCCGCTCGGGACGCTGCCACTTCGCGGGCGAGCACTGCTCGATCGAGTTCCAGGGATTCATGGAGGGGGCGGCGAGCGAGGGCATGCGGGCGGCCGGGGAGATCCTTCGCGACCTCGGCCGCGCGGGCGAGCGCGCGGGCGCGGCCTGATGCGACGCCGCGCGATGCTGTTTTCGCCGGCAGGACGTGCCGAGCGCCGGCCCGCGCGCGCCCCACGCCGCCCCTGATCGGGTGGGACCTCGTCCACGACGACGTCCCACCCGAACGAGGCGTTCGAGACCGAGGGAGACGATGCGGCGCCTTCGGGGGGCGACTCCTTCCGGCCTCGCGCGCGCCGAGGCGCTCGTCGAAGGCAGTCGCCCCGCCGAAGGATCGCCACTACCTACATGCCGAATCCGATGTGCCAGTCATTCGCGAAGTCCTGTCCCGTCAGCACCGTGGGCCCCGACGGGAGGGCCAGCGCCGACGAGGCTTCGTCGAGCACGAGGTGGTTGCTGCCCGAGGGTGTGGGCAGGCCGGCCACGGCGTCGACGACGGCGTTGAGCGAGCCGTTCTGTCCGCATCCGCTCGACCCGGGCACCGCGAACGTGTCGTCGCCTTGGACCAGTCCGCTCACCACGAGCGTCGCGAGTGGCCCGTTGGGATCGGACGCGCCGGTCGGGTCGAACGACTCGAAGAAGCCCATCAGGCCCGAGATGTCGGTGTTCTCGGGATGCAGGAGGATCGGATTCTGGTCGGAGCCGATGTAGCAGTTCGGCCCGAGCACGTCGTTGATCAGGTGGAACTTGACCGGCACCGTGATGATCGGCTGCCCCTGCGAGATGCCGGCGACCAGGTCGAAGTTCGACGGTGGCCCGGCCGCCTCGACCACGCCCGTGATCGTGAGGTTGGCGGCGACGAACGTCACCGGGTCGGACATGATCGCTCCGGCAGGCGGCGGGACGATCGTGAAGACGCCGGTGCCCTGGTCGAACACGACCCCGAACTGAAGATCCGTGCCCCCGGTCGGAACCGTGAAGGTCCCGATCGTGAGGCTGCCGCTGAGGGAATGTGCGTTTACACACAGCGCCTCGGTGTTCACGCCGTCGGCGGCGAGCATGATCGGGTCGTCGACGGGGCAGCGTGAGAACGGCGTCCAGAGGCCCGGGCCTGCCTGGAACGTCTGATCCGGGCCCGTCGCCGTCCCGGCCGCGTTCGTCGCCACCACCCGGTAGTGGTAGAAGGCGC
>DASRHG010000200.1:0-26870 GCA_035650655.1 Binatia bacterium | reverse complement strand
TCGCCTTCTGGGGGCTCGCGGCGCGGCCGACGGCCCGCGCCACCGTCGTCGGTGCGGCGCTCGTCGCGCTCGTCGCGCTGCCGGAGGTGCTCGTCCCGCGCGCGAGCAGGATGCGGATCGGGCTCCACTCGCCAGCGAGCGTCGAGCTGGGTGATCTCCGCGGCCAGGCGGACGTGGCGGCGGAGCGCCTCGCGGCGGACGAGGGCAGGATCACCTTCCTGCCGAACTGGTCGCCGGCCGGTCCGCCGTTCGTCCGCGTGACGGGACCCGAGGCGCATCTGACGCTCGCCGACGCGCCTCGCCGGCGGGGCGTGCTGCGCGTCGTCGCGCGGCCGCTCCGCGGCGTGCGGCGCCGCGGCTGCGCGAGGCTCGAGGTCTCCGTCGACGGCGTGCGGGTCGCCGCGCCCGCGCTGCACGTCGACTGGCGCACCTATCCGTTCGCGCTCCCAGCGCTCGCCCCCGGGCCGCATCGCGTGGCGCTCCGCGTGCTCACCGGGGAGCAGCCGCCGGCGCCGCACGATCCGGTGCTCGGGATCGCGCTCGTGGCATTCGGGCGATGAGGTGGTTCGTGCTACAGGGACGGCGCGTGAGGCTCGCGCTCGCTCTCCTCGTCGTCGGCGGCGCCGGCAACGCGGGCCGCGTCCTCGCCGCCGATCTCCGCCTCGACGAGGCGCTCGCGCGCGCGCACGCCGCGAGCCCCGTCCTCCGCGCCGCGGAAGCCGACCTGGCCGCCGCGCAGGCTCGCCTCCGCCAGGCGCGCCTGATCCCGGCGAATCCGACCCTCAGCGGCGACGTCGCGCGCCACGCGCTCGGGCCCGACGTGGAGAACGACCGCGGGATCGAGGTCGGGCAAGAGGTCGAGATCGGGCAGCGCGGGCTCCGCATCCGCGCCGCGGAGCACGACGTTGCGCACGCGATGCAGGCGCTCGCGGACCGGCGGCGGACGGTCGACGGGGAGGTGCGGCGCGCGTTCTGGGGGCTCGCCGCCGCCGAGCGCCGCCGCGCGCTCGCCGAGGAGCGGCTCGCCCTCGCGCGCCGCGTGGCCGAGGCGACGCGGCGGCGCCTCCGGAGCGGCGAGGTCGGCACGCTCGACGCGCGGCTCGCCGAGCTGGAGGCGACGCGCGCCGAGACCGAGCGTACGGCGGCCGAAACCGCGCGCGCGGAGGCCGTCGCCCGCCTCGGGGTCGCGCTCGGCGCGCCGGCCGATGAATCGCTCACGGTCGCGCCCGGGGAGGAGCGGCCCCTCGTGCGGGAGCCGGAGGCGGCGCTCGTCGCGCGCGCGCTCGCCGAGCGGCCCGACCTCGCGGCCGCGCGCGAGGAGGCAGCGCGGCTCGAGGCCGAGGCGGCGGTCGTGCGCCGGCGCGGCTGGATCCCGAACCCGACTTTCCGCGGCTTCTACCGCCACGAGTCCGGCAACGAGCGGATCCTGGGCGGCGGGATCTCGGTGCCGCTGCCCGTCTTCAATCGCGAGCAGGGGACCGAGGCCGAGCTGCTCGCGCAGGCGAGCGGCGCGAAGACCGAGGTTGCGCGCCTCCGCGACGCGATCCCGCGCGAGGTGCACGTCGCGGTCGTCCGCCGCGACGCCGCGGACGCCGCGTGGCGCCGCTACGAGACGGAGGCGCTGCCGGCGGCGCGCGAGGCGCAAGCCGCGCTCGCGCGCGCGTTCGACGCGGGCTCGCTCGGGCTCCCGGAGCTCCTGGTCCAGCAGGACCGGCTCCTCCAGGTCCGCGGCGCCGCGATCGACGCGTGGCTCGAGCGGCACGAGGCCGACGCGCAGGTGCTCGAGGCGGTGGGGGGCGAGGCCCCGTGACGCGGGCGGCCCTCCTCCTCGCCGTCGCGCTCGCGGCCTGCGGCGGCGGCGAGCGCGAGGAGCCGCCGCGCGAGGCGAGCGTCCCCGGCCTCGAGACCGCCGCGGCGACGACCGCCGCCGTGCACGACGTCGTGCACGCCTTCGGCGCCGTCACCGCCGAGCCGGTGCCGCCCGAGGTGCGCGACGCCGAGGCGCAGCTCGCCGACGCGGAGGCGAAGCACCGCCTCGCGGCCGAGCAGCTGCGCCGGGCGGAGGACCTCCAGCGGGGGGCGGTCGCGCCGCGGAAGGAGCTCGAGGCCGCGCGCGCGGACGAGGCGTCGAGTGCGGCCGCGGTCGCCCGCGCCCGCGCCGCCGTCGCGAGCTTCGGCACCGCCGCGCCGCGGGCGCCGCTCGGGGCCGACGAGGCCTGGGTGATGGCGCAGCTCGTGCAGCAGGAGATCGGGCGCGTCGACGAGCACGCGGCGGCGAAGGTCGTGATGGACGCCTTCCCGGGCCGCACCTTCGCGGGCGAGGTGGACGCCGTGCCGGCGTACGTGGACCCGGCGTCGAGGACGGCGCCCGTCCGGCTCCGGGTGAAGGACCCGGAGCACGTGCTCCGGCCGGGGATGACGGGGGCGGTCGCGATGGAGGTCGGCCGGGTGCGGGAGGCCGTCCTCGTGCCGGCCGCGGCCGTCGTTCGTGACGGCACCACCGCCCTCGTCTTCGTCGAGGAAGCGCCCGGGAGATACGTGCCCCACCCGGTCGCGCTCGGCGTCGCGCGCGACGCGGAGGTCGAGGTCGCGAGCGGGGTCCCGCCGGGCGCGCGCGTCGTCACGACGGGCGCCGCGAGCCTCCTCTCCGCGGCGCGGCTCCCCGCGGGGGGCGAGGAGGAGTGAGGTAGCCGGGTGGTCGCGCGCCTCGTCGCCGCGTCCCTGAGACACCGCACGGCGGTCTTCCTCCTCGCCGTGACGCTCCTCGCCGTCGGCGTGTGGGCGGCGCGCGAAGCGCCGCTCGACGTCTTCCCCGAGTTCGCGCCGCCGATCGTCGAGATCCAGACCGAGGCTCCCGGCTTCGCCGCGGAGGACGTCGAGGCGCTCGTCACGGGGCCGCTCGAGCGCGCGCTCGCAGGGTCGCCCGAGGTCGACCGGATCCGCTCCGCCTCCACGCCGGGCCTCTCGGTCCTGACCACGTTCTTCCCGTACGGCACCGACCCGTACCGGGCGCGGCAGTTCGTCATCGAACGGATCGCGCTCGCGGCCGAGGAGCTGCCGGCGGGCGTCCGCCCGGCCGTCGCGCCGCTCGCCTCGGCGCTCACGACGATCCTCGCGATCGGGCTTCGCGCCGCCCCCGAGGTCTCCCCGCTCGCGCTCCGCGACCTCGCCGAGTGGACGATCCGGCCGCGGCTCCTCGCGGTGCCCGGCGTCGCGAACGTCGTCGTCTACGGCGGGAGCCCGCGCCAGGTGCAGGTGACGACGACGCCCGAGCGCCTGTGGGCGATGGGCGTCACGCTCGACGATCTCGCGAGCGCGGTGCGCGACGCGGACGCGGCGGCGGGCTCGGGCTTCATCGACGGCGCGGGGCAGCGGCTCCCGGCGTGGTTCGACGGCCGCCTGCGGAGCCCGGCCGACGTCGCGCGCGCGCCGCTGCCCGGCCGCGACGCCGTCCCGATCCCCGTGGACGCCGTCGCGACGGTCGGGGAGGGCCCCGCCGTGCCGGTCGGCGACGCGCGCGTCGACGGCGATCCCGGCATCGTCCTCCTCGTCACGCGGCAGCCGGGCGTCAACGTCCTCGCGGTCACGCGGGAGGTCGAGGCCGCGCTCGCGGCGGTCGCGCGCGCCCTGCCGCCCGGCGTGAGGAGCGACCCCGGGATGTTCCGCCAGGCGACCTTCGTCACCCACGCGATCGGGAACGTCCGCCGCGCGCTCTGGACGGGCGCCGTGCTGGTCGCCGTCGTCCTCGTCGTCTTCCTCGGGCACCTGCGGAACGCCGCGATCAGCGTCCTCGCCATTCCCCTCTCGCTCCTCGCGGCGGTCGCGGTCCTCCGCGCCTTCGGCGCGACCCTGAACGTCATGGTCCTCGGCGGGCTCGCGATCGCCGTCGGTGAGGTCGTCGACGACGCCATCATCGACGTCGAGAACGCGTGGCGCCGGCTCCGGACGGCGCCCCCGGGCGCCGACGCCCCCGCCGTCGTCCTCCGGGCGTCGGTCGAGGTGCGGAGCGCGGTCGTGTACGCGACGCTCATGGTCGCGCTCGTCTTCCTGCCCGTCTTCTTCCTGGGCGGCGTCGAGGGCGCGCTCTTCCGCCCGCTCGCCGTCGCCTACGTGCTCGCGACCCTCGCCTCGCTCGTCGTCGCCCTCACCGTGACCCCGGCCCTGGCGGTCGTGCTGCTGCCGGGCGCCGCCGCGGACGCCGCGCCGTCGCGCGTCGTGACGGCGCTCCGGCGCCGCTACGAGCGGGCGCTCGGCCGCGCGCTCGCGCGGCCCCGCGCCCTCGTCGTCGCGAGCGTCGCCGCGCTCGCGGCCGGCGCCGCCATGGTCCCGTTCCTCCACCTCGAGTTCCTCCCCGAGTTCCACGAGACGAACTTCGTCATGCACATGACGGGCGCGCCCGGCGTCGGCCTCGAGGAGTCGGGGCGCGTCGGCACCGTCGCGGGGAAGGCGGCGCTCGGCGTCCCCGGCGTCCGCTCCGTCGCGCAGGTGATCGGCCGGTCGTCGCTCTCCGAGGACGCCTGGGGCGCCGAGCGGAGCGAGCTCATGGTGCAGCTCGACCCCGACGCGCCCGCGGAGGCGACGACGGCCGAGCTCCGCGCGCGGCTCGATCGGATCGCCGGCTTCGCGTTCGATTTGAAGCAGTTCCTGAACGAGCGCATCGAGGAGCTGCTCGAGGGCACCGGCGCCGCGCTCGTCGTGAAGCTCCGCGGGCCGGACCTGGCCGCGCTCGAGCGCGCGGCGCTGGCGGTCACCGAGCGCGTGGCCGCCGTGCCGGGGGCCGCCGACGTCCACGCGCCCACGGCGCTCGCCGCGCCCGGCGTGCGCGTGCGCCCGCGGCGCGAGGACTGCCTCCGCCTCGGCGTCCCGGCGGCGGCGGCCGAGCGGGCGGTCCGGAGCGCCCTCGGCGGCGTCCCGGTCGGCCGCGTGACCGAGGGCGCGCGCCAGGTCGACGTCGTGCTGCGCGTCGACAGCGACGCGGCCCGGGATCCGCAGCGCCTCGCCGATCTCCCCCTCACCGCGGGCGGCGGCCGCGTCGTGCGGCTCGGCGCGGTCGCCGACGTCGAGCCGGGCCCGCTCCGCACGGGGATCACGCACGAGGACGGCGTCCGGACGGTCGTCGTCCGGCTCGACGCGCACGGCCGCCCGCTCGACGCCGTGGCCGCCGACGTGGCGCGTGCCGTCGCGCGCCTGGCGCTCCCGCCCGGCGTCTACGCCGAGGTGGGCGGCGAGTACGCGGCGGCGCGCGCGGCGCGGCTGCGGCTGCTCGGGCTCGGCTGCCTCGCGCTCCTCGGCATGTTCGTGCTCCTCGTCGTCGACTTCGGGACCGTGCGGCTCGCCGCGCTCACCATGGTGAACGTGCCGCTCGCGTTCGTGGGCGGTGTGGCGGCCGTGGTCCTCGGCGCCGGCGGACGGCTCTCGCTCGGCGCCGTCGTCGGGTTCGTCACCGTGCTCGGGATCACGATCCGGAACGGCATCGTCCTCATCGCGCAGCTCCGCCAGGCGGAGCGCGAGCGCGGTGCGCCCCTCGGGCACGCGGACGTCGTGGCGGGGTCGAGCGAGCGGCTGGCACCCATCCTCATGACCGCGCTCGCGACCGGCATCGCCCTCCTCCCGCTCCTCTTCCTCGGGGGGCGCGCGGGCGGCGAGATCGAGCAGCCGATGGCCCTCGTGATCGTCGGTGGGCTATTCACCTCGACGTGGCTCAACCTGTTCGTCGTCCCGATCTGGTGGACATGGGCGCGGCGCCGGCCCGCGGCGTGACCGCCGTCCGCGCGCGCGACGTGCTCCTCCTCGCGGTCGCGCTCGCGCTCGGGCTCGCCTGGCCGCTCCGCTCGCCCGTGATCGGGCTCCACGGGGAGGCGCGCGAGGGCCTCGTCGTGCAGACGATCGTGCGCGACGGCGAGTGGGTCCTCCCGCGCCGGAACGGCGAGCTGCCCTCGAAGCCGCCGCTCTTCCACTGGATGGCGGCGAGCGTCGCGCGGGTGGCGGGTCTCTCCGACGTCACCCTCCGGGTGCCCTCGGCCGTCGGCGTGTTCGCGATGGCGACCGCGACGCTCGCGCTCGGCACGGCGATCGGCGGGCGCGCGACGGGCTGGCTCGCCGTCGGCGTCCTCTTCGGCGCGCCGAGCGTCTGGCTCTCGGCGTCGCAGGCGCGCGTCGACATGGTGTTCGCGGCCGCCGTCACGCTCGCGCTCGCGGGCTTCTTCCTCGCCTGGCGCGGCGGGACCCGCGGGGCGCGCGTCCTCTTCTGGCTCGGCACGGCCGCCGCCGTGCTCGCGAAGGGGCCGGCCGGCGCGGCGCTCGTCGGCCTCACGATCGCCGGCTTCCTCGCGGTGGGGCGCGAGCGGCCGCGGCTCCGCGCGGTGTGGTCGTGGCCGCTCGCGGCGCTCGCGGGGCTCGTCGCCGTCGGCTGGTACGTGCTCGCGTACCGGGAGGCGGGCGCCGACTTCATCCGCCTCCACATCCTGTTCGAGAACGTCGACCGCTTCGTCGGCCGCCACCACTTCGGCGTCGTGCGGCACAAGCACCCGCCGCTCCGCCTGGTGCTCGCGCTCGCGGTGCACCTCGTGCCGTGGAACCTGGTCCTCCTCTGGAGCGCCGTGCGCTGGTGGCGCGGCGAGCGCGAGGACGCGGCCGGGCACTTCCTCCACGCGTGGTGGCTCACGGTGCTCGCCGTCTTCTCGCTCGCGGCGGGGAAGCGCGACGTGTACCTCCTCCCCCTCTACCCGGCCGTCGCGCTGCTCGCCGGCCGCGCGCTCGCCGTGGCGGCCGCCGAGCCGCGGCCCTTCGGGCGCGTGCCGGTGCCGTCCTGGGTCGCCCGCCGCGTCCCCGCGCGTCCGGCGCTCGCCTGGCTCGCGGGGCTCCTCGTCTTCGTCGACGCGGGCGTCGGCGCCGTGAACCAGGTGTGGCGGGAGCACCGCGAGGCGCGGCACTCGCTCGCCCCCTTCGCCGCCGAGGTCGCCCGCCGCGTCGGCCCCGCCGACCGGCTCGTCGCGACGCAGGACGTCTACGACGTCGACCTGATGGTGGTGGCGTACCGCCTGGACCGCCCGATCCCGCGGGCGCCGCTCGCCTGCCCGAGCGAGGGGTTCGCGCTCGTCGGCGCGCGTCCGCCGGGCGACGGGGTCGCCGTCCTCGCGCGGGGCGTGAGCCGCGACCGCCGGATCGCGCTCGTGCGATGCGCCGGGGAGCTCAGAGGACGGCGTCCGTGATGTTCCAGGTGAGGTCGCCCTTCGGGAGCGGGGCGATCGTCGTGCGCTCGAAGCGCCCGCCCTTCCAGACGTAGCGGCGCAGCTCCGCCTGGTCCTCGGCGCCGACGTAGATCTCGGGCGTCCCGTCGCCGTCGAGGTCGGCCAGGTGGACGGGGTGCTCGAACCCGGACGACGCCGCGTCGAGCCGCGTCTTCTTCCACCCGTCGCCGTCCTGCTCGAAGAGCCAGAGCCCCGACTCGAGCGCGCCGGCGACGAGGTCCGTCTTCCCGTCGCCGTTCACGTCGCCCGCGTCGATCGCGCGCATCTGGCGGTCCGGCACGGTCGCGACGACGGTCGGGACGGGGGCGCCGTCCCGCCAGCGGTACATCGTGATGGTGACGGGCTTCGTCATCGCGCCGCCCGCGCCGATGGCACCCTCCCAGACGACGAAGAGCTCGCTGCGCCCGTCGTGGTCGACGTCCGTCGCGAGGATCTCCTTCGCGTGCGTGTCGCCCGGGGCGTCGACGACGGAGCGCGTCCACCCGCTCGGGCCGTGGCGGTACATCCGGACCTCGCCGGGCTGCTCCGACTCGAGCTTGTTCGGGCGGCTCGGGGTCGCGAAGATCTCGAGCGTCCCGTCGCCGTCGACGTCGCCGAGCTCGATCTCGTGCACGAACGTGTCGGGCTGGCGGTCGATCTCCTCGACGCGCCAGCCGTCGTCGGGATGGACGATCGCGATCACGCCCTGGTCGTGGGTCGCGATCACGAGCGCGTGCTTCCCGTCGCCGAGGAGGTCGCCCGCCTCGACGTCGCGCAGGCGATCGAACTTGCCGCCGAAGGTCGGGTTCCAGCGCGTCTCGCCCTCCCACCGCGCGCCGTCGCGCCGCCACGTCTTCAGCATCGCCTTCGTCGCGCCGATCGTGAGGAAGCCGCCCTCCCACGGCATCGCCTTGTGGAAGGCGTTGCTGTCGGGGTCCTCGAGGACCTCGGTGGTCCACGCGTCGCCCGCGGGGCGGACGATCTCGAGCCGCGCCGGTCCCGGGACCGGCTGGCCGCTCTGCTCGGTGAACTGCGCCTGCGCGAGGAGGAGCGCGCGCCCGGGCCCGCGCGGCGGCGTCGAGCGGCACGCCGCGAGGACGGGGGCGGCGAGGAGGAGGAACGCGATCCGCATCCGGTGGTCCCTACCCGGGATCGCGCCGGCGGGCAAAGCGCAGGCGTCCCGGACGCGCGCGCGCGACGGCCCGGCCGGCGCCGACCGCGAGGAGGACGAGGGTGGCGAGGGCCACCTGCGTGGGCCCGAGCGGCAGGTCGAGGCGGTAGGCGGCCCAGAAGCCGGCGAACGCGACGCCGCCGCCGAGCGCCCCCGCGGCGAGCGAGAAGGCGAGCATGTGCCGCGTCACGAGCCGCGCGGTGAGCGGCGGCACGACGAGGAACCCGAAGGTCACGAGCGGCCCCGCCGTCATGACGCCGAACGCGATGGTCGCGCCGATCACGAGGTAGAGGAGCGCGTCCCACAGCGGGGCCGACCGGCCGAGCACGACGGCCATGTCGCGGTCGAAGGAGACGAGCAGGAACTCGCGGCGGAAGGCGACGAGCACGAGGACGACCGCGCCGAGCACCGCGCGGAGGAGTCCCAGGTCGCCGATCGTCAGGATGTCGCCCTTCAGCAGGTTCACCATCTGCGCCTCGCCGTACGGGTCCGCGGCGAGGAAGAGGATCGTCGCGGCGGCCGCCGCCGCGTACGCGGCGCCGATCCGCGCCTCCACGGTCTCCCGCCCGCGGCGCTCGAGCGCCGCGAGGCCGCCGAGCCCGACGAGCGTGAAGAGGAGGGACCCGGCGAGCGCCAGCGTGCGCTCGCTCGGGGCCTCGTGGGCGTGCATCCCGACCGCGAGCCGGTACGCCATGAACGCGCACGCGATGCCGGCGGCGGAAATCTGGGGGAGCGCGACGCCGAGGAAGATCATCCGCCGGAGGACGAAGTAGACGCCGGCGAGCGGGCAGACGAGGCCGACGAGCACGCTCGCGACGAGCGCGTCGTGGAGGAGGAAGTCGGGCCGGAGGATCTCGGCGAGGCCGCTCACGCGAGCCCTCGTCCGAACGCGCTGGCGCACAGCGCGGCCGCCGGCCCCTTCGTCACCGCGCGGTCCTCCACCCAGATGACGGACTCCACGAGCCGCTCGACCAGGCGGAGGTGATGGCTCACGAGGACGACCGTGTGCCCGCGCTCGCGGTGCAGGCGCGCGATCAGGTCCATGATCGCGGCTTCCGCCCGCGAGTCGATGCCCGCGGTCGGCTCGTCGAGGAAGAGGACGTCGGAGTCCATGGCGAGCGCGCGGGCGACGAGCACGCGCTGCTTCTGCCCCCCGGAGAGCGCCCAGAACGGCTGCTCCGCGAGGTCGGCGAGCCCCACCTGGGCGAGCGCGTCGGCCGCGCGCGCCCGCCGCGCGCGGCCGAGCGGGCGGAGCGGCCCGAGGCCCCCGTACGTCCCCATGAGCACGACCTCGAAGGCCGTGAGCGGGAAGATCGGGTCGAGCGCCTCTTTCTGCGGCACGTACCCGAAGGGACGCGTGCGGCGGTCGGCGCTCCACGCGATCTCGCCGGCGAGGACCGGGATGAGGCCGAGGAGCCCGCGGAAGAGCGTCGTCTTGCCGGCGCCGTTTGGGCCGAGCAGCGCGGCGAACTCGCCCCGACCGATCGCGAACGAGACCCGCTCGAGGACGGGCCGCCCGTCGTAGCCGAGGCTCACGTCGCGGAGCGTGACGAGCGGCGTCACCGGAGCGCCTCCGCGACGCGCCGCACGTCCTCGTCGATCATGGCGACGTAGGCGTCGGGCCCGCTCCCCGTCGGCATGATGGGCAGCACGACGACCTTGGCCTCGGTCTTCCCGGCGACGAAGTCGGCCGTCTGCCGCTCGCGGAACGGCTCGACCAGGACGAGCCGGGCCTTCGCCGCGACCATGCGCGGGACGAGCTCCGCCAGGTGCGTCGGCGACGGCGGGATGCCGGGCTTCGGCTCGAGGTTGCCGAGGACGTCCAGGCCGAAGCGCGCCGCGAAGTAGTCGTAGTCCTTGTGGTACGTGACGACCTTCGTGCCCCGGGCGGGCGCGAGGGTCCGCTGCCACTCGGGGAGCTTCGCGTCGATCGCCGCGCGGAAGCCGTCCGCGCCCGACCGGTACCCGGCGCACCGCGCGCCGTCCACCGCGCAGAGCGCGGCCGCGATCTCCGCGGCGACCGTCTTCGCGTTCGCGGGGTCGAGGAGGAAGTGCGGGTTGCCGTAGGGGTGGATGTCGCCCATCGCGCGGTCGAGCGCGCTCGGCACGTCGCGGAGCGCCACGTCGCGCGACGCGACGACGCGGCCGGGCGCGCCCGGCGCGAGGTTCGCGTTCCGCGCGCCGTCGAGGAGCGGCGGCAGCCACCCGGCTTCGAGCGCGGCGCCGCCCTCGATCAGCACTTGGGCGCGGTTGAGCGTGCGGATGAAGCTCGGCTTCGCGTCGACGAAGTGCGGGTCCTCGGCGGCGCGGGCGAGCGTCGTCACCTCGACGGCGTCGCCGCCGACGGCGGCGGCGATGGCCCCGAGATCGGCCGTCGTGGCGACGACGCGGAGCGCGTCCGCGGCGAGCGCGGGTGCGGCGAGGAGGCAGGTGAGCGCGAGCGTGCGGAGGGGGTGCATCGGGTCTCCCGTCAGAATTTGTGCGCGGCGTGGGCGCCGAGGAGGAACTCGAGCTGGAGCCAGACCGAGCTGTCGTCCTTCGTGAGCTGCGCGTGGTCGAAGTCGTACTGGAGGCGGATCTTCGAGAACTCGGTCGGGTAGAACGTCAGGTCGGGGGAGAGCCGGAAGCGGTCGGCGCGGTCCGCGTCGGGCCGGAAGGCGCCGCGGTCCCCGCTCACCCAGTCGCCGCGGAGGCCGGCGACCCAGCGCGGCCTGAAGCCCCACAGCATTTGGGCGTAGAGCCCCCAGTCGCGGAGGGTCTCGGCCGGGAGCCCGCGGACGACGGCCCCGCCCGGCCCGGCCGTGGCCGCACGCGCGCCCGCCTCGTAGCGGCGCGCGAGCGCCTCGGTCTGGAAGGCGAGGAACGGGAAGCCGCCCGACTGCCACGGCGGCTTCCACTTCCAGTAGAGGTCGGTGCCGTAGATCTCGGTCCGCGTCGAGGGACCGGAGGCGTTCGGGCCGAAGGCGCCCGAGAGCCCCGCGACGACCGTCTGCGAGTCCGTCAGGTCGAACGACGCCGCCCAGCGCGGGGCGAAGACGAGGTCGCTCGGCGCGCGGACGTCGCGCACGATCGGCTGCCGGCCGAAGAGCGGCTCCTCGTTCCGGAAGCTGAACGCGCTCGTGCCCTGGCTGTCCTGCACGGCGAGGAACAGCTCCGAGTAGAAGGGCGTCGGCGCGAGCCACGAGAGGCGCGCGCCCGGGTTGCGGAGGCCCTCGGGCCCGAACATCCGCCCGATCACGAGGGGCTGGTCGACGAAGTCCCACTGGTGCGGGTGCTGCGTGTTGAGGCGCCCGAACTCGGTGAAGAACTGTCCCGCCTTCGCCTGGAGGTTCCAGGGCAGCGCGCTCGTCGTGACGTAGGCCTCCTCGAGCTCGACCGTCGTGTCGTTGTGCTCGTCGAGCTTGAAGACGAGGTCGGCGACGCCCTTGAAGTAGGGGTCGACGGCGCCGTCGAGGAAGATCTCCTCGTTCGGCAGGGTGAAGCCGCGCTGGAGGGGGTCGTGATCGCCGCGCTCGAGCCGCGTCACGTCGGGGCGCGTCGACCAGCCGGCGTCGACGAGGCCGTCGAAGGAGATGTTCATGTAGGCGCGCCCGCCCCCGAGGAGCGTGATCGGCTGCGCCGGCGACCAGGCCGGCGCGGGGGCGGGAGGCGGCGGGGTCTCGGCCGCCGGCGGGGGCGGCGGGGCGGCCGCGGCGACCGCGGCTGCCGGCGGCGCGCTCGCGCTCGGGCTCGGCGGCGCCGGGGTCTTTTCGGCGGCCAGCTTTTCCATCAGGGCTTGCTGCTGGCGGATCGTCTCCTGCATCTCCCGGAGCTGGCGTTTCACGATGGCCAGCTCCCGGCGCAGGTCTTCGACCGGCTCCGCCCGCGCCGTCGCCGCGGGGGCCACGAGCGCCGCCATCATCACGACCTTCGACCACACGTGCCGCCGAGTCATCCGGAACCTCCTTCGCCGAGCGTCTCCGAGCGTCGTCGCCGGAGCGCGGACCCGCGGGGGTCGCGACGAAGGGAAGTCCCGGCGACGTCAGCCGACGGCGGGGAGGGGCGGCGCGCGGCCGGCGTCCATCGGCCGGTCGTGGCGCGCGAGGGGCAGGAGGGGCGCGGCGACGACCGCGACGGCGGCGAAGAGCGGCCGCACGACGCAGGCGGCGGTCCCGCTCACCGCCGGCGCGTGGTGCACGACGAGGCAGGCGGGACAGGAGCGCGTCGCGTCCGCGGCACCGGTGTGGCTGTGCGCGTGACTCGCGACCGGGAGCAGGAGGAGGAGGACGAGGACGAGCGCCGGCAGCCGCGCCGCGCGTGTGACCAGGCCGCGCATCGACAGGCCGCCGTCTACCGGCGCGGTTCGCGGGAGTCAACCCGGCGGCCCGCCCTGCCGCGCCGCGTCTTGCGCGTCGGACGCGAGGCGAGCGTGGGGAACGCGTGACCCTCGAGCCCCAGCGCGGAGTCGAGACCCTGCGTCGGTTCGGGCAGGAGCTGATCGACCGCTGGTACCCCGGGACGCTCGTGACCGCGGACTGGACGGGCGAGGCGTTCGTCGTTCAGGTCGCACGCGGCTACCGCCTCGCCGACCCGATCTGGGCCGCGCCCGATTGCCTCGACTCGGTCGAGCGCGAGCTCTCCCTCGCGCGCGAGCTCCTGGCGGCCGCGTGGTCGCTCGCGCGGCACCGTTGACTGCACGGCGCGGTTGACCCCGGCGGGCGTCGAGCGGTATGCGAGCGGCGTGACGCGACTCGAGCTCACGCGGGTCCGCGTGTGCCAGCGATGCGGCCGCAGCGGCGCGGAGCTCAGGAGCCGCGACGGCGCGGTCGTCGTCGTCCCGATGGACGGCGCGCGCGCCCGGGAGCTCGCCGACGACGCGGGCACGTCCGACGGGCTCGAGTCGCTCACGGACCTCGTGCTCGGCCAGCTCGCAGCGACCGGCCGCGCGCCCACGGAGATCGTCCTCGACGTGCTCGACGGGCGGCTCCGCGCGCTCCTCTCGCTCCCGGCGCGCGACGGGCCGCGCGTCGTCGGCTGCACGCCCGAGGAGGGCGTGGCGCTCGCCGTCCGCGGGCGGATCCCCCTCTACGCGACCGACGAGGCGCTCGCGCACGCGGCCGCGCGGGCGGCGCGCCACGAGCGCGGGAGCGGCGGCGCCGACACGCTGCACTGAGCGCCGCCGCGCGCGGCGTCAGCGCGGCGCCTGCTCGAAGTACTGGTCCGCGCGCTGCTCGGCCTCCTCGCGCGTCCAGCCGTACCGCTCCTGGAGCTTGCCGACGAGCTTGTCCTTCTCCCCGGCGATCTGCTGCCAGTCGTCGTCGGTGAGCTTCCCCCACTGCTTGCGCATCTCGCCCTTCAGCTGGTTCCACTGCCCCTTGATCGTGTCCCAGTTCATGCGTTCCTCCCGCGCGGCACTCTCGGCCACCGCGCGACGGCGTCCAATGCTGCCCATGGGTGAGGGCGCGTGAGCGCGCGTCAGCGGACGCGCCGCGCGACGGAATCCGGGAACGCGCGGAAGTGCGCGGGGTGCAGGATCGCCGCGAGGATCTCCGCGCTGTCGACGAGCCGCGGCCCCGGACGGCTCACGTAGGCCGAGCCGTCGAGGGCCCAGACGGCGTCCGCACGCACGGCGGGGAGGTCGTCCCAGCCGGGGAGCGCGCGCAGGCGGGGCACGTCGGCGCACGTCCGGCCGACGTCGTAGCCGCAGCACGCGAGGACGAGCACGTCGGGCGCGGCGCGGACGACGTCCTCCCACGCGACGCGCGCCGCGTCCTCGCCCGGCCGACCGAGCAGGTCCGTGCCGCCCGCGATCTCGACCAGCTCCGGCCCCCAGTGCCCGCTCCGGAACGGCGGCAGGGTCCACTCGAGGAGGACGCAGCGCCGCCGCGGCAGCGCCGCCGTGCGGCGGCGGACGGCGTCGAGGCGGGCTTCGAGCGCCGCGACGGCGGCGTCGGCCGCGCCCTGCGCCTGGAGCGCCGCGCCGACCCGGCGGACGTCGCCGAGCACGTCGGCGAGCGTCTGCGGCTCGAGGCTCACCACGACGGGCGGCCCGGGCAGCGTCGCGGCGAAGGCGGCGACGCTCGGGTAGTCGACGGCGCAGACGTCGCAGAGCCGCTGCGTCACGAGGACGTCCGGGGCGAGGCGGCGGACGAGCGCCTCGTCGAGCGTGTAGAGCGTCCCCGTCGCGGTGAGCGTCTCCGTCACCCAGCGGTCGGTGGCGTCGCTCGGGAGCGCGTTGCCGTGGATCGCGCAGCGCGTGACGCGCGGCAGCGCCGCGACCGCGGGCGGCCAGTCGCACTCGTGGCTCACGCCGACGAGGGCGTCGAGACGGCCGAGGGCGGCGACGATCTCGGTCGCGGCGGGAAGGAGCGAGACGACCCGCACGCGGCTCTCCTACGTCAGCCCGAGGGGCGGGACAATCGGCCGGGGGCGGGGAGCCGGGGGGCGATGTGCCGCGGTCGCGCGCGGGATGACCGACGCGGCTGCCTCCCTCGAGCGCCTGGCGGCGGCGCTCGAGCTGGCCGCCGTGTCCGTCATCGCGCTGCCGCTCCTGCGGAACCGCCCGTTCCGTGCACATCGCCGTGCTCGCCGGCGCGGTCGCGTGCGCGTAGCCGCGGCTCAGCCGGACGGGGGACGCTCGAGCGCGGCGCGATCCCAGCCGGCGAGCGTCGCCCCCGCGGCGTACGTGCTCTCGAGGAACTCGAGCAGCGCCGTCCGGGGCGCGGGCGCCGTCCGCACCGCCTCCCAGGGCAGGACGAACTCCGAGAGCCCGGCGTGCCAGGCGGCCGGGGCCGGGCGAACCGGCGCGCGCTCGAGCCCGGGCGGCGCGGGCGCCGTGTAGGAGTAGAAGGCCGCGCCGACGTCGCCGCCGCCGGGCCAGAAGCCCGCGCTCACGACCTCGTGCGAGTACGCCTCGCGGGTGATCGGGTCCGCGCCCGGCCGCGCGGGCGCGCGCCGGCCGGAGAAGCGCGTCACGGCGAGGTCGAAGCTGCCCCAGAAGAAGTGCACCGGGCTGCATTTTCCGACGAAGCGGCCGCGGAACTCCTTGAAGACGCCGTCGACCCAGAGGAGGACGCGCCAGAAGCGCGCCGCCCACTCCGCGTCGTAGGACGCGTGCACGCGGTCCTCGGCGAAGGGGATCGGGTCCGGGACCTCGTCGGGCGACCCGTGAATCGTGACCGAGACGCCGGCCGCGGCGAGGACGCGCAGCACCTCGGCGTGGAAGTCCGCGACGCTGCGAGGGACGAGCGCGATCCAGCGCGTCGCGCCGTCGCTCGTCTGCACGCGGAGGTTGTGGTCGACGAAGTCGAAGTCGATCTCGAACGCGCCGCCGCGGCCGTCCGGGACGGGCGAGGTCCCGAGCCCGCGCGAGGTCACGTAGAGCGGCACGTGCCACCAGTGGTTCACGGGCGGCGCGAGCGCCATGCGGACGTGGCCCACGATCTGCGTCCAGAGGTGGAGCGTCGCGCAGGTGTCCTTCCAGGCGGCGAGCGGCAGTGCGGGCAGCGCCTCGGGCATGGCCGCGGCTCTAGCCCGCGCGCGCGTCCGCCCGCAACGGGGTCACCGCGTCGCCAGCACGAGCCACACGACGACGAAGACGACCGGCAGGAGGAGCGGCGCCGAGAGGCCCGCGAGGCGCGTCGGACCGCCCGTCGTGATGGGCGGCAGCGCGGCCGCCGCGGGCCCGACCCGCGCGTGGTACGCGTGCCGGAAGCCGGCGATCGCCCGCACCGCGGCGAGGATCGTCCCGTAGATGAGGCCCGAGGTGAGGACGCCGACCGTCGGGAGGAGCCGGAGGAGGAGCTCCTGGTGCCGCGCGAGCGCCGCGACCGGGCTCGGCGCGGCGAGACCGTTCAGCGTGATCGCGTAGGCCGTGAAGAGAAACGACTGCGAGGCGACCAGCCACGAGAGGCGCTGGATGACGAGGGTGTCCTCGTGCTCGATGCGCGCGCGGAAGAGGCGGTACTCGTCGAGCGGGCCATACGCCGCGGCCCTCGGGTCGCCACCGTCCACCACGCGATTCTACTCCGCGAACGCGGCTCACGGCGACAGCACGACCTTCATGCACTCGTCCTGCTTCTCGAGGAACATCTCGTACGCGTCGGGCGCCTCGTCGAGCGAGAGGCGGTGAGTGACGATGAAGCTCGGGTCGATCTCGCCCTTCTGCACGCGCTCGAGGAGCGGCTTCATGTAGCGCTGCACGTGGGTCTGGCCCGTCCTCACCGTGAGCGAGCGGTTCATGAGCGAGCCGAAGGGGATCTTGTCGAGGAACCCGCCGTAGGCCCCCGCGACGGAGACCGTCCCGCCGCTCCGGCACGCCGTGATCGCCTCGCGGAGCGCGATCGGCCGGTCCGTCTCGAGCATCATCGCCTGCTTCGCGCGGTCGTACAGGAACTGGAGGCCGGGGCCGTGCGCCTCCATGCCGACGGCGTCGATGCACGCGTCCGGGCCGCGCCCGCCCGTCATCTCCTTGAGCGTCTCGTAGAGGTCGTCGACCTCCTCGTAGTTGACGATCTCGGCGCCGCCCCGCTCCCGCGCCATGCGGAGCCGGTAGGGGAAGCGGTCGATCGCGAGCACGCGCTCGGCGCCGAGGAGGAGGGCGCTCCGGATGGCGAGCTGCCCGACGGGGCCCGCGCCGAAGACCGCGATCACGTCGCCCGGCTCGATGTCGCACGCCTCGGCGGCCATCCAGCCCGTCGGGAAGACGTCGGAGAGGAAGAGGACCTGCTCGTCGCGGAGGCCGCCGGGCACCTTGAGCGCGCCGACGTCGGCGTAGGGGACGCGCGCGTACTCCGCCTGGCCGCCGGGGTACCCGCCGAGCATGTGAGAGTAGCCGAAGATGCCCGCGGGCGAGTGGCCCCAGAGCTTCTCCGCGAGCCACGCGTTCGGGTTCGAGTTCTCGCAGACGGAGAAGAGCCCCTTCTGGCACGCGAAGCAGTTCCCGCAGGCGATCGGGAACGCGACGACGACCTCGTCGCCGATCTTCAGGTTCTTCACGGCGCGGCCCACCTCCACGACCTCGCCCATGAACTCGTGGCCGAGGACGTCGCCCTTCTCCATCGTCGGCACGTAGCCGTTGAAGAGGTGGAGGTCGGAGCCGCAGATGGCGGTCGCCGTGATGCGGACGATCGCGTCGCGCGGATTCAGGATCTCGGGGTCGGCGACGCGCTCGACGCGCACGTCGTGCCGGCCGAACCAGCAGTTCGCCTTCATCGGAGCGGCCTCCTCACGAGCCGAAGATGGACGGGTGGGGGCGCGCCGCGGGTCCCTGCGCGGTCGGGATCTCACCCGTCTCGAGGAGCGCCTTCACGCGGCGGAGGTCCTCCAGCACCTGCGCCGCCGGATCGCGCCCGAAGAGCTTCGCGACCGCCGCGCCGGCGGCGCCCGCCGGCGGCCGGTACTGCATGTCGACGCGCACGACCGTCCCGCGGCCGCCCGGTCCGCGCTCGAACCGCACCGCCCCCGCGTTGTCGACCGACCCGCCGACGGAGCGCCACGAGAGGAGGCGCGCGGGCTCGTCGTTCACGATCTCCGCGTCCCATTCGATCGTCGTGCCGGCGGGGCCCTTCGCCTTCCAGTGCGAGCGCCCGTCGCCCGACGGCTCGACCGACTCGACGTTCTTCATGAAGCGCGAGAGGTTCCGGAAGTCGCGCCAGAAGCGGTACACCTCCTCCGGCGAGCGGTTCACGGTGATCGCCTTCCGCACGCGGACGGCGCCCGCCTCGCCGAGGTCGCCGGCGCGGCGGCCGAGCGCGAGGCCGGCGAAGACGTCGAGCGCGGTCACGCCCGCGACGGCCGCGGTCGCGGCCGCCGCGCGCCCGAGCCGGCGCCCGGGCCGCGCGAGGACGAGCCCGAGCGCCGCGAGGTCGAGCGCGTCGCCCGCGACGCGCGTCCAGAGTAAGCGCGCGGACGGGCGGGGCGAGGCGAGGAGCGCGGCCCCCGCCGCGATCCCGCGCAGCCCGAAAACGCGGAGCACCGGATGCCCGCGCCGCTCGGCCGGCGCGCCGACGAGGGATGCGATCCGCCGCGGCGCGAGCGTCTCGGCGAGCCCGAGCCCGACGCCGAGCCACCCGAGCCCGCGGGCGAGCCGTTCCTCGCGACCGGGGGCGGCGAACGTCCCACCCGTCGTGACCGCCATGGTCCCTCCCTCGCGCGCGCGGGTGGCGGCGACAATCCCGACATGGCGCGATGAGGGCCGCGCGCATTGCGCGCTCGCGCTCGCGGGCGCGTCAGGCGGCTGGCGGCTCGGGCGACACGAGCACGGTCGTCACGCGGCGGCCCTGGACCTTCTCGGCGGTGAAGCGGAATCCGCCGAGCACGAGCGACTGGCCCTCGGCGGGAATCGTCCCGAGGAGGCCGAACATGAGCCCGCCCACGGTGTTCCACCGATCCCGCGGCAGCTCCGTGGCGAGCAGCTCGCTCAGCTCGTGGATCGGCAGGCTCGCGTCCACGCGGTAGCGCCCGCCGCCGAGCGGCTCCACCTCGCGCTCCTCGACGTCGTGCTCGTCCGCGATCTCGCCGACCAGCTCCTCGAGCAGGTCCTCGAGCGTGACCAGGCCCGCGGCCGAGCCGTACTCGTCGATGACGATCGCCATGTGGAACTTCTCGCGGCGCATCTCGCGGAGGAGCTCCGTCGCCTTCTTCGTCTCGGGGACGAAGTGCGCCGGGCGCACGAGGTCGCCGAGCGCGACGTCCGTCCGCCCCAGGTGCAGCGCCTTCAGCGCGTCCTTCACGTGGAGGATGCCTTCGACGCGATCCAGGTCGTTGCGGTAGACCGGGACGCGCGAGCAGTCGTGCGCGAGCATCGTGTCGAGCGCGGTGCGGAGCGTGCTCTTCACCTCGACGGCGACGACGTCGGGGCGGGGCACCATGACGTCGCGGACGAGCGTGTCGCCGAACTCGAAGATCGAGTGGATCATGCGGCGCTCGGACTCCTCGATCGCCCCCTGGGCGTGCCCGACCTCGGCCATCGAGCGGATGTCCTGCTCCGAGACGAACGGGCCCTCCGCCAGGCCCTTGCCGGGGAGCAGGACGTTCGCGATGCCGATCAGCACGCGCGTCGGCAGCGCGAGCGCGCGCCCGAGGAACCACACGAGCGGTGCGAGGGCGAGCGCCGCGCGGTCGCTGTGCAGGATCCCGAACGTCTTCGACATCGCCTCGACGACCACGAAGTAGCCGAGGGTGAACGTGACCGAGACGAGCGTGATGCCGAGGTCGCCGAAGTACGCCGCGCTCAGCATCGCCACCAGGATCGCCGACCCGTTCTGCAGGAGCAGCACGCAGAGGTAGATCGAGTTGAGGTAGCGCGGGGGCGCGCTCTGGATCTCCTCGAGGAGCCGCGCGTTCCGGCGCCCCTCCGCGCGGAGCGCGAGCGCGCGCACGCGCGACGTCCGGCTCATCGCGGTCTCGGCGACCGCCAGCACCGAGGCGAAGACGACGACGACGAGCACCACGCCGGCGAGCCAGATCATCTCGGGGCCTCCGGGCCGGCCGGCGCGGCGGGACGCGCCGCCGTTGGCGGAGAAGGGAAGGAGTCGAACCTTCCGTCCCCCGCGAGGAGGGACAGCCGGTTTTGAAGACCGGTGGGGCCACCGGGCCCCTTCCTTCTCCGCGTCCTGGCGGCCGCCTCTCGTTGGCGCGGGCCGGACGGGGTTGTCAACGCGCGACGCCGTGCGCGTTGCAATTCACCGGACGCCTGCATATGCGGACCCGCCGGTGAGGAGGGCGCGATGGCCGACGACGTGGACAGCGCGAGCCTCGAGCTCGGGCCGGCGGCTCCCTACGAGCACGACCACCCGCCGGTGCGCAACCCGATCGCCGAGCACGGGGACTGGCTCACTCCCGGGCAGCGCATCGCGGACCGCGTCGCGGCGCTCGTCGGCAGCTGGCCGTTCCTCATCGTCCAGAGCGTCATCCTCTTCCTCTGGATGGCCGTCAACGGCTGCCTCGTCGTCCACGGGTCGCTGCACCCCGGCTCCCTCCACGCCGGGAACCCGTACCCGTTCATCCTCCTGAACCTCGTGCCGAGCTTCAGGCCGCGTACACGGGACCGGTCGTGATGATGGTGCAGAACCGGCAGGCCGAGACGGACCGCTCCACGACTTCGAGGCTTGCACCCGCGTACGCTGCGCTTGAATGAGTGAAGCAGCCGTTTTAAACGATTGTTTCAATGCGTGCCGCCGCGGGCGCCGTCGCGCCCTCCGCCTCGCCCACCCGTGAGCGCCTGCTCGGCGCCGCGGGGGCGCTCTTCGCCGAGCGCGGCTTCCACGGCACGAAGATCCGCGACATCGCCGCCCGCGCGGGCGTGAACGTCGCGGCCGGGAACTACCACTTCGGCTCGAAGAAGGCCCTCTACCTGGCCGTCCTGCGCGCGCAGTTCGCCGAGATCTGGTCGATCCTCGCGCGCCGGGGCGCGGGCATGCCGAGCGCGCTCGACCGGCTCTCGCGGGCGGAGCTGGTCGCCCTGCTCCGCGCCCGGATGCGCGTCATGCTCGAGCACTTGATCGGCCCGCCGCCGAGCGCGCACGGGACGCTCATGCTCCGCGAGATGGCCGATCCGACCGAGGCCCTGCCCGTCATCGTGCGCGAGTTCGTCGCTCCGATGCTCGGCGAGATGCGCGCGATCGTGGCGCGCCTCGAGCCCGGCCTCCCGCCGGCGGCCGTCGAGGCGTGTGCGCTGAGCCTCGTCGGGCAGGCGCTCTTCTACCGCGTGACGCTGCCGGCCATGCACCTGCTCCGCGGCGAGCGCGCGCTCGCCCCGCCGCGGCTCGCGGGGATCGCGGACCACATCGTCGAGTTCTCGCTCGGCGGAATGGCGCGGACGGTCGCGCGCCGCGGGAGGGGGCGTGCGCGGTAGCGCGGTGATCGTCGCCGTCTTCGTCGCGGGCTGCGGAACGGTCGCGACCTTCACGCGTCCCGAGGGCGACGGCGGCTGGAGCGCCGCGCGCCGCCGGGCGGAGCTCGCGACGATCGCGACGCGCGCCGGCGTCGCGCTCGACGGGACCTCGCCCGCGCCCGCCGCGCCCGCCGGCGCGCCCGCGGACCCGCTCGACCTGCCGACGGCGCTCGCGCTCGCGGCCGCGCGGAACCGCCGGATCGCCGCCGCGGAGCGGGACGTGGCGGCGGCGCGCGAGCGCGTGTGGGACGCGCGCGGCCGCCTCCTGCCGCAGACCGCCGGCAGCGGCCGCTACACCTGGTACAGCGACCCGCAGACGACGTCCGTCGACTTCCCGCCCGGCTTCCTCCCCCCCGGCGTGACGCCGCCCGTCGTCACGATCCGGGAGCGCGAGTTCGGCGTCGCGAACGCGACGGCGACCGTCCCGCTCGACCTGACGGGCGAGCTGCGCCACGCGCTCGCGTCCGCGCAGGCGGGCTACCGCGGCGAGCGCGCACGCCTGTGGGCGACGACGCTCGAGCAGCAGACGACCGTCATCCGCGCCTACTTCGCGCTCCTGGCGGCCGAGCGGCTCGCCGAGGTGACGGAGCAGACGATCGCGGCGGACCGCGCGCAGCTCGAGAACGCCGAGCAGCGCTTCCGGAACGGGCGCCTCACGAAGAACGAGCTCCTCGTCGTGCAGGTCGCGCTCCGGGACGCGGAGCAGGAGCGGGTGCGGCGCCGGCTCGCGATCGACGAGGCCCGCTGGGCGCTGAACGAGGCGGTCGGCCTCGGCGTCGACGCGCCGAGCAGGGTCGCCGACGTCCGCCGCCGTCCCGACCTGCCGCCCGTCGCCGAGGCGCTCCGGTCCGCCTACGCGTCGAACCCGGTGCTCGTGGCGCTCGTCGAGGAGCAGCAGCGCCTCGAGGAGACGGCGCGGTCGCTCGCCCGGAGCCGCCTGCCGCGCGTGTCGGGCGGCGGGGCGGTCGACTACTCGTCGGCGACGATCGTCTCGCCGCAGCGGACCGAGTCGGGCTTCCTCGGGCTCACCTGGGACCTCGGCACGGACACGCGCCGCGAGGCGGAGATCGCCGCGGCGCGGATCGAGGCGGAGCGGAATCGGATCGAGATCGAGCGGGAGCTGCGCGAGGTGGAGGCGTCGGTGCGCCGGGCGTGCCGGAGCGTCGAGGAGCGGCTCGCGGCGATGGCGGCGGCGGAGGCGGCCGTGGGTCAGGCGGAGGAGAACCTCCGCATCCGGCAGCAGCAGTTCGCCGTCGGGCGCGCGCAGAGCGACGACGTGCTCCGCGCCGAGAGCCTCCTCGCGCTCCAGCGGGCGACGCTCGCGACCGCGCTCTACGACGCGCACGCGCGGCGCGCGGAGCTCCAGCAGCTGATGGGCCTGCCGCTCGAGGCCCTGACGGGGGACCGGTGACGAGGCGGATCGGGCGTCCCATGCTCGTCGCGCTCGCCGTCGCGGCCGTCGCTGCCGCCGCCGTCGTCGTCCGGCACCGGCGCGGCCCCGTCTACTACACGGGGTTCGTCGAGGGCGAGGAGCGCGTCCTCCGGAGCGAGGTGACGGGCCGCGTGCTCGAGGTCCTCTTCACCGAGGGCGACGCCGTGCCGGCGAACGCCGTCGTCGCCCGCCTGGACGACGACGACGTCGCGAAGAAGATCGCCTCCAAGGAGCGCGAGCGCGACGTCCTCGACACGGACATCGCCACCCAGCGGGAGCGGATCGTGCTGGTCGAGAGCACGTGGCAGCGCGACCTCTCCGCCCGCCGCGCCGACGTCCGGCGGGCCGAGTCCGCCGCGGCCGTCGCCGAGCGCACGCTCGTTCGCGAGGCCGACCTCGTGAAGACCGGCGCGAGCACGGCGCAGCTCCTCGACGACGTGCGCGGCCGGCGCGACCAAGCCGTGAGCGCGCTCGAGCGCGCGCGCCAGATGCTCGCGCGCACGGAGGCGGAGGAGCGGACGATCACGGTCGCGAAGCACGAGCTCGACGGGCTCGTCGCGAAGCGGGAGCTCGTGCTCGCGCAGCTCGCCGAGCTGGCGGTGCTGCGTGCGAAGTACACGATCCGGGCGCCGGCCGTGCCGACGGTCGTGCAGACCCGGTTCATCTGGCCGGGCGAGCTCGCGCAGCCGGGCGCCGCGATCCTCTCCGTCCTCGACCCCGCCGACAAGTACGTGCAGGTGTACGTCCCCGTCGCCGACGTGGCGCGCTTCCGGGTCGGCAGCCGCGTCGAGGTGGAGCTCGACAGCGAGCCGGGCCGGCGGTTCCCGGGCGAGGTGAGCTTCGTCGCCGACGAAGCGAGCTTCACGCCCGAGAAGATCGAGACGCGCAACGACCGCATGGAGCAGGTCTACCGCGCGAAGGTCCGCATCCTCGACGGCGTCGAGCGCATGCAGCCGGGCACGGAGGGGAACGTCTACCTCGCGGAGCGGGGCGCGTGAGCGCACCGCTCGTCCGGCTCCGCGGCCTCGAGAAGCGCTTCGGCGCCCGCCGCGCGCTCGCCGGCGTGGACCTCGAGATCGCCGCGCCCGAGATCGTGGGCGTGGTCGGCCCCGACGGGGCCGGCAAGACGACGCTCCTTCGCGCCCTCGCGGGCCTCCTCGACGTGACCGCGGTCGAGGCGCAGGTCCTCGGCTGGGACCTGCGCGGCGACGTGACGGAGCTCAAGGCGCACGTCGGCTACGTGCCGCAGACCTTCGGGCTCCACCACGAGCTCTCGGTCGAGGAGAACCTCCGCTTCACGGCCCGCCTCCACCGGCTCTCCGAGGCCGAGCTCGTCCGGCGGCGCGACGCGCTCCTCGCCCGTACGGGACTCGCCCCGTTCGCCGGGCGCCCGGCGGGCGCGCTCTCGGGCGGCATGAAGCAGAAGCTCGCGATCGCGAACGCGCTCCTGCCCGCGCCGCGGCTGCTCGTCCTCGACGAGCCGACGGCCGGGGTCGACGTGCTCGCGCGGGCGGAGATCTGGAGCATGCTCGAGCGCGCGCGGGCCGACGCGCTCGTCGTTATCAGCACGAGCTACCTCGACGAGGCCGCGGCGTGCGACCGCGTCCTCGCGCTCGACGGCGGCCGCGTCGTCGCCTTCGGCACGCCGGCCGACCTCCGCGCGCGGGCCGCCGGCCGCGTGAGCGCCTACCGCGCGTGGGGTGACGACCCGCGGGCGATCGCGCGGGCGGCGCGCGCCCTCCCGTACGTCACCGGGGCGCGGGCGACGGGGGCCTTCGCGCGGCTCGCCGTCCGGCGGGCCGACGCACCGGACGCCGGCCGCGTGCGGCGCGACCTCGCGCCGACGGGCGTCCGCTTCGTCGAGAGGGAGCCGATCGGCCTCGACGCGGCGCTCGTCGCGCTCGGCGGACCATGAGCGAGCCGATCATCCGCACGCGCGGCCTCACGCGCCGCTTCGGCGAGTTCACGGCGGTCGACGACTTGACGATCGAGGTCGCGCCCGGCTCGATCTTCGCCTTCCTCGGCGCGAACGGCTCGGGCAAGAGCACGACGATCCGCATGCTGATCGGGCTCCTCCTCCCGACCGCCGGCACGGTCGAGGTCGACGGCATCGACGTCATCCGCCACCCGCGCCGCGTGCGCGACCGGATCGGGTACATGGGGCAGAAGGTGAGCCTCTACCAGGGCCTCACGCTCGGCGAGAACGTCGAGTTCTACGCCGGGCTCTACGGGCTCGCCGGCGCCGAGCTCGAGCGGCGCTGGGGCGCGATGCGCGAGCGCTTCGAGCTCACCGAGGCCGAGCGCGAGCGCGTCGACGACCTCCCGGCCGGCATCCGCCAGCGCGCCGGCCTGGCGCTCGCGACGCTCCACGAGCCGCGCCTCCTCTTCCTCGACGAGCCGACGGCGGGCGTCGACGTCGAGAGCCGCGGCGCCTTCTGGGAGCTCATCCAGGACGAGGCCGCGGCGGGGACGACGGTCTTCGTCACGACCCACTTCATGGAGGAGGTCGACTACTGCGACTGGGCCTCCTTCATCGACGCCGGGCGGCTCGTCGCGAACGACACGCCGGAGGCACTCCGGCGCCGGTTCTCCGAGGGCTACCGCCTCGCGATCACGACGCCGCCCGCTGCGCGCGCCGCGGCCGCCGCCGCGCTCGCCGCCGCCGGGGTCGCGGGGCGGGAGACGGCCGAGGGGCTCGCCGCCACCGTGCCGGCGCTCGAGCCGCCGCTCCTCGACGCGCTCGAGCGGCTCGCGGAGGCGGGCGCGGCCGTGCACGTCGAGCAGCCGCCCATGGGCGAGGTGTTCCGCCGCCTGCTCGCGGGCGAGGGAGCGGTCCCGTGAGCTGGCGCCGGCTGCGAACGCTGCTTCGCCGTGAAGTCCGCGCGACGCTCCGCGATCCGTTCACCGTCGGCGCGATGATCGCGGTGCCGCTCCTCGCCCTCCTCCTCTTCGGCTTCACGATCGCGACCGACGTGCGCCACCTGCCGCTCGCGGTGCTCGACGCGGACGACTCCGTCGAGAGCCGCCGCCTGGTCGCGGACCTCGACGCGAACGGCACGTTCGACGTGCACCGCGTCCTCGCGCGGGAGGCGATCGACCGGGGGCTCGTCGGCGGCCGCTTCAGCGCCGGCCTGGTCGTCCCGCCGGACTTCGCGCGCCGGCTCCGGGAGGCCGGGGCGGGCGGCCCGCCGCCCGAGGTGCAGGTGATCTACGACGCGGGCGAGGCCGTGCTCGCCGGGAACGCGGAGCTCTTCCTCCGCGCGCTCGTCGCCGCGACCGGCGCCGAGCTCGTGACGGTGTCGGGGCCGCGCGCGGCGGGCGCCCCCGGGTCCGGGATCACGGTCGTCACGCGCGCGCTCTTCAACCCGCGGCTCGACGGGACGCCGTACATGGTGGCCGGGACGTTCGGGTTCGTGCTCTCGTTCCTCACGACGCTCATCACGGCCGTCTCGATCGTGAACGAGCGGCTCACCGGGACGTTCGAGCAGCTCCAGGTGACGCCGGCGACGTCGGTCGAGATCCTCCTCGGGAAGATCCTCCCGCTCGGCGCGATCTTCGCCCTGGACGTCTGCCTGATGGTCGCCGTCGCGGGCCTCGTGATGGGCGTCTGGCCGCACGGCAGCACGCTCTTCTTCATCCTCGTGTCGAGCTTCTACGTCCTCGTGTCGCTGGCGCTCGGGCTCATCTTCTCCGCCACCTCCGCGACGCCGGCCGAGGCGGTGCAGAAGACCGTCCTCTTCAGCATCCCGCTCGTGCAGCTCTCGGGCTTCGCGTTCCCGATCCGCAGCATGCCGGCCGTCGTGCGCTGGGTGGCCGAGGTCTTCCCCGCGACGCACTATATCCGCGTGAGCCGCGCGATCTACACGCGCGGCGCCGGGCCGGTCGCGCTCCTCCCCGAGCTCGGCTTCCTCCTCCTCTTCGGCGTCGTGCTCATCGCGCTCGCCGTGCGGACGATCGGGGCGCGCCGATGAGGCTCCTCGAGCGCGGCTTCTGGTCGAACGTCGGCGCCGTCGCCTACCGCGAGGCGCAGGCGATGCGGCGGGACAAGGCGTTCGTCGGCATCGTCGTCGCGCAGCCGATCATGATGATCCTCCTCTTCGGCCTCGTGCTGTCGAACGAGCCGGCGAACGTGCCCTGGGCGGTCTTCGACCGGAGCGAGACGAC
>DASRHG010000199.1:0-13486 GCA_035650655.1 Binatia bacterium | reverse complement strand
AGGGCGCGTACACGGGCGAGGTGTCGGTCCCGATGCTGCGCGCGGCCGGGTGCACGCACGTGATCATCGGGCACTCCGAGCGCCGGCAGCACTTCGGCGAGACGAACGAGACCGTGAACAAGCGCCTCCTCGCCGCGCTCGCCGGCGGCCTCGTGCCGATCGTGTGCGTCGGCGAGACGCTCGCGGAGCGCGAGGCGGATGCGACCATCCAGGTGATCTCGCGCCAGGTCGAGACGGCCTTCCGGGGCGTCCGCTCCGGCGACGTCGCGACCTGCATCGTGGCGTACGAGCCCGTGTGGGCGATCGGGACCGGGCGGACGGCGACGCCCGGCCAGGCGGAGGAGGTCCACCACGCGATCCGCCGCCTCCTCGTCGGGCTCGAGTCGGAGACGACGGCGGAGCGGACGCGCATCGTCTATGGTGGGAGCGTGAATCCCGGCAACTGCGACGCGCTCATGGCCGAGCCCGACATCGACGGCGCCCTCGTGGGCGGAGCCTCCCTCGACGCGGCGTCGTTCGTCCGGATCGTTCAGTTCCAGGTCGACAAGGGAGCAGCTCGATGAGCGACGTCCTCATTCACTACGTCGTGCCCGTCCTGCACGTGGCATGCTGCGTCTTCCTCGTGATCGTGGTGCTCTTGCAGACCGGCAAGGGCGCCGACATGGGCGCCGTCTTCGGCGGCGGCAGCCAGACGCTCTTCGGCTCGAGCGGCGCCGGCAACTTCCTCACCCGGCTCACGACGGGCGCCGCGATCGCGTTCATGGTGACGTCGCTCATCCTGACCTACGGCGCGAGCCGTCGCGGGACGTCGTCGATCTTCGACCGGCTCCCCGCCCCCGCCGCGCCGACGGAGCCCGCGCCGTCGCCCGAGGCGCAGGGCGGACTCCCGCCGCTCGCCGAGCCCGGGACGCCGCCCGCCCCGGCGCCGGCGACCCCCGAGCCCGGCGCGGCGCCCGCACCGGCGCCCGAGGCACCGCCGACGGGTGCGCCGGTCGACACCAAGTAGACACCCGGCGGAGGCTCTGTTAGGAGAAGCGCCTGCCGCCGCGAGTCGGTGCCCCTGTGCGAGGATGGCGGAATTGGCAGACGCGCTAGTTTGAGGGGCTAGTGGGGTAAAACCCGTGGGGGTTCAAGTCCCCCTCCTCGCACTTCCCGTGAGCGCGCTCGCCGCGGGAGCGCAGGTCCCTCGCTTCGAGAATTGCCGAGCCCCGTCCGGTGACGTACGGACGCGAGGATGTCCCGGTCCCGACGTCTCCTGCGCCGGGTGGCGGCGAACGCCGCAGGGACGGCGTGTCTCGTCGCATGTCTCCTCGCCGGCTGCGCGAAACCGTCGCGCTGGAGTGCACCCGACCCCGCGGAGACGCTCCCCGACTCGGTCGACGCGGCCGTCGGTCGGCGGACGCATCCGAGCGAGCTCCCCGACATCCCGCCGCCCACGCACTTCCGGCCCTGCTGCGCGTTCGGGTCGAACCTGCGGGTCCGCGTCGGCTTCGTGCCCGTGCCGGGCTTCGACCTGCTGAACGTCGTCGGTCCCGATCGGCTGGGCCACCATCGCTACGACAACGGCCTCATCCAGACGGCGCCGACGGTCCAGAACGGCGGCGTGGTCGAGGGCGAGCACAACGGGCTCGTCTACACCTGCCGGGGCGGCTTCATCGACGTCGCACACGTACGCAACTGGGTGGACTGGTCGACCTTCCTCGCGAGCCGGATCGCCCGCGACCTCGCGGCGGGGACGGTGATCGAACTGCCGTCGAAGGGAGGGCGGCGGACGCTCCGCATCCGCGCGACCGACCCCGCGGTGATCGAGCGCGTCGGTCGCCTCCCCGCGACGATCCCGCTCGCGCAGTGGGCCGCGTATCAGGTCTCCATCTGGGACGAGATCAGCACGTGGTACGGGTGGTCCCACCTCCCGATCTTCTCGGAGCGGTCGTCCGCGTTCTCCCCCGAGGACCTCTACTCCGACGTGATCGGGATCAAGATCATGGCCGCGATCCTCGCGCAGGAGGGCGCGCGCACGGAACCGCTCTACGACGAGAGCGTGGACCACCGGCTGCGCGCGGTCCTCCGCTCGCTCGGCGCGGTCGACCGGGACGTGAGTCGTGAAGCGACCCGCGACGTCGAAGGGCTCTGGTGGGACGCGCGGCGAAGGATTCCGGACATGGACCTCGTGCGGCGGCGGAACGTCGCCGTCGGCATGCCGCTCGTCCCCTGGCTGATTCCGAGGGACCGGATGTCGCCGTCGCTCCGCGCGGCGTGCGGCGATGCGCCCGAGCCGCTCCCCCTCGCCATCTCGGAATCGGACTCGGAGGGCGTGCCGTTCTCCGATCGGGCGGCGCTCGAGATCACCGTCGGCTCTCCGTTGAAGAGCCAGGAGCCGTTCCGTTCGATGAACGGACGCCTCACGCAGGCGGACTTCCCCGCCCTCCTCGACGTCATCCGCGCGGAGGCGCACGCCCGGTTCGGCGCGCGCGCCTGCGAGCCGGAGTGACGGCCGGCGATCGCGGCGGGAGGGGAAGCCGCCGACGGACTCTTCCCGGCAGGGAGCGCCCGCCGGCCCCGCACGACCCGGGCCGCCCGCTCCGTGCGCGCTCGGCGCACGCGCGCTCGCCGCGCTCCGCGGCGCCACGCCGCCTCACGCGGCTCGACGAGGACCGAAGTCGGGTTCCCCGACGTCGCCTACACCGGCCGCCGGCCCGACTTCGCGGTCTCCGGCGGCCGGAAGCCGGCGGCGAGGGCGTAGACAGCCGCTCACTCCGGCGGGTAGCCGGCGCGCGCCTCCGCCGTCACCTCGCCCGTCGCCGCGACGGGGATCTCCCGCGTCACGGCGACCCGCCCGTGGGGCAGGAGCTCCACCTCGAACGTCTCCTGCCCGACCACGCGCCCGCTCACGCGCTCGCGGAGCGTGACGCGCACCTCGACCTGCCCGTCCCCGCCGCTCGCGTTCCGGAGCGCGACCGTGACGAGGACGTGCTGCGGCCGGGGCGACGGCTCCGTCCGCACCGACTCGACCTCCGGGGCCGGGCCGGCGCAGCCCGCGAGGAGCGCCAGCGCCACGGCGCCGAGGAGCGCACGGGTCACTTGCCCGGCACCCATGGCGGGCGCAGGACGAGCCACCCGAGCGCGCCCAGCATCGCGAGCACGACGAGCGTCGCGCAGCCGAGCGTCGCGACCGGGTCGGCGTGCTTCTGCTCGCGCCGAACCTGCATGAGCGCGAGCGGCTCGGGGATGATGGGGATCGTGAACTCGGCGGAGTACTCGATGTCCGGGAGGAGCATGTCCTCGCGCAGCTCGGCCGCCGCCTCGCGAATCACCCCGCGCAGGTGCGCGACGCCGGCCTCGTCGAGCCGGACGACGGGCCAGAGCGTCCGGCCGAGCGCCTCGCCGAGCCGCTGGAAGGCGCGCACCTGCGAGCCGTACTGCTCGGCGCCCTCCTCGTCGACGTTCCCCCAGGCGACGATCTGCGGCCGGCTGTCCGTGCCCTCCACCGTCCCGATCGTCGCGAGCGCGACCACCGCGAGCGCGAGGGGCGAGTTCACGATCTGCTCCGGCACGTCGACGAGCGCCACCTCGCTGCCGTCGAGCCGGAGCGCCCCGACGCGCCCCCACCCGTCCTCGATCGGGAGGTCGAGCGGGCCGCCCCCGGGCGGCTCGACGACGACGTTCAGGTAGACCCGCTTCGTGTCCCGCCGGGCCTGCTCGACGCGCCGCTGGAGCCAGCGCTGCTCGCGCTCGCGCCCGAGGGCCCGGGCGCCGAGGAGGCGGAGGCCGCCCCAAACGGCGGGCGCGGTCGAGGCGAGGAGGTAGAGCGTGAAGACCAGGACGAAGGCGAGCGTCAGGGTCTCGACGTTGCTCCGCTGCGCGAGCGTGACGAGCAACCGGATCCGGACCACGACGAGCACCAGGACGGCGACGCACGCGGCGACGAGCACGAGGTGGAGCACGACGAGGGCCGTCGTCCGCCGGCGGAGGCTCCGCACGTCGGTCACCGCGGCGTGCATCCGCCGCCAGAGCTCCTGCATCATGCGCCCGCGAGGACACCCGGGACTCGGCGCCGGCGCAATCCCGCACTCCCCCGGACGGTCGGGCGCCGGCCCCCTCTTGACGCAAGCGGGCGCGATTTTATTTTGCGCGCCCGGCGGCCGGCCGCGCACGACCGGCCGCCGTTCCACAACCATAGATGGACCGGGGGAACCCGGGGTCGGGCCCTCGGGAAGGAGGCGAGGGTGTCATGAAGGTTCGTCCTCTCAACGACAGAGTGATCGTGAGGCGCGTCGAGGAGACGGAGCAACGGAGCACGGGAGGCATCATCATCCCCGACACCGCGAAGGAGAAGCCCCAGGAGGGCAAGGTCGTCGCCGTCGGCCCCGGACGGCGGGAGGACGGCAAGGTGATAGCGCCCGACGTGCGCGCCGGCGACCGGGTCCTGTTCGGGAAGTACGCGGGCACCGAGATCAAACTCGACGGCGAGGAGCACCTGATCCTCCGCGAGGAGGACATCCTCGGCGTCATCGAGGCGTAGGAGGAGACGGATCATGGCGGCAAAGATCGTACGGTTCAGCGAGGACGCGCGGGCGAAGGTGCTGCGCGGCGTCAACATCCTCGCCGACGCGGTCACGGTGACGCTCGGCCCCCGCGGCCGAAACGTCGTTCTGGAGAAGTCGTGGGGCGCCCCCACGGTCACGAAGGACGGCGTGACGGTCGCGAAGGAGATCGAGCTCGCCGACAAGTTCGAGAACATGGGCGCGCAGATGGTGAAGGAGGTCGCGTCGAAGACCTCCGACGTCGCCGGCGACGGGACCACCACGGCGACCGTGCTCGCGCGCGCGATCTTCACCGAGGGGGCGAAGCTCGTGGCCGCCGGCCACGACCCGATGAGCCTCAAGCGAGGCATCGACCGGTCGGTGAAGGTCGTGGTCGAGGAGCTCAAGAAGCTCGCCAAGTCGACGAAGGGCAAGGACGAGATCGCCCAGGTCGGCACGGTGTCGGCCAACGGCGACCGGACGATCGGCGACATGATCGCCGAGGCGATGGACAAGGTCGGCAAGGAGGGGGTCATCACCGTCGAGGAGGCGAAGGGGCTCGAGACGCAGCTCGAGGTCGTGGAGGGCATGCAGTTCGACCGCGGCTACTCGAGCCCGTACTTCGTGACCGATCCCGAGCGCATGGAGGCGGTCCTCGAGGACGCCTACGTCCTCATCCACGAGAAGAAGATCTCGGCGATGAAGGACCTCGTGCCGCTCCTCGAGCAGGTGGCACGCGCGGGGAAGCCCCTCCTCGTCGTCGCGGAGGAGGTCGAGGGCGAGGCGCTCGCGACCCTCGTCGTGAACAAGATCCGCGGCACCCTCGCCTGCTGCGCCGTGAAGGCGCCCGGCTTCGGTGACCGCCGGAAGGCCATGCTGGAGGACATCGCGATCCTCACGGGGGGCCGCATGATCGCCGAGGAGCTCGGGCTCAAGCTCGAGAACGTGACGCTCAAGGACCTCGGCCGCTGCAAGCGCGTCGTCGTCGACAAGGACAACACCACCCTCATCGACGGCGCGGGCAAGAAGGCCGACATCGAGGGCCGCATCAAGCAGATCCGGGCGCAGATCGAGGAGACGACCTCGGACTACGACCGCGAGAAGCTCCAGGAGCGGCTCGCGAAGCTCGTGGGCGGCGTCGCCGTCATCCGGGTCGGCGCGGCCACCGAGGTCGAGATGAAGGAGAAGAAGGCGCGCGTCGAGGACGCGATGCACGCCACGCGCGCCGCGGTGGAGGAAGGGATCGTGCCCGGTGGCGGGGTGGCGCTCCTGCGCGCTCGCACGGCGCTCGACGGGCTCACCGTCGGCGACGAGGAGCGGCCGGGCGTCGACATCGTCCGCCGCGCGCTCGAGGAGCCGCTCCGCTGGATCGCGCGCAACGCCGGCCAGGACGGCTCGGTCGTGCTCGAGAAGGTGCGCGAGGCGAAGGGCGCGCACGGTTTCAACGCCGCGACGGAGCAGTACGAGGACCTCATCAAGGCGGGCATCATCGACCCGACGAAGGTGGTGCGAACGGCGCTGCAGAACGCGGCGTCGGTCGCGGGACTCCTCCTCACCACGGAGGCGATGGTGGCCGAGAAGCCGAAGGAGGAGAAGGCGGCCGCGGCGCCCTCGATGCCGCACGGGGCCGAGGACTTCTGACGCCGGGGGGCGAACGAGGCGGCGACCGGGCGCGGCGGCGGCCGCGCCCGGCGCCCCTCGTCGCCGCCTGCGTCGCGAGCCTGCTCCTCGGGGCAGTCGCGGCCGCCCCCGCGAGCGGAGGGCACGCCCGCAGCGCCGAGCTGCCGGCCGTCGTCAGGGAGACGCCGGGGACGATCCGCCTGCGCGTCCTCCTCCCCGAGGACGTCGCGCCGGAGTCGATCGAGGTGCGGCTCGCGGGCCGGACGATCGTCGTCCGCGCGCGCGGCACGGGCGGGCGGCGGCTCCGCTCGCGATCGCTCCATCTCTCCCAGACGGCGACCGAAGAGGGCGCGGAGGCGGCGCTCGGCCCCGACGGCTGGCTCACCATCACGCTTCGGACCGAGCGCCCTGCGGCGCGCAGCCGCGGCCCGGATCTTGAACCCACCGCCACGCGGCGGAAGCTGTGAGGACCTCCGACCATGCGTATCGCCCAGATCGCCCCGCTCTACGAGAGCGTGCCCCCGCGCCGCTACGGGGGGACCGAGCGCGTCGTCTCCCATTTGACGGAGGAGCTCGTCGCGCGCGGACACGAGGTGACGCTCTTCGCGAGCGGCGACTCCGTCACGCGCGCGCGCCTCGTTCCGGGCTGTTCGGAGGCGCTTCGGCCGAGCGGGCGGCGCGTCGACGCGGTCGCGCTGCACCTCGCGATGCTCCTCGAGGCGTACCAGCGCGCGCGCGACTTCGACCTCGTCCACTGCCACACGGACTACCTGGGGCTGCCGCTCGCCGCGCAGAGCGCCGCCGCGACGATCGTCACGCTCCACGGCCGGCTCGACCTCGCCGAGACCCACGCCGTGTATCGGGCCTTCCCCCGCGTGCCGCTCGTGTCGGTGAGCGACGCGCAGCGCGCGCCCCTCGCGGGCGTCCGCTGGGCGGCGACCGTCCACCACGGCCTGCCCCGCGACCTCTTCCGCTTCCACCCCGGCCCCGGCCGCTTCCTCCTCTTCCTCGGGCGGATCTCCCCCGAGAAGCGGCCGGACGCGGCGATCCGCGTGGCGATCGCGGCGGGCGTGCCGCTCCGGATCGCGGCGAAGGTCGATCGCGCCGACCACGCCTACTTCGAGGAGGTCGTGCGCCCGCTCCTCGACCATCCCCTGGTGGAGTTCCTGGGCGAGGTCGACGACCGCGCGAAGGAGGCGCTCCTCGCCGACGCGCTCGCGCTCCTCTTCCCGATCGACTGGCCGGAGCCGTTCGGCCTTGTCCTGATCGAGGCGTTCGCGTGCGGGACGCCGGTGATCGCCCGCCGGCGCGGCTCCGTGCCCGAGATCGTCACCGACGGCGTGACCGGCTTTCTCTGCGAGACGGAGGAGGAGATGGCGCGCGCCGTCGCGCGCGTTTCCACCCTCTCCCGCCGCGCGTGCCGCGACGATTTCGAGCGCCGCTTCACAGTGGCGCGAATGACCGACGACTACCTCCGCGTCTTCGCGCGCACGCTCGCGACGGCGCCGGCGCGGCCGGCGCCCGTCCCCGAACCGCCCGCGGTGCCCGGCCTCTGGTCCGGGGAGCGCCCGCACACGCTCTCCGCGCACGGCGCGGGGACGCCGGCTGCCGGCGCCGGCGAAATCGGCTAGACTGGCCAAGGTGATGGAGAGCGACGCTCGCGAGCGCGCCGCACTCGTCGCGTTCTTCCTCCCGCTCACGCGGCGGACATGCGAGGAGCTCGCCGTCGGCGACGAGACGATCGCCGCGTACCTCGCCGACGTCCTCGCCGAGTTCGCGCGGAGCGACCGCCTCCACCGCATCCGCGCGGCGGACGGGCGCCGCGTCGAGAGCGTCGTCGAGATGCTCGCCGTCGCGCGGACGCTCGAGGGAGCGGACGCGGAGCGCGCGTTCCACCGCTACCTCGGCGACTACACGCTCTTCATGAGCGGGCTCTTCCGGCCGTTCGTCGAGCGCGGCGGGCACCTCGGCTGGTACCTCGCCGAAGGGGCGCGCGCGTACGCGCGCGTCGCGAGCCTCGGCGGCGACGCCCGGCGGGACCGTCTCCTCTATCGGGAGCTCGCGACGCGGTTCGAGCACTACGCCGGGGCGCTCGACTACCTCCGCAAGGTCCGCTTCCCGGGGCTCGCCGGCCCCGACCCCTTCGGCGCCTTCCTGCGCGAGATCGCGACGATGGTCGGCGCGCCGTCGCGGAACTAGCCCGCCCGCGCGCCGCACGCGTGCCTCAGCGTCCTGCGACGGCCGGCGGCGCCGGCGCCCCGTCGTTCTCGAGGGACGTCTTCCAGAGGAACATCCGCACCTGCTCGACCTCCGCCGGCGTGAGCCCCGGCACGACCATCTTCGTCGCCGGGTCGATCTGCTGCGGGTTCGTGATCCACGTCTTCGCCCACGCCCAGTCGACGCGACGGGCGACGTGGATCAGGTCCGGGCCCTGCTGCGTCATCGGCGGGGTCTCGACGACCTTGCCGAGGCCGTGGCACTGGGCGCAGCGGATGACGAACACGTTCTTTCCCGCCGCCACCTGCTCCGGCGGGAACCCGGCGGGATCGGGGACGGTGAAGGGCGTCGTCCGTTTCCCGACCGCGGCGAGATAGCGGACGAGCGCGTCGATCTCGCCGTCGGCGAACGGGATGTGCGGCATCCGCGCGACGCGCCAGGGGTAGATCTTCCCCTGCGCCTCCGGCGCGGCGAGGAACGTCCGCACCCAGGCGGGATCGAGCTTCTGCGCCGACACGCGGAGGTCCGGTCCCGCGTCGCCTCCCTTGCCGTCGTCGAGCACGTGGCAGCCGCGGCAGCCGTGCGCGGCGGCGACCGCGCGCCCCGCCTCGATCGGGTCGGCGGGCAGCGCGGGCGGCGCCGGCTTCCCGGCGAGCGACGTGACGTAGTCGACCACCGCGTACAGCTGCTCGCCGGTCAGGACGTCGGCGTACGCCGGCATCGGCGTGCCGTCCATGCCGGTCGCGATGCGGTAGTAGAGGTCGAGCCGGTCCCCGCCGCCGCGGAACACCCCGGCGGTGAAGTCACGCGGCGCGATCGGGCGCCCCTCGGCGTCCTTCAGGTCGGGCGCCGACGGTCCGTCGCCCTTCCCGGCGTCGCCGTGGCAGCTCCCGCAGCCCGAATCCGCATACAGCTGCCTGCCCTGGGCGACGCTCGCCGGGGTCGCGGGCGGCGCCGGCGCCGGCGCGAGCGGCGGGGGCTCCGGCTCGTCGAGGACGTCCGCCAGCCGCAGCACGTACGCGGCGAGCTTGCGCCGATCCGCCTCGGGGAGGAACGAGAACGGCGGCATCGCCGTTCCCGGGATGCCGCGCTCGATCGTGCGGAGGATGTCTGCGGTGGCCGGCGGCTGCCCCGACGGCGTCGTGCGGAGCTTGAACGGCCCCTTCACGAGGTTGCGGGGCCGCGGATCGACGAACGCCGCGGCGGTGCCGTTCCCGTCGCCCCGCTCGCCGTGGCAGGCGCTGCAGTACTGGAGGAAGAGGGGCTTCCCCGCCGTCGCGTCCAGCCCCGACAGCGTCCGCTCCGCCCCGCGCCCCGTGCCCGCCGCGAGCGCGAGCATGATCGCCACCGTCGCAGCCCGTCTCATCGATTCTCCTTCGCGTGCCCGGCGGCGCTCGCGACGCGGGTCAGGTCCCGAACGAGGTCCTCGAGCGCCACGCGGGTGCCGCCCGCCGCGGCCGCGAACGCGTCGGCGGCCGCCTCGTCCCGGAACGCGACGATGCCGTGTCCCATCGGCGTCTCCGCCTCCGGGGCGCGGACGAGATGCGCGGCGAGCAGCGAGACGAACCCGCCGCCCGCGTGATCCTCGACCCACGCCTCGGGCATCGCGCCGTGCCGCTTCAGCATCGCGCGGAGGAGACAGCCGACGTCGTCGTACGTCGTCAGGCGACCGTCGGCGTCGCGCAGCTCCCCGCCGAAGCCCGGCCGCGTCAGGTGCATCCGGCACTCGGCGCACGCGTCGACCCCGTAGCGCAGCGGCCGGGGCCCGCTCGGCACCCGCCCGAGCAGGACCACCCCGGCGACGACGGCGGCGAGACCCGCGACGCCCGGGACGAGCCGCCTGGCGAGCGCCTTCATGTGACCGGCACCTTCCGGAAGGCCATCCAGCCCGCGACCAGCGCTCCGGCGGCGGCCGCGAGGAGGAGCCCGACGAGGACGGCGACGAGCCCCGTCATACCGAACGTGTCCTCGCCCCACGCGCCCACGGGCCCGAGCACGTCCACCCGATCCGAGAGCACGAGCGTCGCGGCGACGCGCGCCTGCTGCACGGGGTTGAGCGCCGCCAGCGCGAAGACCTGCGCGGGCGCGAGCCGGCGCGCCACCGCGAGGCCGATCGTGCCGAGGTCGGAGACGTAGACGAGCGCGAGCCAGACGGTGAAGGCCGCGCCGACGACGCGCGCGCGCGAGCGGAGGAGCACGGAGAGGAGCGTCCCGATGCCGAGCGTCGCAGCCGCGAGCAGGACGGTGAGCCCGACGAGCGCGAGATACGCCGCCGCCCGCCCGCCCCCGGCGGCCCATCCGACGACGACCCCGGTGCCGCCGAAGCCGGCGCACACGGCGGCGGTCACGGCCGCGAGGAGCCCCAGATACTTCCCGCCGTACGCCTCGAGCCGGGTGAGCGGCTGCGCGAGGAGCAGCGCGAGCGAGCCGTCCTCGAGCTCGCCGGCGATGCCGAGGCCGCCGAGCGTGAGCGTCACGAGCGGCACGAAGACGAGCGCCAGGTTCGCGACGCTCGCGGTCGTCCGGTCGAAGCCGGCGAGGCCCGAGCGTTCGGCTCCCGCGAGCCCGAGGAGCGCGAGCCCCAGCGAGAGGACGAAGAAGCAGGCGGCCGCCGCGACGAACCACCGGCCCCGCATGGCCTCGCGCAACTCGCGGGCCGCGACGAGGGCGACCGCCCGGGGCCTCACGGCCGCCCTCCCCCGCGCCGCGCGGCGTGCGGGACGATGCGCGCGACCGGCTTGGCGGCGGGCGGCGCTGCGACCCGCCCCCGGTCAAGGCGCACCACGCGGTCGGTCAAGCTCTCCACCTCCTCGGCGCGGTGCGAGGCGAGGACGAGCGTCTGCCCCCGCCCCCGGAGCCGCCCGACGATGTCGAAGAAGGTCCGCTGGCCGTCGGCGTCGAGGCTCGCGCTCGGCTCGTCGAGGAGAAGGACCGGGGGCTCGCCGACGAGCGCGACCGCGAGCGCGAGGCGCTGCTGCATGCCTCCCGAGAAGGTCCGCACCCGCTCGCCGGCGTGCGCCGCGAGGCCGACGGCGTCGAGGAGACCGACGGCGCGCCGCGCGTCGACCCCGCGCAGACGGGCGACGAACGCGAGCGGCTCCGCCGCGCGGGCGTCCCCGAACGCCGCCCGCTGCGGCACGTAGCCCACCTGCACCCGCGCGGCGACGGGCTCCCGCACGACGTCGCGGCCGCCGATCGCCGCGTACCCGGTGAACGGGACGAGGCCGAGGAGACAGCGGATGACGCTCGTCTTCCCCGAGCCGTTCGGGCCGACGAGGGCCACCGCTTCGCCGCGCGCGACGTCGAACGACACGCCGGCGAGGATGACGTGGCCGTCGAGCGCCAGGCGGAGGTCGCGGGCGACGATCACGCGAGCGGCTCCCGGGCGGCCCAGGCGGCGAGCGCGACGACGCCGAAGAGCCCCGCGCCGACGCCGGCGAGCGTCGGCGCGGGCGGCGGGCCGTCCTCGCCCCGCGTCCACGCCGCGAGCTGCGGCGCGACGAGCGGATGCGGGTCGACGAGGGTCGGCCGCGGCGCGAACACGGGGAACAGGCGCGCGCCGAGGTCGATCGCCTCGGCCGGCGGCGTGTGCGCGAAGAAGGCGAGGACCGGATGACGGTCGGCGAGCGCCTCGAACGTGCTCTCGAGCCGGTACGGCAGCTCCGAGACCCCGTCGCCGTCGCGGTCGTAGACGACACCGTCGCTCCAGTAGTTGCCGCGGCCGTCGACGGCCCACTCGTCGCCTTCGGCGGTGCCCGTGCCGAGGACCTGCACGGCAAGGTCGTTTCCGACGAACGCGTTCTCCCAGAGACGGATGCCGCGCGACAGCGGCTGGAGCGCGATGCCGACCCGGCCGCGCGCGATCAGGTTCCCGCGCACGTCGAGGCGGCCGCCGCGCGACTGGGGCACGCCGTCGACGAAGAGGCCGATCGTGTCGTGCACGAAGCGGTTGCCGACGACGAAGACGTCGTCGGAGTCCTTGAGGAGCACGCCGTACGCGGCGGGCCCGCTCGCGTACGAGAACGAGTTCTCCGTGAGCTCGATGCCGCGGCTGTACATGATCGCCGCGCCGACCTGATCGTCCTCGAAGCGGTTCCGCCGGAAGACGTTGTCGTTCGAGTACATGTAGTGGAGCCCGTAGCGGCTCGCGCGGACGACGTTGTCCTCGACCACCGTGCCGGCCGAGTACCAGATGATGACGTCACGGCTCCGCTCGACCCGGTTCCCGACGAGCCGGCAGCCCGCGGAGTACCAGAGGCGGATGCCGTCGCCGCGCCGGACGTGCGGGAGGTCTTTGCCGACGATCGTCGTCCGCTCGATCGCGCAGCGGTCCCCCTGGACGACGAAGATCCCGAACAGCGTGTCCTCGACCCGCGTGTCCGCGATCCGGACGTCGCGCGCGTGGTCGATGCGGATGCCGGCGTCCTCGGCGTCGTAGCCCTCGCCGCCGTTGCGGATCGTGAGCCCGCGCACCTCGGCCCCCGCGGCGCGGATGCGCAGCACGGTCCCCGCGCCGTCGCCGTCGAGCACCGCGCCCGGGCGGCCGACGAGCTGCACCGCGCGGTCGACGACGGGGTGCTCGTGGTGCACGCCCGGCGGGACGACGACGGTGTCGCCGTCGCGCGCCGCCGCGAGCGTCGTCGCGACGTCGGGCGCGGCGGTGCCGACGACGAGCTCGGCCGCCGGCGCCCGCCCGGGCGCGAGCGCGGCGCCGAGGGCCGCGGCGGCGAGGAGCGCCGCCGGCGCGCGCCGCCGGCGTGCGAGCGGCGTCGCGAAGGCGAGGCCGAGGCCGAGGAGCCCCGCGACGCCCGCGAGGTAGAAGCCCCCGCCGAGCTCCGTCGCCACCTTGAACTGCCCGACCTCGTAGGCGCCGAAGAGCTTCGGGTCGATGCGGCTGACGGTCAGGTTGAGCGCCGCGTTCGGATCGCGCTCGTTCACCGCCGCGTCCATCCAGAGCTGGAGGTCGACGAGCAGGATGAGCGGCATGAGGAGCGCCGGGAGCGCGAGGAGCACGCGGAGTGGGCGGCGCCGGGCCCACGGGATGAGCAGGATCCCGCCGAAGGCGCCGAGCATGCCGAGCGGCGCGAGCCGCCGCTCGACGCGCGCGAGCGTCCCCATCGGGCGGA
>DASRHG010000198.1:0-7257 GCA_035650655.1 Binatia bacterium | reverse complement strand
GGAAATCGACCCGGCGACGCTCACCACGCGGGACGTCTTCGCCGACGATGGAACGGTGGTCGGCGCGGTGGCGTCGGCGACCGAGCTCGACGGCTGCACGTACTTCGGCGCCGTGTTCGACGACCGCATCGGTGTCCTCTGCCGGTGAGGCAGCGGTCCCTGCGACGAGGAGACCCGAATGAAGCTCGGCCTGATGCTCGGCTACTGGATGCCGGACCCCTGGGACCCGACCGACCTCGTCCTCGAGGCCGAGCGGCTCGGCTACGACTCCGTGTGGACCGCCGAGGCCTACGGCTCCGACGTCTTCTCGCCGCTCTGCTGGATCGGCGCGCGCACGACGAGGATCAAGCTCGGCACCGCCGTCATGCAGCTCTCCGCGCGCACCCCCGCATGCGTCGCGATGACGGCGGCGACGATCGACCACCTCTCGAACGGCCGGCTGATCCTCGGGATCGGCGTGTCCGGGCCGCAGGTCGTCGAGGGCTGGTACGGGCAGCCGTTCCCGAAGCCGCTCGCGCGGACCCGCGAGTACGTGGGCCTCCTCCGCACGATGCTCCGGCGCGAGGGGCCGGTCACCAACCCGGGCCCCCACTACCCGCTTCCCCGCCCGGGCGGAACCGGGCTCGGGAAGCCGCTCAAGCTCATCGTCCGGCCGCTCCGCCCGCACGTCCCGATCTACCTCGGCGCCGAGGGTCCGAAGAACGTCGCACTGGCGACCGAGATCGCGGACGGGTGGCTGCCGCTCTTCTGCTCGCCCTTCCGCTTCGGCATCTTCGCCGAGTCGCTCGCGCGCGCGAAGCCCGGCTTCGAGATCGCGGCGACGGTGACCGTCAACCTGAACGACGACCTCGAGGCCGCGCTCCTGCCCGTCAAGTTCGCGCTCGCGTTCTACATCGGCGGCATGGGCGCGGCGGAGGAGAACTTCCACCTGAATTTGATCGCGCGCATGGGATTCGAGGCCGAGGCGCGGACGGTGCAGAAGCTCTTCCTCGAGGGGAAGCGGACGGAGGCCGCGGCCGCGGTGCCCGACGCGCTCGCGGACGAGATCTCCCTCGCCGGGCCGGCCGAGCGCATCCGGGAGCGCCTCCAGGCGTGGAAGCAGACGCCGGTCACGGCGCTCCTCGCGGGCACGCGGGATCCGCAGGCGCTCCGCCTGCTCGCGGACGCGCTGCTCTGAGGCGGAGTCGCGAGACACCTTCCCTCGCGCGAGCGCCTCCGTCTATACTGTGCACTGTGCCGCCCGTGCCGGCTCGGTCGTCCGCGTACGCCGAGGAGGTCGACCATGGGTCACGACCGTCGAGAGCTGCTTCGGATTGCGCTCGTCGTATTCGGCCTCACGTTCCTGCTCGTCCATCCGCTCATGATCTTCTGGCCGTCGGGCTGGGCGTGGCAACCGAGCCAGCACGAATACGAGCAGATGATCGTCGGCATCTACGCCACGCTCGGCGTGTTCCTGCTCGCGGCTTCGCGCGAGCCCGAGGCGCACCGAAGTCTCATCTGGTTCACCGTCTGGTCGAGCGTCGTGCACGGGGGAATCATGGCGGTGCAGGCGTTCGCGGACGCCGCCGAGCACGGCCACCTGGCCGGTGACGTGCCGGCGCTCCTCCTCGTCGCGGCGGTGCTGGCCGTTCTCATGCCGCGCGAAGCCGCTGCCACCGTCCCGACGAGCGTCTGACGCGGCGAGCCGCGCGCCGGCCGCCGGGCGACGGATTCGCGCATGCCCGTCCACTGGGAACGACACCGCACCGAACGGGTCAGCTGGCTCCGTGCCGCCGTGCTGGGGGCGAACGACGGCATCGTGTCCACGGCGAGCCTTCTGGTCGGCGTCGCCGCCGCTCATGCGACTCGCGGCAACGTCCTCGTCGCGGGGGTTGCCGGTCTCGTCTCGGGCGCGATGTCGATGGCGGCGGGCGAGTACGTGTCCGTCCACTCGCAGGCGGACACGGAGCGGGCCGACCTCGAGCGCGAGCGCAGGGAGCTCAAGGCCGACGAGCCCGGCGAGCGCCGGGAGCTCGCGGGATTGTACGTCGCGCGAGGCGTCGAGCCGGCGTTGGCGAAGGAGGTGGCGAACCAGCTCATGGCGCACGACGCGCTCGCGGTGCACGCGCGCGAGGAGCTCGGCATCTCGGAGACGCTCGGCGCACGTCCGATTCAGGCCGCGCTCGCCTCGGCCGCCAGCTTCTCGCTCGGCGCCGCGATGCCGCTCGGGATCGCGGCGGTCGCACCGGAGCCGAGCCTCATCCCGTTCGTCTCCGGCACGTCGCTCGTGTGCCTCGCGCTTCTGGGTGGCGTCGCGGCGCGCACGGGCGGCGCGCGCGTCGGGGTGGGCGCGGTGCGGGTGACGCTCTGGGGCGCGCTCGCCATGGCCGCGACGGCCGGCGTCGGGGCGCTCTTCGGCACGAGCCCCTGACCGGAATCGCGGCCGCCGCACCCGGGGAGCGGTGGCGGCTCAATCCAGGACGACTCGCCCGACGCGGTCGAGCGGTCCGCGTGCGGTGTGCCGTTCCCGTCCGGACGCGTCCACGTGCCGCACGGTCGCATGCTCCGCCACGACGAGCGGACGCCGATCGGCCCGCTCGGTCACGAACTCCACCTGACGCAGCTCGACGTCGTTCGCGTGGCGGACGTAGAGGACCGCGGCCGGCAGGTCGCCGAACATGTCGACGCGCGGATAGTCGCCGTGCGCGGCGGGGAGGGGGCCCGCGGGAGCCCGGCCGCCGCCGGACGCCTGGATCCGCATCCGCCGCACCTCGACGCGCTCGACGGGATGATTCGGCATGCCGGTGATCGAGCTCGGCAGCGCGCTCGCGCCGGTCGCGACGATGCGCCGGAGCTTCAGGTTGCGGATCGTCCCGGGCCGCGGCGACGTCTGGCCCCGCCCCCGATTCCCGAGACGCACGAAGAGGGGGACCGGGACGTCGCGCAGCTCGACCCGGCTGACGACGACGTCGTCGATGCTCCCGCCGTCGACCGCTTCGATGGCGATGCCGCCGCCCTCGGCGGCCGCGGCCAGCGCGGCCGGGTCGACGTCGGGACGCGGGCGCCCGCTGATGCGGCAGCGGGCGACCCGGATGCGCCGGAAGTCGCCGCTCGTCTCGCTGCCGATCTTGAACCCGTTCGAGGGGCTGCGCATCCGGCAGCCGAGGACCGTGATGTCCTCGCTCGCGCGCGGCCGGCCGAGGATCAGGCTGCCCTTGAGGACGATCGCGTCGTCGTCCGACTCGACGTCGCAATTCACGATGCGGACCCGCCGGCAGGAGTCCGGGTCGATGCCGTCCGAGAAGGCGTTGCGGATCACCACGCCGTCGATCAGCACGTCGTCGCAGCCGCCGAGGCTCACGCAGTAGTTCGGCGCGTTGTGGATCGTGATGCCCCGGACGGTGACGTCCCGGCACCGGCGCAGCGCGATCGGCTTCGGGCCGAAGCGCTCCGTGCGGTTCCCGTCGATCGTGCCCCGGCCGACGATCGCGACCCTCGCGAGCCCCTCGCCGACGAGCAGCGCGTGCCGGAAGTCGCTCGTCTCGAGGTCCGCGTACGTCGGATAGTGGAGCCGTTCGGGGGGCAGGAAGTCCTCCGCCGCCGGGCTGGCGAGCAGGGTTGCGCCGGCGGCGAGCTCGAGCGTCACGCCGCTTCTCAGCCGCAGCGTGCCGCTGCGCCACGTGCCCGCCGGGATCCGGACGCCTCCGCCGTGCGGGGCCGCGTCGATCGCGCGCTGCAACGCCGCGGTGTCGTCGCGCTGCCCGTCGCCGACGCCTCCGAATCTGCATGGATCGACGAGGTGCCCGCTCCCGCGGGCCCGAGCGCGCCGTGCCGGCACGCACGCGCGGCGCGTCGCGGGGCGCGGAGCCCGCCAGCACGGCCGCACGAGGTCGGCGAGCGTCAGCACGAGCGCGGTCGATCCGAGGACGAATCGGCGCCGGGAGAGCGTCGCCTCGTCACCACCGTCCGGCGTCGAGAAGTCCACTCCCGGCTCCCCGTGCACGTTTCGATGCGTCGCGCCGTCAGCGGGCGACGGCCGTCGTCGTGGTGCGCCGTGAACGCGCCGCTGCGACCGGATCGACGAGATGCGCGACGACGAGTCGCGGGAGGCCGATGGCGAACGCTACACCCCGAATTCCGCCTCCGTCATCGACCGAACCGACGAACTCCGGCGCGCCGTGTGCGGGGACGAGGGTCCCGCGATCGCTTCGCATGTCCGCCTCCTTCGATGGCGGTCGCTCCCGTGCGGAATCCGTGCCAGCAGCCCGACCCGAGGGACCCCGCTGGGTCGTCCACGTCGCGCCGGTTCCACGCGGCCGCGGGATCACGCGCGCCGCCACTCGCGAACCCACGAGCGCCCCCGCGGCGCGTCGCGCGCCGGCGCGTGGCATGGAACGTGCTCGCCGCTACGGCGCCGCTGCGCGCGCCGCGACGGCGCGGGGTGCCGGGCCGGCGGCGGCAGGGCCCGCGACCAGCTCGTAGTCCTCGAGCGCCAGCCGGCGGGTCCGCCACCAGTACTGGAAGCTGAAGTGCGGCCAGATCGTCCCGTTGTAGCCGTCGGGCGCGTACCAGCTCCGGCAGCCGCTCGTCCAGACGGTGCGGCGGAGCTTCTCCTGCACGCGAGCTTCGAAGCGGCGCTGGACCCGCTCCCGAACCTCGAGGAAGAGGAGGTTCCTCCGCCGGAGCGCCTGGATCGCCTGGACCGCGTAGCGCGCCTGGGCCTCGATCATGAAGATCATGGAGTTGTGGCCGAGGCCCGTGTTCGGGCCCATGAGGAGGAAGAGGTTCGGGAAGCCGTGCACGGTGATGCCGAGGTTCGTGCCGGCGTGCGCGTGCACGGCGTCGTTCAGCGTCCGACCGTCGCGCCCGACGACGTCGATGCGGGACAGGTACTCGCTCACCATGAAGCCCGTCGCGCAGACGATCGCGTCGACCCGGTGCTCGACGCCGTCGCGCGTCCGGATGCCGTCGGGCGTCGCCCGTTCGATCGGCTCCGTGACGAGCGCGACGTTCGGGCGCTGGAGGGTCTCGTACCAGTCGTTCGAGAGCAGGATGCGCTTGCATCCCATGGTGTACGTCGGCGTCACCTTCGCGCGCAGGACCGGATCGCGAACCGCCTCGGCGAGCTGCCGCTTCACGAGCCACTCGAAGATTCGCATGAGGCGCGGCTCGAGGAAGAGGCCGACGCCCCGCAGCTCGAGCATCCAGTAGAGCGACGCGCGGTAGAGCCAGTGGAGCGGCCGGACGCGCCGGAAGAGCGTCTGCTGCCAGCGCGGAATCGCGCGGTCGCGTCGCGGGACGATCCACGGCGGCGTCCGCTGGAAGACCGTGAGGCGCTCGACGCGCGGCGCGATCGCGGGCACGATCTGGATCGCGCTCGCCCCGGTGCCGATCACCGCGACGCGCTTGCCCGCGACGTCGTACGCATGGTCCCATTCCGCCGAGTGGAAGCAGCGGCCGCGGAAGTCGCCGAGGCCGGGGATGTCCGGCGGCGAGGGCACGTGGAGCGCGCCGTTGCCGAGGACGAGCGCCCGGGCCGTCATCGGCTCGCGGCCCTCGATGCGGACCGTCCAGACGCCCGCGCGGGGGTCGAACGCCGCCCCGGTCACCCGCGCGCCGAACCGGATGTGGCGCGCGAGGTCGTACTTGGCGACGCAGTGCCGGAGGTAGTCCCAGATCTCCTGCTGCGGTGAGAAGGCGCGCGACCAGTCCGGCTTCGGCTCGAAGGAGAAGGAGTAGAGGTGCGACGGCACGTCGCACGCGGCGCCGGGGTAGGTGTTCTCGCGCCACGTGCCGCCCACGTCCGCTGCCTTCTCGAGGATCGTGAACGACTCGATCCCGGCGCGCTTCAAGAGCACTCCCATCCCGATGCCGGAGAAGCCCGCCCCGACGACGGCCACCGTCTCGGTCGCTGCCATTTGACCGATGATATTATCGGCGAAACGCTCTACGTCCACTTCCGCGACAAGGACGACCTCGTCCGGACACTCGCCGAAGAGCAGATCGGCGCCCTCCGCGCCCGCCTGCGCGCCGCCCGCCAGCGGGTCATCGCCGGAGCGGGGATCGAGGCGGTGCGCGAGACGTTCCGCGCGCCGCTCGAGACGTGGATCGATCGCCCGAGCCTCTTTCGCCTCTACGCGCAGGAGATGCTTCACCCGGGCTCGCCCCTCGGCGCGGTGGCGCGGCAGATGCGCGACGAGGTTCGCCGCGACCTGGTCGAGGATCTCGCGCGCTTCGGGCTGCCGGCGGCGACCGCGGCGGAGCGCCAGCGGCTCGACATGATCGCGGAGGCGATGATCGCGCAGACGGAGGCGCTCGCGCTCGCCTACATCGACGGCCGCTACGACGACCTCGAGGCCGTGGTGGACGTGCTCACGCGCTTCGCCGCCGGGCTGCTCGGTCTTTCGGGCTGACGCCCGCGGCATCCCCATCGGTGCGGGGCGGCGGTACAGGGACGCATGCGAGATCCTGCCGGGCGGGCGCGTGCTTCCGGACGTGGCGGAGGCGAAGCGGAGCCTCGCCGACCTCGTCGTCTGGCTCGAGGACGCGCCGCGGCGCTTCGGGACCGACCCGCGGCGCACGTTCCTCCTCGGCTTCAGCCAGGGGGCCATGATGAGCCTCGGCGTGCTGGCGACGATCCCGGAGCGCCTCGCGGGGGTGGTCGCGCTCTCCGGGCGGTACCCGGGCGACTTACTCGGCGCGCGCACCCTCGACCCACGCGAGCACGCGGAGCGATCCCGCCTCGACGGGGCACCGGCTCCCCAACCGGCTGCGCCCGTCACCGCCGCGCCGCCCGGTCCGCGCGCCGGCGAGAGCGCGTTCCTCTTACGGCAGGAGGTCGAGCAGGGCGCCGAGCCGCGTGATGCGCGGGCAGTCGACGTCGCCCGGATAGCGGTCGAGCGGATCGAGCAGCACCGCCTCGAGGCCGGCGCGGCGCGCGCCGACGACGTCGATCGCGTAGAGGTCGCCGACGTAGAGCGCCGCGGCCGCGGACACGCCCATCGCGTCGAGCGCGAGGCGGAAGACGGCCGGGTCGGGCTTCTCGACGCCGACGACGTGCGAGTCGACGACGGTGACGAGGCGATCGCGCACCCCCAGGCGGGCGAGGTCCGCTTCGATGCGGCCGTCGGCGTTGGAGACGACGCCGAGCGCAAGGCCGCGCGCGCGGAGGGCGTCGAGGGTCGGCACCGCGTCGGGATCGAGGAGGCGCCAGAGGCACCGCTCGCGATGATGCGCGCGGAACTCGGCGACGAGCGCCGCGCGCGCGGCCCCGGGCAC
>DASRHG010000197.1:0-16418 GCA_035650655.1 Binatia bacterium | reverse complement strand
GACGTCCCGCTCGGCACGCCGTGCCCCGACTTCCGCCTCCGATCCGTCGACGGCCGGATTTTCGCGCGCGACGACTTCCGCACCGCCCCCGTCCTCGTCGTCATGTTCATCTGCAACCACTGCCCCTACGTGCAGGCGGTCGAGGACCGGATCATCGCGCTCGCCCGCGAGTACGGCCCGCGCGGCGTCGCGTTCGTCGGCATCTGCTCGAACGACCCGACCGACTACCCCGACGACAGCCCGCCGAACCTCCTCCGTCGCTGGCGCGAGAAGGCGTACGGGTTCCCGTACCTCGTCGACGAGTCGCAGGAGGTCGCGCGCGCGTTCGACGCCGTCTGCACGCCGGACATCTACGTCTTCGACCGGGAGCGGCGCCTCGCCTACCACGGGCGGATCGACGACAACTGGCGCGAGCCCGCGCGCGTGACCCGCCGCGAGCTCGCCGCCGCGCTCGACGCGCTCCTCGCCGGCCGGCCCGCGCCCGCCGAGCAGCACCACACGATGGGCTGCTCGATCAAGTGGCGCAAGACGGGCGGGCGCTAGCCGCGGGCGAGCAGGCGCGCGAGCACGGGCCGGATCTGCGCGGCCAGCTCGGGACGCTTGAGCGCGAAGGCGACGGTCGCCTCGATGAACCCGGCCTTGTCGCCCGCGTCGTAGAGGTCGCCCTCGGTGACGAGCCCGTAGAGCTTCGTCCGCCGCGCCAGCGTCTGGAGCGCGTCCGTCAGCTGGATCTCACCGCCCCTGCCGGGCGGCGTCGCCTCGAGGATGTCGAAGATCTCCGGCGGCAGGACGTAGCGGCCGAGGACGGAGAGGTTCGTCGGCGCCGTCCCGGGGGCGGGTTTCTCGACCAGCGCTTCCACGTGGTACAAGCGCTCCGCGATCTTCGGACCCGCCGCGATGCCGTAGAGGTGCGTCTTGTCGGGCGGCACGGGAAGCAGCGCGATCACCGGACCATGCGAGGCGTACACGTCGAGCAGCTGACGGGTGCACGGCACCGCGGCGTCGAAGACGACGTCGCCGAGGAGCACGGCGAACGGCTCGTCGCCCACGTAGCGCCGCGCCACGAGGACGGCGTGCCCCAGGCCGAGCGGCTGCTTCTGGCGCACCGAGACCACGTGCGCCATCTTCGCGACCTCGCGCACCATCTCGAGGAGGTCGTGCTTGCCCTTCTCCTCGAGGAACCGCTCGAGCTCGGGCGACACGTCGAAGTGGTCTTCGATCGCCCCCTTGCCCCGGCCGGTGACGAGCACGACGTCCGTCAGACCCGAGTCGACGACCTCCTGCACGATGTACTGGATCGTCGGGATGTCGACGATCGGCAGGAGCTCCTTCGGCACGGCTTTCGTCGCGGGCAGGAACCGCGTGCCGAGGCCGGCGGCCGGGATGACGGCCTTTCGCGGCTTCACGAGGTGCGGAGCTTCCGCTCCTGTGCTTCCTGCATCGACTTGCACTCGATGCAGAGCGTGGTCACCGGGCGGGCGCGCAGCCGCTCGATGCCGATGTCGCCCCCGCACTCCTCGCACTTGCCGTACGAGCCGTCCTCGATGCGGCCGAGCGCCTCGTCGATCTTCGAGACGAGCTTGCGCTCGCGGTCGCGGATGCGGAGCTCCAGGTTGCGGTTGCCTTCCAGGGAGGCGCGGTCCGTCGGGTCCGGAAACTGCTCGCGGGTCTCGCCCATCCCGTCGACGGTGCGCGTCGCTTCCGCGATGAGCTCGAGGCGGCGCTCGGCGAGCAGCTTGCGGAACGACTCGAGGTCGCGCTTTCTCATGGAGAACCCCAGCCCCGAAGCTGTACCATCGCGTCTCCGGGGGCGCAATCGGGAAATGGCCGTTGCGGCATGACGATCGCGTATCTCGACGCCTTCTCCGGCATCAGCGGCGACATGACGGTGGGCGCGCTGCTCCAGCTCGGGCTGCCGCTCGCGACGCTGCGCGACGCCGTCGCGACGCTCGGGCTCGCCGACGTCGAGCTCGCCGCGGAGCCGGTCGTCCGCTCCGGGATCACGGCGACGAAGCTCCGCGTGCGCGTGCTCGGGCGGCCGCCCGAGGCGCACACCCACGCGCACGGCGCCGCGCATCCGCATGGGCATCGCGCATGGGCCGACATCCGCGCGGCGCTCGCCGCGAGCCGGCTCCCGGTGCGCGTCCGCGACACGGCGCTCGCGATCTTCGCTGCGCTCGCCGAGGCGGAAGGGCGGGTGCACGGTGTCGCCGCCGAGGCCGTCGAGTTCCACGAGGTGGGCGCCGCCGACGCGATCGTCGACGTCGTCGGCACCGCGCTCGGGCTCGCGCACCTCGGCGTCGAGGCCGTTTACGCGGCGCCCCTGCCGCTCGGAGGGGGCATGACGCGCTCGGCGCACGGCCCGCTCCCGGTGCCGCCGCCCGCGGTCGTCGAGCTGCTGCGCGGGCGCGCCGTCCGGCTCGAGGACGGCGCGGCCGAGCTGGTGACGCCGACGGGTGCCGCGATCGTGGCCGCGCTCGCGGCGCCCGCGCCGGTCCCGCCGCTCCGCATCGCCGCCGTCGGCTACGGCGCGGGCGAGCGCGAGCTCGCCGACCGGCCGAACCTCCTCCGCATCGTCCTCGGCGAGCCCGTCGTGCCGGCCGCGGCCGACGACGTCGTCGTCCTCGAGGCGACGATCGACGACCTCGTCCCGCAGATCTTCGAGCACGTGCTCGAGCGGCTCCTCGCGGCCGGCGCGCGCGATGCGTTCCTCGTGCCCGTCGTGATGAAGAAGAGCCGCCCCGCGACGATGCTCCGCGTCCTCGCCGCGCCCGGCGACGTCGAGCAGCTCGCTGCGGTCGTGTTCGCCGAGACGTCGACGATCGGGCTCCGCTACACGACCTGGCACCGCCTCGTGCTCGCCCGCGAGGAGCGGACCGTCGAGACGGCGTACGGGACGGTGCGCGTCAAGATCGCGCGCGCGCCCGACGGGACGACGAACGTGGCGCCCGAGTTCGAGGACTGCCGCCGCCGCGCGCTCGAGCGCGGCGTCCCGTTGAAGGTCGTGCACCGGGCCGCGCTCGCCGCGGCGCTCTCGGGCTGACGGCGGTCATCGGCCCTCGCCGACGGCCGCCGCGACGTCGATCGCCTCGGCACCTGCGCCGTGCGCCACGACGCCCAGGCAGCGGAGCCCGGTGAGCGCCGCGATCGTCGCGGCGTTCGAGGCGGCCGACGCATCGGTCGCGGGCGTCGGGTGCGAGAGGACGAAGCCGAGCGTGCGGAGGCCCGCCCCGGCCGCGGCGCGCGCGGTGAGCGCCGTGTGGTTCACGGTCCCGAGGCGGTTCGCCGCGACGACGAGGAGCGGGAGCCCCGCGGCCGCCGCCACGTCCGCCCACGTCGAGCGCCCGCCGACGGGGACGAGGAGGCCGCCCGCGCCCTCGACGAGGAGCACGTCCGCCTCCGCGGCGCGCCGGCGGAGGAGCGCCAGGATGCGATCGACGTCGATCGCGACGCCCTCGGCGGCGGCGGCGACGGTCGGGGCGAGCGGGGCGCGAAGGCGGTACGGACAGACGTCGTCGAGGGGCGCCGGGTCGCCCGCCGCCGCGCGGAGCCGGCAGGCGTCCTCGGGCCTCGCCCCCACGCCCGTCTCGACCGGCTTCACGACCGCGACCCGCCGCCCGCGCGCGCGCAGCGCCCGCGCGAGCGCGCACGCGACCCACGTCTTCCCGACGCCCGTGTCGGTGCCGGTGACGAAGACGGCGCTCACGCCCCCGTCGCCTCGGCGATCGCGTCGCGCGTCACGTCGACCAGGCGGTCGACGTCCGCCGGAGCGATCGCGAGCGGCGGGTTCAGCACGATCACGTCGCCGAGCGGGCGGATCACGACGCCGCGGGCGCGGGCGGCGCGGACGACGCGCTGGCCCAAGCGCGCCGCGGCCGGGTACGGCGTCCGGGCGTCGCGATCCGCGACGAGCTCGATGCCGACCATGACGCCCTGCTGGCGGACCTCGCCGACGTGCGGGAGCGGCGCCACCTCCGCCGCGAGCCGCTCGCGGAGGCGGGCGATCTTCGGCGCCAGGCGCTCGAGCGTCCGCTCGTCGCGGAACACCCGGAGGCTCGCGAGGCCGACGGCGCACGCGAGCGGATTCCCCGTGTACGTGTGGCCGTGGAAGAAGGCTCGGAGCTCCTCGAAGCGCCCGAGGAAGGCCGCGAACACCTCCTCGGTCGCGAGCGTCGCCGCGAGCGGCAGGTAGCCGCCGCTGATCCCCTTCGCGAGGCAGAGCACGTCGGGCGTGACGCCGGCCAGGTCGCACGCGAACATCGCGCCCGTGCGGCCGAAGCCCGTCGCGACCTCGTCGGCGACGAAGAGGGCGCCGTGGCGGTGCGCGAGGTCGCGGAGCGCGCGGAGGTAGGCGGGCGGGTGGACCCACATCCCGGCGGCGCCCTGCACGAGCGGCTCGACGACGACGGCGGCGAGCGAGCGGCCCTCGGCGGCGAGCGTCCGCTCCGCCTCGTCGATCGCGGCCGCGAGCGCGGCCTCGGGCGCCATCCGCTGCCGCCAGCGGAAGACGTGCGGCGGGGGGAGGCGCACCGCGGGCACGACCGCGCCGGCGAGGAAGCGGTGGAACGTCTCCGACCAGCCGACGCCGACGGCGCCGAGCGTGTCGCCGTGGTACGCCTCGACGAGCGAGGCGAAGCGCGTGCGGCCGTCGTCGCCGCGGAGGCGATGGTACTGGAGCGCGATGCGGAGCGCCGCCTCGACCGCCGTCGCGCCCGCGTCCGAGTAGAACACGCGCGTGAGCCCGGGCGGCGCGATCTCGACGAGCGCGCGCGCCAGCTCGATCGAGGGCACGTTCGCGAGGCCGAGGAGCGTCGAGTGCGCGACGCGCTCCACCTGCGCGCGGAGCGCGGCGTCGAGCGCGGGGTGGCGGTGCCCGTGCACGTTGCACCAGAGCGACGACACGCCGTCGAGGTAGCGCCGGCCCCGCGTGTCGACGAGCGTCGTGCCCTCGGCCTCGGCGATGACGATGGGCTCCTCGGCGAGCCAATCCGCCATCTGGGTGAACGGATGCCAGAGGTAGCGGTGGTCCCAGGCGGCGAGGGTCGCGGGGTCGGTCATGCGAGGAGCCCCGTGGCGCGCGCGGCGTCCGCGATCGCCGCGAGCGCGTGCGCGACCTGCGCGTCCGCGTGCGTCGCCATCGGCGTCAGGCGGAGGCGCGCCGTGCCCGGCGGCACGGTCGGCGGGCGAATCGCCGTCCCCAGCACGCCGCGCGCGAGGAGCGCCTCGGCGAGGCGGAGCGCCCCCGCGTTGTCGCCGACGACGAGCGGCACGACGTGCGTGTCGCCGCGGGCGTCGAGGCCGAGCGCGCGGAGGCCCGCGCGGAGCCGGGCGGCGTGCGCGAGGAGCCGCGCGCGGCGCTCGGGCTCCGCCGCGACGACGTCGAGGGCGGCGCCGGCCGCGGCCACGAGCGCGGGCGCGATCCCCGTCGTGTAGACGAAGCTCCGCGCGCGGTTCAGCACGAGTTCGACGAGCGTCCGCGAGCCGGCGATGTACGCGCCGGCGCCGCCGAGCGCCTTTCCGAGCGTCCCCATCTGCACCGTGATCCGGTCCGCCACCCCGTCCGCCTCCGCGAGCCCCGCGCCGCGCGCGCCGAGGACGCCCGTCGCGTGCGCCTCGTCCACCATGACGAGCGCGCCGTGCGCCTCCGCGGCGGCGACGATCGCGCGGAGCGGCGCCCGGTCGCCGTCCATCGAGAAGACGGAGTCGGTGACCACGAGCCGCCGCCCGCCGGACGGCGTCGCCGCGAGCGCGCGGGCGAGCGCGTCGGCGTCGGCGTGCGGGTAGACGTGGACCGTCGCGCGCGAGAGGCGGCAGCCGTCGACGATGCTCGCGTGGTTGAGCGCGTCGCTGAAGACGTGGTCGCCGCGGCCGACGAGCGCGGTGATCGTGCCGACGTTCGCCTGGTAGCCCGACGGGAAGAGGAGCGCCGCCTCCGTGCCCTTGAAGGCCGCGAGCTTCGCCTCGACGGCGGCGTGGAGGTCGGTGTGTCCCGCGATCAACCGCGACGAGCCCGTCCCGCAGCCGAAGCGCGCGATCGCGTCGCTCGCGGCCGTGCAGACCGCGGGATGGGTCGCGAGCCCCAGGTAGTTGTTCGAGCAGAAGAGGAGGACGCGCCGGCCGTCGAGCACGACCTCCGGATCGCAGGCGCCGCCGAGCGGGCGGAGGCGGCGCCGGAGGCCGGCCGCGTCGAGCGCGCGGAGATCGGCTGCGAGCGGGTCGGGCGCACCGAGGGGCGCGCGCGGGGCGGAAGCGGGCACGCCGGACGTCATGCCGCCCCCGCCGGGCGATTGTCAACGCGGAGTGCCGCCCGGGTCGACGAGCGTCGCCGCGCGGTGCTCCTCTCCCGGCGCTCGTCTGTCCCGCCGTCGCTGTGGTATGGCTCGCGTCTCGCGACCGGCGTGGCGGTCCGCCGCCGCCGGTCGCCCGGCATGGACGCGAGCGGAACCTCACTTTCCTTCGGTGGCTGAGCGAGCGCGACGGTCCGCGTTCGTCTGCCAGCAGTGCGGGCACGGCGAGGCGCGGTGGTTCGGCCGCTGTCCCGCCTGCGGTGCGTGGGACTCGGTCGTCGAGGAGGCCGGGCCCGAGCCGCCGGCGCGCCGGAGCCGGGCGGGCGGCGCGTCCGCGGAGGCGCGGCCGCTCGCGGCCGTCGCGGCGGGGCCGGCGCTCCGGCGATCGACGGGGCTCGGCGAGCTCGACCGCGTCCTCGGCGGCGGTCTCGTCGAGGGCTCGGTCGTCCTCGTCGGCGGCGACCCGGGCATCGGGAAGTCGACGCTCGCCCTCCAGGCGTGCGGCGCGCTCGCGCGGCAGGGGCTGCCGGTCCTCTACGTCGCGGGCGAGGAGTCGCCGGAGCAGGTGCGGCTGCGCGCGGACCGGCTCGGCATGGCGGAGGCGGGCGTCCTCGTGCTCCCGGAGACGTCGGCGGAGAGGGTCGTCGCGGCGATCGCGGCCGAGCGGCCGGCCGCGGTCGTCGTCGACTCGATCCAGACGCTCCACACCGAGGCGCTCGCGTCGGCGCCGGGGAGCGTCGGGCAGGTGCGGGAGTCCGCGGCCCTCCTCGTGTCGTCGGCGAAGGCGAGCGGCGTCGCCTGCTTCATCATCGGGCACGTGACGAAGGAGGGCGCGCTCGCCGGCCCCCGCGTCCTCGAGCACCTGGTGGACACGGTGCTCTACTTCGAGGGCGACGGCGCGCATGCGCTCCGCGTGCTGCGCGCCGTGAAGAACCGCTTCGGCTCGACGAACGAGGTGGCCGTCTTCGAGATGGGCGAGGGCGGGCTCGCCGAGGTGCCGAACCCGTCGGCCGCGTTCCTCGCCGAGCGGCCCGTCGGCGCGCCGGGCTCGGCCGTCCTCGCGACGCTCGAGGGAAGCCGGCCGGTGCTGGTCGAGATCCAGGCGCTCGTGTCCCGGACCGGGATGGCGATGCCGCGGCGGACCGCGATCGGCCTCGATCCGGGCCGCGTGGCACTCCTCCTCGCCGTTCTCGAGAAGCGGATGCGCCTCGCGCTCCACGACCAGGACGTGTTCCTGAACGTCGCCGGGGGGCTCCGCATCGACGAGCCGGCGGCCGACCTGGCCGTCGTCGCGGCGGTCGCCTCCTCGGCACGTGGGCGCGCGCTCGCGGCCGACGTCGTCGTGTGGGGCGAGGTCGGGCTCACGGGCGAGGTCCGCGCCGTCGGGCGCGCGGCCGCGCGGCTCCGGGAGGCGGGACGGCAGGGGTTCCGGCGCTGCGTCCTCCCCGCCGGGAACGCGCGCGGGCTCGGGCCCGCGGAGGGCGCGGCGGCGACCGGCGTCGCGTCCCTCGAGCAGCTGTTCGAGGTCCTCGGGCTCGCATGACGACGATCGTCCTCTTCTGGCTGAACCTCCTCCTCCTGGTGGGCTTCGCCGTCGTGCTGCAGCGCCCGCGCCTCCTCGGCTTCGCCAAGGGCGGCAAGTGGCACCTCACGTGGCTCTCGATCGGCGTCATCACGCTGATGGACGAGCTCACCTCGATCTTCTACGCGCCCGCCGAGGCGCACCGCTTCATCGGAGTGAAGGCGATCTTCTTCATCGCGTTCACCTCGCTCCTCATGCGCGTCCTCTCGAGCCGCATGGTCGAGATCGCGCAGATCCTCGAGCTGCACGACATCCGCGGCGGCGGCGTCTACTCGTTCTCGTACTTCGTGCTCGGCCCGGTCGCGTCGTTCGTCGCCGTCGCGTCGATCATGGTCGACTACATCCTCACCGCGTGCATCTCGACGGTGAGCGCCGTGTCGAACGGCGTGAGCGCGGTCGCCGGGGCCGCGGGCGCGCTGCCCGCGTCCACCGCGACGCTCGTCATCCTCGCGATCATCTGGGGCGTGGCGGGGCTCAACATCCTCGGCATCCGCGAGAACGCGCGCGTGACGTTCGGCATCTTCGTCGCCGCCGCCTTCGTGCTGCTCAACCTGATCGCGCTCGGCATCGTCCACATGCCGCCGTCGAGCCCTCAGGTGGTCGCGGAGAGCGCGACGAGCGTCTTCCACGAGCTGCACCGCGGGGTCGGCCACGCGGTCACGACGATCACGACGGGCGTCGCGTTCTGCGTGCTCGCGTATTCCGGCATCGAGTCCGTCATCCAGACCGCCGGGCTCGTCGAGGGCTGGCGGGACATCAAGCGGGCGTACTGGTTCCTCGCGCTCACCGTCGGCATCGTCACGCCGGTCGTCTCGGCGCTCGCGCTCGCGGCCTTCTCGCCGGCCGAGCTCGCGCGGCACGAGCAGGATCTCATCACGCACTGGGCGGCGGTGGTCGGGAACCCGGTCTTCGGGATGGTCGTCGGCCTGTTCGGCAGCCTGATCCTCGTGATGGCCGTCAACACGGCGTACGTCGCGTCGAGCGAGCTCCTCGAGCGCGTCGCGCACCGCTACCGCTTCGACTGGCTCGTTGCGCTGAACCGGCGGGCGTCGCTCTACCGCATCCACGTCCTGAACGGCGCCTCGTACACGGCGATCATCGTCCTCACCGCGGGACGGCAGGACATCCTTGCCGACATGTACGCGATCGGGCTCATGGCGAGCTTCTGCATCAACGTCGGCTGCCTGCTCATCTACCGCTACTTCCAGGGCACGAAGGAGATCCGCGGCGGCTACGCGACGTCGCGGGCCGGCACGCTCCTCCTCGAGGCGATCCTGCTCGCCTGCTTCTTCTACCTCGCGTGGCACAAGCCGAAGGGGATCGAGCTCTGGCTCGGCGTCGTGACCGTGCTGCTCGCGGCGGGCATCCCGTTCTCGCGCCGCTACGGCCCGGAGGTGAAGGAGATCCGGCGGAGCGACTACCCGATGGAGATGCTCCTCGCGCTCGGCGAGACGGACGGCCCCGTCGACGTGTACTTCCGCCGCCCGGGCGAGCACGAGGCGATCGAGGCGCGCCCGAGCGCGGCGTACGTCACCTTCTTTCCGCGCCGCCAGGCGATCCCGCCGAAGCACGCGCCGAATCACTACCGCTTCCCGATCCAGGGCGGGAGCCTCTACCGCAGCATCATCGCCGTCCTCGAGCTCCTCGAGGAGGAGCTCGACGGCCGCGAGGTGCACGTGCACTTCGGCTGGCCGACGTCGTCCTGGCTCGACCGGCTCGCGACCGGCGTCCTCGTGCACAACATCATGCGCATCCCGCGGCAGTTCTCGAGCTTCACGTTCTCCATCGACTACAGCGGTGCCGCGCCGAAGCCGCGCCGTGCCGCCGAGCCGGAGCGCGCCGCGCGCGCTTGATCGCCGCCCGTGGAGGCCCTCCTCATCCGGTACGGCCCTCTCGCCGTCTTCCTCGGCGCGGCGTTCGAGGGCGACGTGAGCCTCGTCCTCGCGGGCGTCGTCGCGCACCTCGGCTTCTTCCCGCTGCCGGTCGGGATCGGGGCGGGATGGCTCGGCTCCGTCGCGAGCGACGCGGCGTGCTACTGGATGGGCCGCCGGCACGCCGACTGGGTCGTCCGGACGCGCCTCTACGAGCACGTCCGCCCCCTCGTCGAGCGGCTCGCGGCCCGCGTCGGACCGCGCGAGATCGTGGTGGCGCGCTTCGTCTGGGGCTCGCGGATCGCGAGCATGATCTTCTGGGGCGTCCGGCGGCTGCCGCTCGCACGCTTCCTCGCGCTCGACCTCCTCGGGTGCGCGCTCTCGGTGATCGCCCTCCAGAGCCTCGGCTTCGTGCTCGGCGCGAGCGCCGTGGCCCTCCTCGGGAAGGCGAAGCGGGTGGAGCTCTGGCTCCTCGGCGCCCTCGGGGTGAGCGCGGCGGTCGTGCTCGGGTTGAAGACGGCGGTGCGGCGGGTCCAGGAGGAGCCCGCGCCCGAGGACGGCGGCGCGGGGCGCTGAGACACTTTGCCCGCGGGGTGGGACGATCGGTCCCGGTCCGCGAGTGCCCCCCCCGGGCCGGACGGCGTCGCGCTGCCGGCCGCCCGGGGGCATGCCGTGTGCAAGCGCCGCGTGCACGATTCGGAGAGCCGCCCCCCGAGCCGGGGCGTCCGGCGGCGCGTCCTGCTCGCCGAGGACGACGCGCCCCTCAGGGGCCTCATCGCCGAGGTGCTCCGCGCGGACGGCCATGAGGTGCTCGAGGCGCGCGACGGGGTCGAGCTCCTCGCGCAGATCGAAGCGGCGCTCGTGCGGCGGTGGCAGCGCGCGGACGCGTTCGTGATCGTGGCCGACGTCCACATGCCGGGCTTCAGCGGGCTCGACGTGCTCTCGATGCTCCGCGTCGCCCGCTGCGCGACGCCCGTCATCCTCATCACGGGTTTCGGGGACGACGAGACGCGCGAGGAAGCGCGCGAGCTCGGCGTCGTCGCCGTGCTCGACAAGCCGTTCCCGCTGGACGCGCTCCGCGCCGCCGTTCAGGAGATCCCGGCCTGACCCTCGCGCGCTCCGGTCATGTGCGGTAGCGTGGGCCGGAGGCCGGAGGGCGTGTACCGGACCCTGCGTTTTCAGCTGGTCGCCATCGTGGTGCTCACCGTGGCGGTGGTGCTCGCCGTCTCGCAGTGGCTCGACACGACGCTCTCCGAGCGCGCGCTCGAGCGCGACCTGCACGAGCGGGCCGAGCAGACGCTCGGGACGGTGCGCTCGCTCTGGGCGCGCTCGGAGCCCGCGGCGCTCGGCGACCTGGTCGGGCTGATCGACAGGAGCTCGCGCGAGGTGACCGCCATCGACGTCTATCGGCTGCGCCGGGAGGGCCGCGCCGAGCTGGCGGCCACGAGCCGGGACGACGCGCGCCGCGCGGTTCTCGCGGACGTGGACGCCCGCCGCCTCCTCGCCGGCGGCTCGCTCTCGCGGATCCTCGTGGGCGCCGGCGGAGGACGCGTCCTCCAGATCGCCGAGCCGCTCCGTGCCGGGGACGACGTCGTCGGCGCCGCGCAGGTGGAGGTGTCGTTCGCCGAGGCGGCGGGGCTGAAGCGCTGGCTCCGGCGCATCGACGCCGCGTTCCTCGTGCTCTCGATTCTCGGCATCTCGGTGGCGCTCGCCGTCTTCCTCGAGCGGCGCGTGACCCGCCCCGTGACGCAGCTCGTCGACGGGATGCAGCGCGCCGAGGCCGGCGCGCTCGACGCGCGCGTCACGTGCGCGGGCAGCGGCGAGTTCTCGTTCATCGCCGGCGCGCTGAACCGCCTGCTCGCGCGCGTCGAGGACCTGACCGCGGGGCTGGAGTCCCGCGTCCGCCAGGCGACGCGGGAGCTCGCCGACAAGAACCGCGAGCTCGAAGCGGCGAATCGAAAGCTCTGGGAGGCGCAGATCGAGATCGGCCGGAGCGAGCGGCTCGCCGCGCTCGGGCAGATGGCGGCGACGATCGCCCACGAGCTCGGCACCCCGCTCAACTCGATCCTCGGCTACACGCAGCTCCTCCGGCGCGAGGACCTCGCGCCCGAGCACGCGGCGAAGCTCACGATCGTCGAGTCCCAGGTGCAGCGCATGATCGACACGATCCGAAGCGTCCTCGACCGCACGCGCGGCCTCGCGCCCCGCCGCGGGGCCGTGGACGTGGCCGCGCTCGTCGGCGAGGCGCTCGCGCTCGTGTCCGCGCGGGTCGCCGGCCGGGACGTCGTGCTGCGCGCCGAGGTGCCGTCGATGCTGCCGCGGCTCCCGGCCGACGCCGTCGCCGTACGCCAGGTGCTGCTCAACCTCCTGAGCAACGCGATCGACGCCACCGACCCGCCGGGCACGATCACGGTGAGCGCGACGACGCTCGCGCCGAACGGCCGGCCGGGGCGGTTCATCGAGCTCGCGGTGCGCGACACCGGCCACGGAATGACGGCCGACGAGCAGCGTCGCGTCTTCCAGCCCTTCTACACCACGAAGGCCGCGGGCCGCGGTACGGGCCTCGGCCTCGCGATCGTCGACCACGTCGTCCGCGCGCACGGCGGCTACGTGCTGGTCGAAAGCATGCCGGGGCAGGGGACGGTCATGCGCGTTCGGCTTCCCCTCGACGTGGCCGTATGAAGTCGCGGATCCTCGTCGTCGACGACGACGCCGTCACCTGCCGGCTGCTCGCCGACGTGCTCGGCCGCGACGGCCTCACCGTCGTCGGCGAAACCGACCCGCGCCGCGCGCTCGAGCGCGCGCGCGACGAACGCGTCGACGTCGCGATCCTCGACGTCCAGATGCCGGAGATGGACGGGCTCGAGCTGCTCCGCGCGCTGCGCGAGCGCCACCCCGCCCTCGCGGTGGTGATCATGACCGCGTTCGGCTCGATCGGGACGGCGGTCGAGGCGATCACGTCGGGGGCCGTCGACTACGTGAGCAAGCCGATGGACGTCGAGGAGATCCGCGCCACCGTGCTGCGCGCGCTCCGTCGCCGGGAGGAGGCGCAGGCCGCGCTGCCCGTCGCGGGCGACGAGCTCGGCGGCGTCGTTGGGCGCTCGCCCGCCATGGTCGAGGTGTACAAGACGATCGCGCGCGTCGCGGCGGGCCGGAGCACGGTCCTCGTCACGGGCGAGAGCGGCACGGGGAAGGAGCTGATCGCGCGCGCGGTCCACGAGCACAGCCCGCGCCGCAAGCGACCGTTCGTCGCCGTCGACTGCGCCGCGCTCACCGAGACCCTTCTCGAGAGCGAGCTCTTCGGCCACGTGCGCGGGTCGTTCACCGGAGCGGTCGCCGACGCGCCCGGTCTCTTCGCCGAGGCGAGCGGCGGGACGATCTTCCTCGACGAGATCGGCGACGTCTCGCCCGCGCTTCAGGCGAAGCTCCTGCGCGTCCTCCAGGAGCACCACGTCCGGCCCGTGGGCGGCACGGAGTGGCGTCCCGTCGACGTCCGCGTCGTCGCCGCGACCAACTGCGACCTCGCCGCCGCGGTCGCCGAGGGGCGCTTTCGGGAGGACCTGTACTACCGCCTCAAGGTGGTCACGATCGCCGTGCCGCCACTGCGCGAGCGGCGCGAGGACATCCCGCTGCTCGTCGACCATCTCGTCCGTCGCGCCGCGGCGCAGTGCGGGAAGCCGGTGAGCGGCGTGTCGGAGGCCGCGCTCGCGCTGCTCACGGCGTACCACTGGCCCGGCAACATCCGCGAGCTGGCGCACGTGCTCGAGCGGGGCGTGGCCCTGGCGCGGCACGAGGTGCTGACGACCGAGGACCTGCCCGCGGAGCTGCACCGGCGCCCGGCCGCGAGCGCGGACCGCGTCATGGCGGACCGGCCGACGCTGGCCGAGCTGAAGCGCCGCTACGTGGCGCGCGTGCTCGAGGAGCAGGGCGGCAACGTGAGCCGCGCCGCGTCCGTCCTCGGCGTCGACCGTCGCTCGCTCTACCGGATGCTCCAGCGCTGGGGGCTCGCGCCGCGCGGCGGGACGGCGGAGTAGGCGGGACGGATCGTCACGCCGCGCGGGACGATTCGCCCCGTCCGCGGGCGCCGGCCGCGCGCGCCCCGCGCGCGGCGGTCGTCCCCGCCGGTGGCACCGCGATTGCTCCCCGCGCCGGTCGATGCGCCCGCTCGTGCTCGCGGCGCTCCTCGGCGGCGTCCTCGGGATCCTGACGGCGCTCGGCGTCTGGTCGCTCTACCCGCCCTCGCGCGGGACGACGTGGCCGATTCCCGCCGTCGCGCTCGGCTCGCTCCTCGTGCTCGCCGCCGCCTACGCCCTCGTCGCGCGGGCGAGGGGGCTTCGCGCCGGCGATTGGCTGGTCGTCGGCTATCTCGCGACGGTGCTCGCCGGCACGGCGGTGGTCGTCGGCCGCGACGCGCTCGCGCTGTGGCGTGCCCTCGTCGCGTCGAACACGGGCTTCTGACGCGCCGCGACCCCTTGACGCCGCGCGGACGGCTTGCCAAAGGCGAGCGGCGACGCCGCGAGCCGGCCCGACGAGGAGGGCACGATGCTCCAGAACTTCAAGCAGTTCGCGTTGCGAGGGAATGCCGTCGATCTCGCGATCGCCGTCATCATCGGCGCGGCCTTCGGGGCCGTCGTCAACTCGCTGGTGAACGACGTCATCATGCCGCCGATCGGAAAGGTCGTCGGTGGCGTCGACTTCTCGAACCTCTTCTTCGTCCTCGGGCCGGGGAGCTATCCGAGCCTCAGGGCGGCGAAGGAGGCGGGCGCGGCGACCATCAACTACGGGGTGTTCGTCAACAACGTCATCAACTTCCTGATCATCGCGTTCGTGCTCTTCCTGATCGTGCAGGGGATGAGCCGCCTGCGGCGCGAGCAGCCGGTGGCGCCGCCGGCGCCGAGCGAGAAGCCGTGCCCGCAGTGCACCCTCGCGATCCCCATCCGCGCGACGCGCTGCCCGCACTGCACGAGCACCGTGTAGCGCGGCCGGGTGAACGAGGCGAAGATGCGAAGGCTGGTGGCCGTCGTCGTGGGGGCCGGCGTCGTCCTCGCCGGAGGGGCGCTTCGCGCGGAGGAGCATCCGGAGATGCGCGCGGCGCAGCGGGAGCTCCAGGCCGCCCGCGGGCACCTCCTGGCGGCGGCGAAGGAGTACGAGGGACACCGCCGCGCCGCGATCGCGCACGTCGACGAGGCGCTCCAGGAGATCAAGGCCGGGCTCACGGCGGCGAAGGCGCGCCGGGGCAAGGCCGAGAAGCGCGAGCAGGGGGGCGAGCGCCCGCAGGCGGACTGAGACACAAAGCCCGCCCGGCGCCCCGTCAGCGACGCCGGCGGCGCGTCGGCCGCTCCACGGGCAGCGCCCAGCTCGAATGCTGCGGGCCGGCGTCGGGCCGGTCGAGGCGGCGATAGGTGTGGGCGCCGAAGGCGTCGCGCTGTGCCTGGGTCAAGTTCTGCGGGAGGCGCGCGGCCCGGTAGGTGTCGAGGTAGGCGAGGCTCGCGGCCATCGCCCCGGCCGGGACGCCGGTGCGGGCGGCCTCCGCGACGACGGCGCGCCAGCGGCGCTCGACGCGGGCGAGCTCGCGCGCGATCGCGGGGTCGACGAGCAGGTTCGGGAGGTCGGGCTGCCGCCGGAAGGCCGCCATGATGCGGACGAGGAGGCGCGCCCGGATGATGCAGCCGCCCGTCCAGACGCGCGCGACCTCGGGGAGGTCGACGTGCCAGCCGTACGCGGCCGACGCCGCGCGAATGAGCGCGAGGCCCTGCGCGTAGGCGCAGATCGCTCCGCCGAGGAGCGCGTCTTCGAGCGCCGCGATCCAGGAGCGCGGCGCTCCGGACCACCGGCGCGCCGCGGGTCGGGGGAGGCGCCGTGCGGCCGCCAGGCGCTCGGCGCGCATGCTCGACAGGACGCGCGCGTCGAGCGCGGCGGCGATGGTCGGAACCGGGACGGCGAGCTCGAGGGCGATCTCGTTCGTCCACCGGCCGGTGCCCTTCTGCGCCGCCGCGTCCTCGACCTGGTCGACGAGGTGGCCCCCGTCCTCGTCGCGGACGCGGAGGACGCGCGCCGTCAGCTCGACCAGGAACGACTCGAGCGGCCCGCGGTTCCAGCGCGCGAAGACGGCGGCGCTCTCGTCGTTCGAGAGCCGGAGCTCCGTCCGTAGGACGTCGTACGTCTCTGCGATGAGCTGCATGACGCCGTACTCGATCCCGTTGTGCACCATCTTGACGAAGTGGCCCGCGCCGTCGGGCCCCATCCACCCGACGCACGGCCCGAAGCGGGTCTTCGCCGCGATCGCCTCGAAGAGCCGGCGCACCGCCTCGTACGCGACCCGTGGCCCGCCCGGCATGAGCGACGGCCCGGACCGCGCGCCCTCCTCGCCGCCCGACACGCCGGAGCCGATGAAGAGGAGGCCCGCGGCGGCGAGCGTCGCTTCGCGCCGCTGGGTGTCCTTGAACCACGAGTTGCCGCCGTCGATCACGACGTCCCCGTGGGCGAGGAGCGGCTGGAGGTGCGCGATCGTCTCGTCGATGGGCGGGCCGGGCGAGATCATGAGGAGGACGCGCCGCGGGCGCGCGAGCGCCTGGACGAGCTCCGCGAGCGTCCGGGCGCCGAGGAGGTTCGGACCGGGGTGCGCGGCGACGAACGTCTCCATCGTCGCCGAATGCCGGTTCCAGACGGCCACCTGGA
>DASRHG010000196.1:0-11297 GCA_035650655.1 Binatia bacterium | reverse complement strand
GATCCGCCTCGGCCGCGCGACCGACACGCTGGACCGCACCGGGACCGAGACGGAAACCGCGCCCGTGCCCACGCTCGACGCGGCCGCCGTCGACGCCGTCGCGCGGCGGTTCACGGGTCGGCAGCGACAGGTCCCCCCGATGTACTCGGCCCTCAAGCGGGACGGCGTCCCGCTCTACAAGCTCGCGCGCCGCGGGCTCGACGTCGCGCGCGAGGCGCGGGAGATCGAGATCCGGCGGCTGACGCTCACCCTCGCCGCGCCGGACCGCCTCGAGTTCGTCGTCGCGTGCTCGAAGGGGACGTACGTCCGCGTCCTCGCGGCCGACGTCGGGCGGGCGCTCGGCACGGTCGCGCACCTCGAACGGCTGCGTCGCACGGCCGTCGGGAGCTTCCGGATCGAGGACGCGCAGACGCCGGACGCGCTCGTCGCGACGCCGCCCGGGATGCCGTGGCCGCTCGTGCCGGTGCGACGGGCGCTGGCGCAGTACGCGGCGTTTCCGGCCGCCGCGGAGGGCCTCGCCCGCCTCCGCCGCGGGCAGCAGGACGCGCTCCGCCGACTCCCGCCGCCCGAGCGCGCCGGCGAGACCGCGCTCGTCCTCGACCCGGGCGGCGAGGTCGTCGCCGTCATCGAGTCCGCCGGTCCGGCGCCCGCCTGGCGCCTGGTGCGGCTCCTCGGCGCGTCCTGATTCGCTTTACAACGAGCATTCGCAATGTTAGAGCCTGTTGGCTAAAGCGAGAGACGGACGAGACGGAGAGAGACAGGGAATGGCCGTGGTCCAGGAGCGCACGCAGGAGACGGTGCAGGCGTACCGCCGGCACCCGGCGGACACCGGGTCTCCGGAGGTCCAGGTCGCGCTCCTGACGGATCGGATCAGTTACCTCACCGAGCACTTCAAGGTGCACCGTAAGGACCACCATTCCCGACGCGGGCTGCTGAAGCTCGTCGGACAACGCCGGCGGCTGCTCGATTACCTGAAGCGGCGCGACTTCCAGCGCTACAAGCAGGTCATCGAACGGCTGGGGATCCGCAAGTAGCGGATTCGATCGACCCTTCCTTCATTCTCCTTCTCCAGCTTCCCTCGCCAGGATCACGACGCAGCGGCCGAATGCCGCGGAGGAGAATGCATGTCCCAGTCGGGGCCACATAGGATCAAGATCGATTTCGAGGGCCGTCCGCTGACGGTCGAAACCGGGCGGATGGCCAAGCAGGCGGGCGGCGCGGCGCTCGTCCAGTACGGCGAAACCGTCGTCCTCGTGACGGCGACCGCGCTCGCGAGCCCGCGCGAGGGCATCGACTTCTTCCCCCTCACCTGCGACTACCAGGAGAAGACCTTCGCCGCCGGGAAGATCCCCGGTGGCTTCTTCAAACGCGAGGGCCGCCCGGCGGAGAAGGAGATCCTGACCTCCCGCCTGATCGACCGCCCCCTGCGGCCGCTCTTCCCGGCCGGGTTCAACAGCGAGACGCAGGTGATCGCGACCGTGCTGTCGCACGATCGCGAGAACGACCCCGACATGCTCGCCCTCCTCGGTGCCTCGACGGCGCTCGTCCTCTCCGACATCCCGTGGGGAGGACCGATCGCTGCCGTCCGGATCGGCCGGGTCGGAGGACGATTCGTCCTGAACCCGACGACGACCCAGCTCGCGTCGAGCGACATGAACGTCATCGTCGCCGGGAGCCGGGAGGCGATCGTCATGGTCGAGGGCGGCGCGCAGATGGCGCCCGAGGCCGACCTGCTCGAGGCCCTGTTCACGGCCCACGCGGGGCTCCAGCCGCTCATCGACCTCCAGGAGGAGCTGCGCGCCAGGGCGGGAAAACGGAAGCGCTCCTTCACGCCGCCGGCCGTCGACGCGGCGCTCGAGAAGCAGGTCCGCGAGCTCGCGCTGCCGAAGCTCCGGGCCGCGCTCGCGACCCCCGGGAAGCACGAACGCTACGCGGCGCTCGATGCGGTGAAGGACGAGGTGGTGCAGGCGCTCGGCGGCCCGGAGGGCGAGCGCGCGAAGGAGGTCGCGGGCCTCTTCGGCCGGGTGAAGAAGCAGGTCGTCCGCGAGACGATCATCCACGATCGGAAGCGGCTCGACGGCCGCGGGCTCACCGACATCCGGCCGATCACGTGCGAGGTCGAGGTGCTGCCCCGTACGCACGGCTCGGCGCTCTTCACCCGCGGCGAGACGCAGGCGCTCGTCGTCTCCACGCTCGGCACCTCGTCGGACGAGCAGAAGATCGACGCCCTCATCGGCGAGACCTACAAGAAGTTCATGCTGCACTACAACTTCCCGCCGTTCTCGACCGGCGAGGTGAAGTTCCTCCGCAGCCCCGGGCGCCGCGAGATCGGCCACGGCGCGCTCGCCGAGCGGGCGCTCGGGCCCGTTCTCCCGCGGGAGGAGGACTTCCCGTATACGATCCGGATCGTCTCGGAGATCCTCGAGTCGAACGGCTCGTCGTCGATGGCGACGGTGTGCGGCGGGTCGCTGTCGCTGATGGACGCGGGCGTCCCGGTGAAGGCGCCGGTCGCGGGCGTCGCGATGGGGCTGATCAAGGAGGGGGAGGAGGTCCGGGTCCTTTCCGACATCCTCGGCGACGAGGATCACCTGGGCGACATGGACTTCAAGGTCGCCGGGACGGAGTCGGGCGTCACCGCGGTGCAGATGGACATCAAGTGCACCGGCGTGACGCGGGCCATCATGCAGGAGGCGCTCGAGCAGGCCCGCGTCGCGCGGCTCCACATCCTCGGCAAGATGGCCGAGGCGCTCTCGAAGCCCCGCACCGAGCTCTCCACCTACGCACCCCGCATCGTCACCATCCACATCAAGCCGGACCGCATCCGGGACCTGATCGGCCCGGGCGGCAAGGTGATCCGCGCCATCGTCGAGGAGACGGGCGTCAAGATCGACGTCGAGGACGACGGGACGGTGTTCGTCGCCTCCTCCGACGGCGCGGCGATGCAGAAGGCGCTCGACAAGATCCGCGGGATCACCGCCGAGGCCGAGGTCGGGAAGATCTACCGCGGCACGGTGCGCAAGATCGTCGACTTCGGCGCCTTCGTGGAGATATTCCCCGGCACCGACGGGTTGGTGCACATCTCGCAGCTCGCCGAGGAGCGGGTCCGCAAGGTGTCTGACGTCATCAAGGAAGGCGAGGTCATCCCGGTGAAGGTGCTCGAGGTCGACAAGTCGGGGAAGATCCGGCTCTCTCGCAAGGAGGCGCTGAAGGAGGCGGGGCAGCAGGAGGCGCGGAGCTGACGGGCGCGATGCAGGCCACCCGCCTCCCGAACGGCGTCCGCGTCCTCTCCGAGCGGCTGCCGGACCTGCCCTCGGTCACGGCCGGGATCTGGGTCGAGAACGGCTCGCGCTACGAGCGGCCCGAGCAGGCCGGCATCTCGCACTTCCTCGAGCATCTCTTCTTCAAGGGAACGGCGTCGCGGACGGCGGCGCAGATCGCGGAGGAGATCGACGCCGTCGGGGGCGTCCTGAACGCGTTCACCGGCAAGGAGTACACCTGCTACTACGCGAAGGTGCTCCCCGAGCACCTGCCGCTCGCGCTCGACATCCTTTCCGACATCTTCACCCACTCCCGCTTCGCGTCGGAGGAGATCGAGCGCGAGCGGTCCGTCATCCTCCAGGAGATCTCCCAGATCGAGGACACGCCGGACGACTACGTCCACGAGCTTTTCAACCAGGCCTTCTGGCCGGGCCATCCGCTCTCCCGCCCGATCGCCGGCGTGCCGGAGACCGTGTCCGCGTTCGAGCGGGACGACTTCCTGCGTTTTCTCGACGCCCGCTACCGGCCGGACCGCCTCCTCATCGCCGCGGCCGGGAACCTCCGACACGACGACCTCCTCGAAATGGCGTCCCGCCAGTTCAGCGCGCTCGCCGGCGCCGCGATGCGCGTCGACGGCGCGCCACCCTCGCCCGCGGGCGGCGTCGTGGTGCACGAGAAGCCGCTCGAACAGGTCCACCTCTGCCTCGGGGCGCCGGGCATCGCGCAGGGTGATCCCGACCGCTACGCCGTGCACGTGCTGAACGCGGCCCTCGGCGGCGGCATGAGCTCGCGCCTCTTCCAGGAGATCCGCGAGCGCCGCGGCAAGGCGTACACGGTGTACTCGTTCCTCTCCTCGTACGCCGACGTGGGCTACATCGGCGTCTACGTCGGCACGAGTGCGGAGTGGACGCGCGAGGTCGTCGACGTCGTGCGCACCGAGATCGCGCGGACCACCCGCGAAGGCCTCGGCGCGGCGGAGCTCGCCCGGGTGAAGACGCAGATGAAGGGCTCGATGCTGCTCGGCCTCGAGACGAGCGACAGCCGGATGACGCGGATTGCGAAGAACGACATCTACTTCGGCCGCGACGTGCCGCTCGAGGAGGTCGCCGCGGGCATCGACGCCGTCACGAACGACGACGTCGTCCGCGCCGCGGCGCGGCTCTTCGGTCCGCGGACGCTCGCGCTCACCGTGCTCGGCGACCTGAAGGGGCAGGCGCTCGGCGACGAGGTACTCGCGGGTTGAGCGCGCCGGACGTCGTCGTGCGCGTCGTACGACTCCGGCCCGGCGTCGACGCGCTGCCGCTGCCCGCCTACATGAGCGCGGACGCGGCCGGCATGGACCTCCTCGCCGACGTCGACCGCGACCTCGAGCTGCCGCCGGGGGCGCGGCGCCTCGTCCCGACCGGCATCGCCGTCGCCATTCCGCCCGGGTTCGAGGGGCAGGTGCGGCCGCGCAGCGGGCTCGCGCACCGCGCGGGCGTCACGCTCCTCAACGCGCCCGGCACGATCGACGCCGACTATCGGGGCGAGGTGCAGGTGCTCCTCGTGAACCTCGGGGCGGAGACGGTGCGCATTCGGCGCGGCGACCGCGTGGCGCAGCTCGTGATCGCGCCCGTCGCGCGCGCGCGCTGGGACGAAGCGACGTCGCTCCCCGCCACCGCGCGCGGCGGAGGCGGCTTCGGGAGCACGGGGGAGGGGAGATGATCGAGCGCTACACGCGGCCCGCGATGGGTGCGCTCTGGTCCGAGGAGGCGCGCCTCGGGCGCTGGCTCGAGGTGGAGCTGGCGTTCGTCGACGTGCTCGCCGAGCGGGGCCAGGTCCCGGCCGAGGCGGCGCGCACGCTGCGCGCGCGGGCGCGCATCCGGCCGGAGCGCATGCGGGCGATCGAGGCCGAGGTGAAGCACGACGTCATCGCCTTCGTGTCGTCGGTCGCGGAGACCGTGGGCGACGAGGGGCGCTGGCTCCACCTCGGCCTGACGTCGTCGGACCTCCTCGACACCGCCTTCGCGCTCCAGCTGCGCGACGCGGCGCACCTGCTGCTCGCGACGCTGGACGAGCTTCGGGCCGCCGTGCGCGCCCAGGCGGTGCGCCACCGCCGGACGCCGATGATCGGCCGCACGCACGGCATGCACGCGGAGCCGATCACCTTCGGCCTCAAGTGCGCGAGCTGGTACGCCGAGCTCGGACGCGGGCGGCGTCGCCTGGTCGCGGCGCGCGAGGAGATCGCGTACGGCAAGTTCTCGGGTGCCGTCGGGACGCTCGCGAACGTGACGCCCGAGGTGGAGGCCGCGGTGTGCGCGCGGCTCGGGCTGCGGCCCGAGCCGATCGCGACGCAGGTCGTCCCACGCGATCGGCACGCGAGCTTCTTCGCGGCGCTCGCGATCCTCGCGGGGGCCTGCGAGCGCATCGCCGTCGAGATCCGGCACCTCCAGCGGACGGAGGTCGGCGAGGCCGCCGAGCCGTTCGCCGAGGGGCAGAAGGGCTCCTCGGCGATGCCCCACAAGCGCAACCCCTGGATGGTCGAGAACGTGACCGGCCTCGCGCGGCTCATGCGGAGCTACGCCGTCGCGGCGCTCGAGAACATCGCGCTCTGGCACGAGCGCGACATCAGCCATTCGTCCGTCGAGCGCGTGATCGCGCCCGACGCGACGATCGCGCTCGACTTCATGCTCGCGCGCCTCGCCGGGATCGTGGCCGGCCTCGAGGTGCGCCCGGACGCCATGGCCGCGAACCTGGCCCGCACGGGCGGCGCGATCTTCTCCGAGCAGGTGCTCCTCGCGCTCGTGCGAAAAGGCGTCCCGCGCGACGAGGCGTACCGCTGGGTGCAGCGCCACGCGCTCGCGGGTGGAAACCTCCACGACCGGCTCGCCGCCGATCCCGACGTGGCGCGCCATGTTCCGGCCGAAGAGCTCGCGAGCCTCTTTGACTTGGAGCACCACCTGCGGCATACGGATCACCTCTTCACCCGCGCCCTGGAGGATGGGGATGGAGCGGCGTGAGCTTCTCTACGAAGGCAAGGCCAAGCAGATCTACGGGACGTCCGACCCGGACCTCCTGATCCAGCACTTCAAGGACGACGCCACCGCCTTCAACGCGCAAAAGCGCGGCACGATCCTCCAGAAGGGCGTGCTGAACAACCGCATGTCCGAGGTGCTCTTCAAGTTCCTCGAGGGCGAAGGGGTCGCGACGCATCTCGTCCGGCGGCTGTCGGACCGGGACATGCTGGTCCGGGCGTGCGAGATCGTGAAGATCGAGGTCGTGACGCGGAACCTCGTCGCCGGGAGCCTCGCGAAGCGCCTCGGCCGCGCGGAGGGCGAGCAGCTCCCGGAGCCCGTCGTCGAGCACTACTACAAGGACGACGCGCTCGGGGACCCGATGATCAACGACTGGCACGTCCGGGTGCTCCGCCTCGCGACGCCGCAGGAGCTCGCCGCGATCAACGAGACGGCGCTCCGCGTGAACGCGCTCCTCCGCGAGTTCCTCGACAAGCGCGACATCGTCCTCGTCGACATGAAGCTCGAGCTCGGCCGCCACCACGGGAAGCTCCTCGTCGCGGACGAGATCTCCCCCGACACGTGTCGCCTGTGGGACAAGGCGACGGGCGAGAAGCTCGACAAGGACCGCTTCCGCCGCGATCTCGGCGGCGTCGAGGACGCGTACCAGGAGGCCGCGCGGCGGATCTGCTCCGCGGCGGCGTGATGGCGGCGCTCGTCGCGCGTGTGTACGTGACGCCGAAGCGCGGCATCCTCGACCCGCAGGGCAAGGCGGTGCAGCATTCGCTCCACGCCCTCGGCTTCGGCGAGGTGGCCGACGTGAAGGTCGGCAAGTACATCGAGCTCCGCCTGCGCGACGGGGCCGTCGCGCAGGCGGAGCCGCGGGTGCGCGCGATGTGCGAGCGGCTGCTCGCGAACGGCGTCATCGAGGACTTCCGCGTGGAGGTCGCGGAGGAGCGCGCCTGATGCGCTGGGGCGTCGTCGTCTTTCCCGGCTCGCTCGACGACCGGGACGCGGTGCGCGCCGTCGAGCGAGTCCTCGGCGACGAGGCCGTGCCCCTGTGGCACAAGGACCCGGAGCTCCGCGGCGTTGACGCCGTCGTCCTGCCCGGAGGCTTCTCCTACGGCGACTATCTCCGCTGCGGCGCGATGGCGAAGTGTGCGCCGATCATGGACGCCGTGCGTGCGCACGCGCGCGCGGGCGGGCTCGTCCTCGGCATCTGCAACGGGTTCCAGATCCTCTGCGAAGCGGGGCTCCTCCCGGGTGCGCTCGTCCGCAACCGGTCGCTCAGCTTCGTCTGCGACGTGGTCACGGTCCGCGTCGAGACGTCGGAGACGCCGTTCACGTTCGGCTGCCGGCCGGGCGAGCTGCTCAGCCTGCCGATCAAGCACGGCGAGGGCTGCTGGGTCGCAGACGAGGAGACCGTCGCGACGCTCGAGCGCGAGCAGCGCGTCGTCTTCCGCTACGTCGACCGCGCCGGGCAGGTCGTGCCCGAGGCGAACCCGAACGGCTCGCTCGCGAACATCGCAGGCGTGTGCAGCGCGGAGCGGAACGTCGTGGGGCTCATGCCGCATCCGGAGCACGCGGTCGACCGGCTGACGGGCGGGGAGGACGGCCTCCGACTCTTCCGCTCGGCGCAGGCCTGGCTCGGCCGCGACGCCGCCGCTCCGCGGCGCGAGCCGAGCGTCGTCCCCGGGCCGTGATGGCGGTGGCGCGCCCGGCGATCGCGGTCACCGAGGCGACGGCGGCCGAGCACGGGCTCACGCCCGACGAGTACGCGCGCATCGTCGAGCTCCTCGGCCGGGCACCCACATTCGAGGAGCTCGGCGTCTTCGCCGTCATGTGGTCCGAGCACTGCTCGTACAAGAGCTCCCGGGCGTTCCTCAAGCAGCTCCCGACGGCCGGCCCCTGCGTGCTCCAGGGCCCGGGCGAAAACGCCGGCGCGGTCGACATCGGCGGCGGGCTGGCGGCGGTCTTCAAGATCGAGAGCCACAACCACCCGTCGTTCATCGAGCCGTTCCAGGGCGCGGCGACGGGCGTGGGGGGGATCCTCCGCGACGTGTTCACGATGGGCGCGCGGCCGATCGCGAACCTCGACGCGCTCCGCTTCGGCGCGCTCGACCACCCGCGCACGCCCTACCTCGTGAAGGGCGTCGCGGGCGGCATCGGGCATTACGGCAACTGCGTCGGCGTCGCGACCGTCGGGGGCGACGTCTACTTCGACGCGGGCTACAACGAGAACATCCTCGTGAACGCGTTCACGATCGGCGTCGCGCCCGCCGACCGTCTCTTCCGGGCGAAGGCCGCCGGGCCGGGGAACCCCGTCATGTACGTCGGCTCGCGCACCGGGCGCGACGGGATCCACGGGGCGAGCCTCCTCGCATCCGCCGAGTTCGATGCGCAGTCGGCGGAGAAGCGGCCGGCGGTGCAGGTGGGCGACCCGTTCACCGAGAAGCTCCTGCTGGAGGCGTGTCTCGAGCTCATGCGGACCGATCACGTCGTCGCGATCCAGGACATGGGCGCGGCGGGTCTCACGTCGAGCGCGCTCGAGATGGCCGGACGCGGCGGCCTCGGCATGGAGCTCCACCTCGATCGCGTGCCGCTCCGCGAGGAGGGCATGACGCCGTACGAGATCCTGCTCTCGGAATCGCAGGAGCGGATGCTCCTCGTCGCCCGCGCCGGGAGCGAGGCGGCGGTGCAGGCGATCTTCGCGCGCTGGGATCTGCAGGCCGCCGTCGTCGGGCGCCTGACGGCCGACGGGATCTTCCGCGCCCGGTGGCGCGGCGAGGAGGTGTGCGCGCTCCCCGTCGCGGCGCTCACCGAGTCGGCGCCCGTCTACCGCCGTCCCGCCGAGGAGCCCGCGCGAATCGAGGAGATTCAGCGCTTCGACGCCGCCGACGTCCCCGAGCCGGCGGACTTGACGCACGCGCTGCTCACCCTTCTCGAGAGCCCGAACCTGTGCTCTCGCGAGTGGGTCTACCGCCAATACGACCAGCTCGTCGGCGGCAACACCGTGGTGCGGCCGGGGGGCGACGCGGCCGTCGTCCGCGTCGAGGGGACGCGCCGGGGGCTTGCCCTGACCGTCGACTGCAACAGCCGCTACTGCAAGCTCGATCCCTACCTGGGCGCCGTGCTCGCCGTGGCCGAAGCGGCGCGGAACGTCGTCGCCGTCGGTGCGCGGCCCCTCGCCGTGAGCGACTGCCTCAACTACGGGAACCCCGAGAAGCCGGACGTGATGTGGGAGTTCCAGCAGGGCGTGCAGGGCATCCGCGACGCGTGCGTCGCGCTCGGGACGCCGGTCGTGAGCGGCAACGTGAGCTTCTACAACGAGACGGCCGGCCGCCCGATCCCGCCGACGCCGATGATCGCCATGGTCGGGCTCCTGGACGACGTGGAGGGGCACGTGACGCCGTGGTGGAAGAGCGAGGGCGACGTCGTCGTCCTCCTCGGGCGGGCGCGCGAGGAGCTCGGGGCGAGCGAGTACCTCGCCGTCATCCACGGCCAGGTCCGCGGCGCGCCGCCGTGGATCGACCTCGAGGCCGAGAAGCGGCTCCACGCCCTCTGCCTCGCTGCCGCCCACGAGCGGCTCCTGCGATCCGCGCACGACGTCGCGGAGGGGGGGCTCGCCGTGGCGCTGGCGGAGTGCTCGTTCGGCGGCCCCGGGCTCGGCGCACGGATTGCCGTCGAGCGCGGGATGCGAGCGGACGCGCTCCTCTTCGGCGAGAGCCAGTCGCGGATGCTCGTCTCGGTCCGGCGGCGGCACCTCGGCCGCCTCCGCGACCTGGCGCGGCGCGAGGAGGTCCCCTTCACGGTCCTCGGCGAGGTTCGCGGGCGGAGCCTGGTGATCGGGGACCTGATCGACCTCCCGCTCGAGCCCGCGCGGGAGCGCTGGCGGCGCGCGCTCGAGCGGCGGCTCGGGGTCTGACGACGGTATACAAGCGGCGGACGGTACGGTACACTCGCGCGTGGCCCTCTCCAGCGCGATGTTCGACGAGTTCCGCGAAGAGTGCGGCGTCGTCGCGGTGTACGGCCATCCGGAGGCCGCCACCCTGGCGTACCTCGGCCTCTACGCGCTCCAGCATCGCGGGCAGGAGTCGGCCGGCATCGTCGCCTCGAACGGGTGCGCCCTCATCTCGCACCGGGGGATGGGGCTCGTCGCCGACATCTTCGACCAGGACATCCTCGCGCGTCTCGAGGGCAGGCTCGCGATCGGGCACAACCGCTACTCGACGAGCGGCTCGACGGTGCTCAAGAACTGCCAGCCCTTCGTCGTCGAGTGGGCGCAGGGCGCCCTCGCGATCGGCCACAACGGCAACCTGGTGAACGCCGACGAGCTGCGCGCGCACCTCGAAGCGCACGGCTCGATCTTCCAGTCGAACGTCGACAGCGAGGTCATCATCCACCTGATCGCGGCGTCGACGGCGGACACGCTGACCGGCCGGATCGTCGACGCGCTCCGCCGGGTGCGCGGCGCGTACTCGCTCGTCTTCCTCACCGAGGACCGGATCGTCGCCGCGCGCGACCCCGACGGCTTCCGGCCGCTCGTGCTCGGGCGGCTCGGCGACGCGCTCGTGATCGCCTCCGAGACGTGCGCGCTCGACCTCATCAACGCCACGTACGAGCGGGAGATCGAGCCCGGCGAGATCGTGACCCTGAGCGAGCGCGGGATCGAGTCGGTGAAGCCGTTCCCGCCGCGGCCCCGCCACCACTGCGTCTTCGAGTACGTCTACTTCGCCCGCCCCGACAGCAAGGTGTTCGGTCGGAACGTCTACGAGGTCCGCAAGGCGATCGGCCGTCGGCTCGCCCGCGAGGCGGGGGTTCCCGCGGACATCGTCATCCCCGTCCCGGACTCCGGGGTCCCGGCCGCGATCGGCTACGCGGAGGAGGCGAAGCTCCCGTTCGAGATGGGCCTCATCCGCAACCACTACGTCGGCCGCACCTTCATCGAGCCGACGAGCTCGATCCGGCACTTCGGCGTCAAGGTGAAGCTGAACGCGCTCCGGGAAGTCCTCGACGGGAGGCGCGTCGTCGTCGTCGACGACTCGA
>DASRHG010000195.1:0-26430 GCA_035650655.1 Binatia bacterium | reverse complement strand
CCGCGCGCTGCTCCGCCGGTTCGTAAGCCTCCGCCGCGTCGGCGAGGCGACGGCCGAGGAGATCGCGACCGTGCCCGGGATCACGCTCACCCTCGCCGCCCAGATCAAGGAGCAGCTCGCGAAGTCGTAGCAGACCCGACGCCCGCCCCGAAGGAGACGTCGCGTGGAGGGACGGGCGGGGCTCGTGTGGGCGACGGCGGGCGTGCTCGCGGGCGAGGTGCTCGCCGCGTCGTCGCCCCTGTCGGCGCCGCTCTTCGGCGTCGCGGCGCTGCTCGCGCTCCTCGGCTGGCTCGTGCGCGGGCGGCGCGACGGCGCGCTCCTCGCCGCGACGGTGGCCGCCGCCGGCGCGGCGCTCGGGGCCGCGCGCATGGCGGCGGCGGTCGCGCCGGCGCTCCCGGCGGCGGACGTCGCCCGGCTGCCGCTCCCGCTCCGGACGGAGCTCGTGGGACGGATCGTGGATCCGCCGGAGCGCCGGCCCGGCCGGACGACGCTCGTCGTCGAGGCGGAGCGCGTCCGCGTCGCCGGCGCCCTCCGTCCCGCGTCCGGGCGCGTCCGCGTCGCGCTCCGCCATCCCGGCCGGCGATGGCGGTACGGCGAGCGCCTGCGCGTCGAGACGACGCTCCGGCGGCCGCGCAACTTCGAGAATCCCGGCAGCTTCGACTGGGTCGGGCTCCTCGCGCGGCGCGGAATCCGAGTGACGGCGTCCGTGTGGGACGGACGCACGGCGCTTCGCCTCCCCGGCCGCGCGCGCGGGCCCCGCGCGCGCCTCGAGCGGTGGCGGGCGCGCCTCGCCCGGGCGATCGCGACCGCCGTCCCGCCGCCCGAAGGGGCGGTGCTCCAAGCGCTCGTCGTGGGCGAGGAGGGCGGGATCCCCGACGAGGTGCGGGACGCCTTCACCCGCGCCGGCGTCGTGCACGTGCTCTCGATCTCGGGCCTCCACGTCGGCCTCGTGGCGGCCGCGGCCTTCGCGCTCGCGCGCGCCTTCCTCGCGCGGAGCACCTGGCTCCTCCTCCACGCCGACGTCGCCCGGATCGCGGCGGTCGCGAGCCTCCTGCCCGTGCTCGGCTACACGGCGCTCGCGGGGCTCGGCGTGGCGACGCTCCGCGCGGCCGTCATGGTCGTCGCCGGCGTCGTCGCGACGCTCGCGGGCCGGCGGCTCGACGTGCTGCGCGCACTCGCCCTCGCGGCGCTCGTCCTGGCGCTCGTCTGGCCGGGCGCGCCGCTCGAGATCGCGTTCCAGCTCTCCTTCGCGTCGGTCGCGGCGATCGTGCTCGGCACGCGGCGTCTCGCGGGGCCGCCCGCGCCCGGCGCCGACTGGCGCGCGCGGCTTTGCGCCGCGGCGCTGGTCTCGCCGTGCGCGCTGGTCGGCACGGCGCCGCTCACCGCCTTCCACTTCCACCAGTGCTCGCTCGTCGGCGTCGTGGCGAATCCGGTCGTCGTGCCGATCTTCGGCTCCGCCGTCGTGGGGCTCGGCCTCGTCGGGGCGGTGCTCGAGCCGTTCGTCCCCGGCGTCGCGCGGGCGCTCTTCGTGCTCGCCGGGCTCGTCCTGCGTCCGGGGCTCGCCGCGGTCCGCGTCCTCGCGGCGCCCGCGTGGGCCGCCGTCGACGTGCCGATCCCGTCGATCGCGGAGCTGGTCGCGCTCTACGCGCTCCTCACGGGCCTCCTCCTCGTGCCGGCGCGCAGCGGGCGGGTCGTCGTCGCGGTCGCGGCGGCGGCGCTCCTCGCCGACGCCGGGTGGTGGGCCCACGAGCGCCTCGGGCGCACGGCGCTCCGGGTCACGTTCCTCGACGTCGGGCAGGGCGACGCGGCGGTCGCGGAGCTGCCGGGCGGCGCCGTCCTCGTCGTCGACGCGGGCGGCTTCCCGGGCGGCGACTTCGACACGGGCGCCGCCGTCGTCGGGCCGTTCCTCTGGTCGCGGAAGATCCTCCGCGTCGACGCGCTCGCGATGACGCACGCGCACCCCGATCACTCGGGCGGCCTGCCGTACCTCCTCGCCCGCTTCCGCCCTCGGGAGTTCTGGTGGACCGGCGTCCCGGGCGAAGGCGCCGCGTGGCGGCAGCTCGCGGCCGCGCTCGGCGCGACCGACGCGCGCATCCGCCCGCTCGCGGCGGGCGACGACGCGGGGCCGCTCGCGGGGCGCGCGCTCGTCCTCCATCCGCCCCGCGAGCCGGGATGGCGGACGCTCAACGACTCCTCCCTCACCCTGCGCGTCGGCGGCGCCTCCGGGGTCCTCTTCACGGGCGACGTCGAGGCCCGCGCCGAGTCACGGCTCCTCGCGGCGCCGGCGCTCCTCCGCGCGGCCGTGCTCAAGGTGCCGCACCACGGGAGCCGGACGTCGAGCACGGCGCCGTTCGTCGCCGCGGTCGCGCCCGCGGTCGCGGTCGTGTCCGTCGGCGCGGACAACCGCTACCGGCTGCCGTCGCCGGAAGTCGAGGCGCGCTACCGGGCGCGCGGCACCTGCGTGCTGCGGACGGATCGCTGCGGCGCCGTCACCGTGGAGGTGGGCGGCGGCGGGCTCCGGGTCGCTGCGCGGCGACCCGGCTGCCGGTGTCCGGGACTCTAGGTTAGGGGCGCGACAGCGACGGCCCGTCCGACGCGTCGGAGAGCCCGTGCCGGAGGGCGTACATGACGAGCCCGACGCGGTCGCGCACGCCGAGCTTCTGGAAGATGTTCGTCAGGTGCGTCTTCACCGTCCGCTCGCTGATCGTGAGCGTCGCGCCGACCTCCTTGTTCTTGTGACCCGACGCGACGAGCCGCACGATCTCGAGCTCGCGCTCGGTGAGCCCGTGCTCGTCGCGACCGTTCCCCGAGCTGCCCTCGGAGCCGATGCTCGAGATCTCCTCGACGAGCGCACCCGCCATCCGCGGGTCGACCCACACCTGCCCGGCGCACACGGTGTGGATCGCCTGCATGAGCGTCTGGCGCGCCGAGTCCTTCAGGATGACGCCCTTCGCGCCGAGCTTGAACGCCCGCACGTGCTCCTCCTTCTCGTCGCACGCGGTGAGCACGAGGACGTTCGTCCGCGGGCTGATCCGGAGCACGGCCGGGATCGCGTCGAGCCCGCTCCCCTGGGGCATCCGGATGTCGAGGAGGAGCACGTCGGGACGCTGCTGCCAGGCGAGCTCGACGATGTCCTCGGCGTTCTCGGCGTCGGCGACGACCTCGATGTCCTCCTCCATCTCGAGGATCGTGCGCAGCCCCTCCCGAAAGAGGGTGTGGTCGTCGACGATCACGATCCGCCGCTTGATTCCGCTCATGCCTGCATCCTCCGCTCCGCACCGTGTCGGCCGTTGCGCCCTGGCGCGGGTATGGTGAGTGAGATCTCGGTGCCCTTGCCCGGCTGCGTCCAGACGCGCAGCGACGCGCCGAGGGCGGCGGCGCGTTCGCGGATCGACCACGGGGCGGCGCTCTCCGCGAGGTAGCCGTCGGGGTCGACGTGGCCGTTCGCGTGCTGGAACCCCGAGCCGTTGTCGCGGACGACGAGGTAGAGGTGCGACGGCCGGCAGCCGATCTTCACGATCGCCTGGGTCGCGCGGCCGTGGCGGATCGCGTTCCGGAGCGCTTCGCGCACGATCTGCACGACCTCGTAGCCCGCCTCGGGCGCGAGGGGCGGCGCCGTCGACGGGCGCTCGACGTGCAGCCGCAGGCGCTCGCGGGCGGGGAACTCGGCCACGAGGCGGTCGAGCGCGGCCCACAGGTCGTCGGTCGGGCGCCGCGCCTCCCGGAGCACCTTCAGGTAGCGGCGGACCTCGCGATAGCCGCTGTCGACCGCCTGGTGGAGCTCCTCGAGCTCGCGCGGCACCCGCTGCGGGTCGCGCTGGAGCAGGACCTTGCAGGCTTCGATCCGGAGGTCGATGCCCGCGAGCGACTGGATGAACCCGTCGTGGAGGTCGCGCGCGATCCGCGTGCGCTCCTCGAGGACGGCGACCTCCTCGGCCTTCGCCTGAAGCCGCGCGTTCTCGAAGCCGGCGGCCGTCTGGGCGACGATCAGCACGAGGAACTCGAGGTCGTCGCGCGTGAACTTGCTGCCCGTCTCGCGGGCGACGATCGCCCAGCCGCGCGACTCGCGTTGGATGAGGACGGGCGCCGCGAGCACCGCCTCGGCGACCGCGTGCTCCGCGAGCGGGAGGGCGTGCGCGATCCGCTTGCGCTCGATCGTCCCGCTCAGCACGTCGTAGCAGAGCGCGCTCGCCGACCCCGGGCGCAGGTCGTTCGCGAGGAAGCCCTCGGTCGGGGCGGCGAAGGGGCGGGGCAGCGGGTCCTGCTCGGTGATGCGGAGCGCGAGCCGGGTCCGCCCCTGCCGGCGCGTCAGCTCCCACGTGAAGTACCGCCCGCTCTCGGGGTCGCGAAGCACGAGGAGGCCGTGCTGGGCGTGAAAGTAGCCGAGCACCCGGCGCATGAGGCGCCCGATCGCGAGGCCGGGCGAGCGGTTCGCCCGGAACGCGTGGGGCAGGTCGAGCATGAAGCCGAGCTTCCGCTTCGAGTGGCGCTCGTGCTCGCCCAGGTAGCCGACGAGGAAGCCGAGCACGAGGAGGTAGAGCGGACGGAAGAGGTGGGCGCGGCCGAGCCCGACGTCGCCGGCGCCGGCCGCGTGGGTCGCGAGGAAGAGCGCGGCCGGGTAGAGCGCGGCGAGCGCGACGGTGAGGACGATCGTGCGCCCGAGGCCCCAGCGGATGCTCGCGCTGAAGATCACGAAGGCGTGGAGGAGGAAGAAGGGGCTCGTGCCGCCCTCCGTGAAGACCGTGATCGCCGTCACCCAGACGACGTCCGCCGCCGTCGAGAACGTCGCGACGAACTCCTTCCGCAGCAGCTCGCCGCGGACGAGGAGGAAGAGGAGGGCGCTGTAGCCCACGTACGCGGTGAGGACGAGGTAGGCGAGCTCCGGTGCGAGCGTCGGCTCCTTGGGGTCGACGCAGACGATCGCGAGCGTCGCCGTCGCGAGGAGGACGCGACAGAACGCGATGATCTTCTCGGTCCGGGAGAAGGCTTCGAGCGGGGCCATCCGGCGCGCACCGCGGTGCAGACCGAGGGCGTGATGCAGCGGAGCCGATCGCATGACGAAAACTGCCGAGGACGGAGCCCTGGCAGGGCAGCAACCGCTGTGCCACCGAAGCGCACCGTCCCGCTGCGCGATCCGCCATGGTGGATCGCGCAGCGGCGCACGAAGCGGAGAATCGGCAAGTTCCGTTGCCCCATGGGGGTGCAACCCCGCGCATCACATTGACTTTGGTGGGGGGCGTCTCTACTCTGCGGCGACATGAGCGAGGCCCAGGCAGCGGCATCCGACGCGAGCGTCACCCTCACCCCGAAGGCGGTCGAGATGGTGAAGGTGCTCCGCGCGAAGGAGGGCTTCTCCGAGGCGCACGCCCTCCGGGTGGCGGTCGTCGGCGGCGGGTGCTCGGGGTTCAGCTACCAGCTGAACTTCGACGACGCCTCGCAGCCGGGCGACGTGGTCCTCGAGTACGACGGGGTCCGCGTGGTCGTCGACCCGACGAGCGCGCAGTACCTCGCCGGGACCCAGATCGACTTCGTCTCGAACCTCCACGGCGGCGGGTTCAAGTTCTCGAACCCGAAGGCCACGCACACCTGCGGCTGCGGCTCGTCCTTCTCCGCCTAGCGCGCGGCACCGCGGCTCGTCGCGCGTGAAGGCGTCCCGCCTCGCCTTCGAGCACGTCGCGTTCGATCTCGACGGGACGCTCGTCGACTCGCGCGCCGACCTCGCCGCGGCGGTCAACTACGTCATGCGGCGCCTGGGCCTCCCCGAGGTCCCCCCGCCGCGGCTCTACACCTACGTCGGCGAGGGGGCGCGGGTCCTCGTCGAGCGCGCGCTCGGCCCGGCGCATCGGGATCGGCTGGAGGAAGGGGTGGCACTCTTCATGCCGTGGTACGCGGAGCACCTGCTCGACGCGACCCGGCCGTACCCGGGGATGGTCGAGGCGCTCGCGGCGCTCGCCGAGCGGGGCGCCGCGCTCTCCGTCCTCACCAACAAGCCGGTCGCGATGAGCCGCGCGATCCTCGACGGCCTCGGGCTCTCGGCGCGCTTCGTCGACGTGATCGGCGGCGACTCCCTGCCGACGCGGAAGCCCGATCCCGCGGGGCTCGAGCGCCTGCGCGCGGCGACCGGCACGGCGCGCGACCGGATGCTCCTCGTCGGCGACTCGGCGATCGACGTGCGGACGGCGCGCGCGGGCGGGGTCGCGTTCTGCGGCGTCGCGTGGGGGCTCGCCCCGGACGCCCTCCGCGCGGCCGCGCCGGAGCGGACGATCGCGCACCCGGCGGAGCTGGTCGCCGTCGTCGAACGCGGCTGACGCCGGCTCACGGGATCAGCGAGCCGTCCTCCGCCGCCTCGGCGATGACTCCACCATCGTGTCGAGCCGCTGGAGGTTCAGGAGCTGGGTCGCGGTGTCGGTGGGAGCGCGGAGTGTCGCCATCCGGGCAGCTTCTCGGGCAGATACCACCCGTGCGGCCCGCGCGGGAACCGATTTCGGTCCTCCCAGAGCGCATATGCCGTCCGCGGGGCGACCCCCGGCGTGCCGGCCCGCCGCCGGGGCTAGAGGACGACGGGCGGCGGCGGCGGGAGCTCGCGGTAGCAGGTCGCGTACTCGCGCGCCGCGCGCTCCCAGGAGAAGTCCTGCGTCATCCCGTTCAGCACGAGGCGCCGCCACGCCGTCGGGTTGCGTCGCGTGGCGAGGGCCCGGTGCACCGCCTCGACGAACGCAGGCACCGCAAAGGCGAGGAACTTGAATCCCGTGCCCGCGAGCGTCGCGGGATCGAACTCGACGACGGTGTCGTCGAGCCCGCCGACCGCGTGCACGACGGGCACCGTGCCGTAGCGCAGGCTGTAGAGCTGGTTCAGGCCGCACGGCTCGAAGCGGGAGGGCATGAGGAAGACGTCGGCCCCCGCCTCGATGCGATGCGCGAGGGCCTCGTCGAAGCCGATCCGGACGGCGACCCGCGTCGGGAAGGCCGCGGCGAGCGCGCGGAGCGGCTGCTCGTAGCGCTCGTCGCCGCTCCCGAGGACGACGAACGCGGCGTCGGACGTCCGCAGCACCTCGGGCATCGCGGCGGCGAGGAGGTCGACGCCCTTCTGCTCCGCGAGCCGCGATACGATCGCGAGCAGCGGCGCGTCGTTGGCCGGAAGGCCCACCTCGGCCTGGAGCGCGGCCTTGCAGCGTCCCTTGCCGGCGAGGTCGAGGGGATTGAAGTGCGCGGCGATGTGGGGGTCGGTCGCGGGGTTCCATACGGCGTAGTCGACGCCGTTCAGGATGCCGCGGAGCCGCTCGTGGCGCGCGCGAAGGACGCCGTCGAGGCCTTCGCCGAACTCGGGCGTCTGGATCTCGCGCGCGTAGCGCGGGCTCACGGTGGTGAGCCCGTCGGCGAAGACGAGGCCGGCCTTCAGGTAGTTCACGCCGCCCCAGAACTCGAGGAAGTCGGGGACGAAGAAGCGCGGGTCGAGGTTCAGCCAGTGCCACTGATCCCAGCCGAAGCGTCCCTGGTACGCGAGGTTGTGGATCGTCGCGACCGTGCGCATGCCGGCCAGCTCCGGGTAGAGCGCCGGGCTCGTGCGGAGGAAGGCGGGCGCGAGCGCCGCCTGCCAGTCGTGCACGTGGAGCACGTCGGGTGGAGGCCACTCGGTGCGGAGCCATTCGAGCGCCGCGCGGCAGAAGAAGGCGAAGCGCTCGGCGTTGTCGGCGTAGTCGGCGCCGCCGTCGCCGTAGAGACCGTCACGGTCGAAGTAGCGGTCGGCGCGGAGGAGGACGAGTCGCACGCCGGCGTCCTGGACGGGGACGACGTCGACGCGCTCCATCCGGCTGCCGATGGGGGCGTGGAGCGCCCGGGCGGCGGGCGGGTGCCCGGCGGTCCGGAGGGCCGTCCGATACCCCGGAACGCAGACCGTCACGGTGACGCCCGCCGCGTCGAGGGCGCGGGGGAGCGCGGCGAGGACGTCGCCGAGGCCGCCCGTCTTCGCCCACGGGTGCGCCTCGGACGCGAGCATCACGACGCGCATTCAGTCCCGGGCGTCGCGCAGGATCCGAGCCGCGTCCTCGGGCGGCACGGGATTCACGTGCATCCCGCTGCCCCACTCGAGCCCGGCGCCGCGGGAGAGCCGCGGGATCACCTCGAAGTGCCAGTGGTAGGAGGGGCTCTCGGTGCCATCGAACGGCGCGCTGTGGAGCCAGAAGTTGTACGGCTGCTCGCCGAGCGCCTGCACGAGCCGGCGGAGCACGGTCCGGAGCACCGCCGCGAGGTCGGCGAGCTCGTGCGGCTGGATGCGCTCGAAGCCGGCGGCGTGGCGGCGCGGGAGGAGCCAGGTCTCGAAGGGGAAGCGCGCCGCGAACGGCGCGAACGCGACGACCTGCTCGCCCTCGGCGACGATCCGCACCCGCTCCTCGAGCTCCTGGCGCAGGATGTCGCAGAAGAGACAGCGCTCCTTGTAGCCGTGGTACGCGCGCGCGTTGTGCAGCTCGTCGGCGACGGTGAGCGGCACGACCGGGGTCGCGAAGAGCTGCGAGTGCGGGTGGGACAGCGTCGCGCCGGCCTCCGCGCCGTGGTTCTTGAACACGATGACGTACCGGAAGCGCTCGTCGCGCCGGAGGTCGGCGATGCGGTCACGGTAGGCCGCGAGCACGGCCGCCACGGCCTCGACGGGCAGCCGGTCGAGGTCGAGTGCGTGGTCGGGCGAGTCGACGACGACCTCGCTCGCGCCGATGCCGTTCATGAGGTCGTAGATGCCGCGCCCGCGCCGTTCGAGCTCGCCCTCGATGCGGAGCGCGGGGAACTTGTTCGGGACGACGCGCACGCGCCAGCCGGGGCCGTCCGGCGCGCCCGGCGCGTCGCGGTACGCGAGCACCTCGGGGGGCGTCTCGTGCTCGCGCCCCGGACAGAACGCGCACGGACCCGCGGGCGGCGGCTCGGCGCGCCGCGGAAAGTCCGTCGGGCGCCGCACCCGCTCGGTCGAGACGACGACCCAGCGGCCGACGACGGGATCCTTGCGCAGTTCGGGCATGCGGCCGTTGTAGCGGAGGAGCGGGGCGAGGGGCGAGCGGCGGCGGCGCGACGCCCGGGTCAGCCGCTCGCCGCGCGCGCCTCCCGCTCGCCGGGACGCGGCTCGAGCGCGTGCTCGAGGAGCTCGTCCATCGTCTCGACGAAGACGAAGCGCATCGACTCGCGGACGGACGCGGGGACGTCCTCGAGGTCCTTCTCGTTGCGCTGCGGGAGGATGACGACCTCGATGCCCGCGCGCTTCGCCGCGAGGACCTTCTCTTTGATGCCGCCGACCGGCATCACCTTCCCGCGGAGCGTGATCTCGCCGGTCATGGCGAGGTTCGGGCGCACCGGGCGGCCGGTGAGCAGCGACGCGAGCGAGGTGGCCATCGTGACGCCCGCGGACGGGCCGTCCTTCGGGATCGCGCCGGCCGGGACGTGGACGTGGATGTCCGCCGTCTCGAAGAAGTCGGGCGGGATGCCCAGCCGGTCGGCGCGCGAGCGGATGTAGCTGAGCGCCGCCTGCGCCGACTCCTTCATCACCTCGCCCAGGTGGCCCGTGAGCGTGAGGCCCTTCTTCCCCGCCATCCGCGTCGACTCGATGAAGAGGATGTCGCCGCCGTTCGGCGTCCACGCGAGCCCGACCGCGACGCCGGGCTCCTCGGTCCGCTCCGCGATCTCGGAGAAGAAGCGCTCCGGACCGAGGTACTCGCGGACCTTGTCGGCGGTGAGGACGACGGGGTCGGTGCGCCCCTCGGTGATCGCGCGCGCGACCTTCCGACAGACGCGCCCGATCTCGCGCTCGAGGTTCCGGAGCCCCGCCTCGTGCGTGTACGCGCGGATCATCCGGAGGAGCGCCTCGTCCTCGAAGCGGAGGTTCTGCGGGGTGAGGCCGTTCTCCTCGAGCTGCTTCGGGATCAAGTGGCGGCGGGCGATCTCGAGCTTCTCGTCCTCGGTGTAGCCGGCGAGCTCGATCACCTCCATCCGGTCGCGCAGCGGCGCCGGGATGGGGTCGAGGACGTTCGCCGTCGTGACGAACATCACCCGGCGCAGGTCGAAGGGGACGTCGAGGTAGTGATCCTGGAAGCCGAAGTTCTGCTCGGGGTCGAGCACCTCGAGGAGCGCGGACGCGGGGTCGCCGCGGAAATCCATGCCGAGCTTGTCGATCTCGTCCAGCATGAAGAGCGGGTTGTTCGACCCGGCGTTGCGGATGTTCTGGATGATGCGGCCGGGAAGGGCGCCGATGTACGTGCGCCGGTGGCCGCGGATCTCGGCCTCGTCCCGGATGCCGCCGAGCGAGAGGCGCACGAACTTCCGGCCCATCGCGCGCGCGATCGAACGGCCGAGCGAGGTCTTGCCGACGCCGGGCGGCCCGACGAAGCAGAGGATCGGGCTCCGCGGGTCCTTCCGCAGCTGGCGGACGGCCAGGTACTCGAGGATCCGGTCCTTGATCTTCTCGAGGTCGAAGTGGTCCTCGTCGAGCACCTGCCGGGCGTGGTGGAGGTCCAAGTTGTCATCGGTCGAGACGGCCCACGGGAGCGTCACGAGCCACTCGAGGTACGTCCGCACGACCGTGTGCTCGGCCGACTCCGGCGGGATCATCCGCAGCCGCTCGAGCTCGTTCTCCGCCGCCTTCAGGGCCTCCGGCGGCATGTGCGCCTCGTCGACGCGCCGGCGCAGCTCCTCGATCTCGGCCGTCTTCGCGTCGCCCTCGCCGAGCTCGCGCTGGATCGCCTTCAGCTGCTGCCGGAGGTAGAACTCCTTCTGGTTCTTGTTGAGCTCGGACTGCACCTGCGACTGGATCTTGTGCCCGAGCTCGAGGAGCTCGATCTCGCGATTCAGGATGGTGGAGAGCTTCTCGAGCCGCGGCCGCACCTCGAGCGTCGAGAGCAGGTCCTGCTTCTCCTCGAGCGAGATGTTCAGGTTCGACGCGATCAGGTCGCTCACCTTGCCCGGGTCCTTGATGTTCATCACGACGACCTGCAGCTCGTCGGGCAGGTAGGGGATCATCGAGACGAACTTCGCGAACTGCTGCACCATGTGCGCCTGAACGGCCTCCATCTCCTTCGACGGCTCGTGGACGTCCTGGAGATGACGGACGCGCGCCTTGAAGTACGGGTCGCGCTGCGTGAACTCGCCGAGCTCGATGCGCTGGAGACCCTGGACGAGGATCCGGACGCTGCCGTCCGGATATTTCAGCATCTTGAGCACGCGGCCGGCGGTGCCGCGGGAGTAGACACCGTCGGGCCTCGGGCTCTCCTCCTCCGGGTTCTTCTGCGCCACGAGCCCGATCATGCGATCGCCCGCGAGCGCGTCCTCGACGAGCTTCAGCGAGGCGCCGCGCGAGATGAGCAGCGGGACGATCGCGCTCGGGAAGATGACGACGCCGCGGAGCGGGAGGATCGGCAGCTCGTTCGGGACGGCGACGCCGCTCACGTCCTCGTCGAAGCCGAAGAACCGCTGGCTCGCTTCGGGATCGGCTTCGACGTTCGTCGGCTCGTTGTCGGCCATCGCTCGGAATCCGCGCCGCGGAATCCCACGTAAGTAACGCAGGGGTCCCGGACGCACAAGGGGTTCGTGCGCATCTGCGCCTCGACACCCTCCGGCGAAGTGGATAGCATCGCGCGCGCGATGGCGAGATCCGAGAAGCGGTTCCGCGTCGACGAGGCGAATGCGACGGTGCCGCGCCTCCAGCTGCTGATGGAGCGGCTCCAGCGCGCGGCGCTCAGGCTCCACGAGGAGATGCAGCGCCTCGCCGAGGAGACCGGGGGCTCGCTCGCGCGCGTGACGACGGACGATCTGCTCCGTCACCGCCCCGCGGCGCGCGAGCTCGTCGCGGAGGTCGAGGCGGTCGTGCAGGCGATCGAGGAGAGCGGCGCCGTGCTGAAGGACATCCAGCTCGGGCTCGTCGACTTCCCCGCCGAGCTCGACGGCGAGGCGATCTACCTCTGCTGGCAGTTCGGTGAGCCGGAGATCGGCTTCTGGCACGCCGTCGGCGAGGGGTTCGCCGGGCGCCAGCCGCTCCCCGGTCGCACGCGCCTGCGCTACCTCCAGTGATGGGCGTCGTCCGCTTCGTCTACCTCCTCGCGCTCGCGGTGTGGGTCGGAGAGATCGTGTTCTTCTCGTTCGTCGGCGCGCCGACGATCTTCGCCGTCCTCGAGCGCACGCGCGCCGGGGACGTGACGAGCGCGATCTTCCCCCGCTACTACGCGCTCGCGGTCGCGTGCGGCGCCGTCGCGGTCGTGGGCGCGTTCCTCCTCGGGCGGGGCGCGGTGCGGCCCGGGCTCTGGCGCACGGCCGTCGTCGCGCTCCTCCTCGGCCTCGGCGCGACGCTGTGGGCGGCGCGCGTCGTCCAGCCGCGGGCCGCCGCGCTCCGCGCCGCGATGCACGCCGCGCCCGCGGACGCGCCGGTTCGGCTCGAGTTCGGGCGGCTCCACCGGACGGCCGTCCTCCTGAACGCCGGCGCGCTCGTCGCCGGGCTCGTCGCGCTCGGCGCGTCGGCCGGGGCGCTCCGGCAGTAGCGGACCCGCGATGCGGCGCTACCGGGGCGTCCTCTTCGACCTCTTCGGCACGCTGATCGAGTTCGACACGCGCCGGCTCCCGGCGCTCCGGCTCGGCGAGGAGGACATCCGCTCGACCGTCGGCGGGCTCGGCGAACTCCTCGCCGAGTGGGTGCCCGGCACGACGCCCGAGCGGTTCTTCGAAGTGCTGGTCAGCGTCAGCGACGAGATGGCACGCGTGCGCGCGTACGACCACGTCGAGCTGCCGTCGCGCGAGCGGTTCCGGCGGGCGCTCGAGCGCGTGGGCTGCGACGACGCGAAGATCGCCGAAGCCGCCGTCCATCTCTCGCGGGCGCACATGGCGATGATCGCCGCGGCGACGCGCCTTCCGCCGGCGCACGCCGAGCTCCTGAAGGGGCTGCGGCCGGGCCACCGCATCGGGCTGGTCAGCAACTTCGACGACACCGCGGCGGCGTACGACATCCTCAGGCAGCACGACCTCCCGCAGTTCCTCGACTCCGTGATCGTCTCGGAGGCGCTCGGCCTCCGCAAGCCCCATCCCGCGCTCTTCCGCGCCGGTCTCCGGGATCTCGGGCTCGCGCCCGCCGACGTGCTCTTCGTCGGCGACACGTTCGGGCAGGACGTCGTCGGCGCGCAGGCGGCGGGGCTCGACGTCGCGTGGATCGACGCGGCCGGCACGGGCGTGCCCGACGGCGCGCCGGCCCCGACGTTCGCCGTCCGCGCGCTGCCCGAGATCGCGGCCATCCTGGACGCGGCCGGATGAGCCCTGGCCGGCGGCGCCGGCGCGCGCAGATCGCCGTCGCCGGCGGCGGGCGGTTCGAGCCGACGGCGGCGCGCCTCGCGCGCGAGGTCGGCCGGGAGATCGCCGCGGCCGGCGCCGTGCTCGTCTGCGGCGGTCTCGGCGGCGTGATGGCGGCCGCCGCGCGCGGCGCGGCCGAGGCCGGCGGCCTCGTCGTCGGCATCCTGCCCGGCTACGACGCGACGAAGGGCAACCGGTTCCTCGACGTCGCCGTGCCGACCGGGCTCGGCCACGCGCGCAACGTGCTGGTGGCGGCGGCGGGCGACGCGCTCATCGCGCTCCCCGGCGAGCACGGGACGCTCTCGGAGATCGCCCTCGCGGGCGTCCTCGGGCGCCCCGTCGTCGTCCTCGGCGCGTGGGCCGACGTGCCGGGGGTCAGGGGCGCGCGGACGCCGCGCGACGCCGTGCACCGCGCGCTCCGTCTCGCCCGGCGGCGCGTGCGCTGAGGTCGCCTCAGCCGCGCGGCTTCGGGGCGGGCGGGGGCGGCGCCGGCCGGCGGTAGGGCAGGGGAATGTACTGCACCGACGGCCGCCCGGCCGCCGGCTGCGGGAAGAGGCGCATGTAGTCGTAGATCTCCCGCGGCATGTCGGTGTCGATCGGCAGGCCCAGGTGGCGGAGCTCCTCGACGTTGAGGGGGTTGTCGTGCGTCCACTCGCCGCGCGTGAAGAGGTCCGCGATCTCCGCCGCGCGCTCGACGCCCATCCCGTCGGCGAGGATCCCCTTCACGCAGTCGTGGAGCTGTCGCATCGCCTTGCGCGCCACGTCGGCGAGGATCAGGGTCTCGTCGTCGACCTCCTGCTTGTGCTCGATCTTCCACTCGACCGCGCGCACGATGGACGCGGCGGGATGCTGGCCGAGCTGCGGGTCGAGCGAGCCGAGGACCGCGTTCGGGTCCATGACGATCGCGTCGGCGGCGAGCGCGATCAGCGTCCCGCCGCTCATCGCGTAGTGCGGCACGTACACCGTCACCTTCGCCCTCCGGCGGCAGATCGCGTGCGCGATCTGCTCGGCCGCGAGGGCGAGCCCGCCGGGCGTGTGGAGCACGATGTCGATCGGCACGTCGTCGGGCGTCAGACGGAGCGCGCGCAGCACCTCCTCGCTGTCCTGGATGTCGATGTAGCGGAGGAGGGGGAAGCCGAAGAGGGACATCGTCTCCTGGCGGTGGATGAGCGCGATCAGCCGGTGGCCGTGCTTGCGCTCCCAGGCGCGCAGGAAGCCGAGGCGCCGCATCTCGAGCAGGCGGCGCTGGAGCATCGGCACGAAGATCGACGCGAGGACGAGGAACCAGAGGATGTTCCCGAGGCCGCCCGTGTCCACGCGCGCCGCCGTCAGAGACGGCGCGGAGACGGCGTGCTGCCCGTGCCGCCGCGCTTGAGCCGCTTGCGGAGGAGGGGGATCGCGTTGATGCGGAAGGGTCGGAGGAGGTCCCAGTAGATGCCGCGCGGGCGGGGGTGCGCGGGGCGCGTCGCGATGACCTCGGTCGGCGTGACGAGGAAGTCGACCGGGAGGTCGTGCGGGAGCATCGTGATGCGTTCGGGGAAGATCTGGAGCGGGTGCACGGTGGTCAGGATCGGCGTCGACTCGCGGACCTTGCCCTCCTCGCGGAGGAGCCCGTACTCGAGGTCGGAGTAGCCCCCGCCCTTGCCGAGCCGCCCGCCGTCGCGCCCGACGGCGACCGAGCCGCAGACGACGAGGTCGACGGGGCGCATCTCGCGCGGCGACACCGCGCGCCCGTAGCGACAGGCGCCCGCGATGCTCGCGGAGAGCGCGGTCTTCTTCCCGAGGCGCTGGGGGTCGATCTCGACGAAGCACTTCTCGGCGCGAAGCCGCGGCACCGCCATGTAGAGGATCTTCCCCTCGGCGAGCGCGAGCCGCCGGACCGGAAGCTGCGGGGCGTCGGGGTTCACCTTGACGACGAGCGCGCGGCGCCAGACCGCGATCTCACGCAGGAGCTGCGCCGCCTGCTCGGCGCCAGCGAAGTTCGGAATGCGACCGAACGCTCCCGGGAACCGCCCTACACCTTCGCGCTGGAAGCTCTGCCAAACCTTCTGACGGATCTCCGACTTGGTCATCGGCAGCCGGCGCGTAGGTCGAGCGACACCTGTCGCGGACGCTACACTAGCGTTTTCGGGCAGTCAATTGAGGAACGCCCGATGCGCGCGCGGCATCAGCCGCGGATGACGGTCGCGTCGTCCGCGAGCCGACGCGCGAAGACGAGGAAGCCCGTGTGCGCGACCATCCGATGCGTCGGGCGCACCGAGCGGTCGCGGACATGCCAGAAGCGTACCAGGGTCTCGAGCGTCTCGACGACGTCGAAGAGCCGGTGCGCCCGCAGTGCGTCGACGAACTGCTTCACCTGGAGCACGGTCGGCACGAAGGCGGTGATCGTTCCGCCCGGCCGGAGCGCGGTCGCGGCGGGGTCGAGGAGATGCCACGGCTCGGCGAGGTCGACGACGAGCCGATCGACGTGGCGCTCGTCGAGGCCCGCGAGCGCGTCGACCGCCTTGATCGTCCAGTTGGGCGCGCTCCCGTGAAATCGGGCGACGTTGTCCCGCGCCGTGGCGACGAAGTCCTCCCGGACCTCGTACGACACCAGGCGGCCGGTCGGGCCGACGGCGCGGAGGAGCGCGAGAGTGAGCGCGCCGGGCCCGGTGCCGACCTCGACGACGAGATCGCCGGGACGGATGTCGCCCCAGAGGAGGATCGGGCCGACGTCCTTCGGGTAGATCGGCTGCGCCCGGCGCGGCAGATCCGGAATGAGCTCCGCGTACGTGGGACGGAGGACGAGGAGCGACTCGCCGTGGGCGGTCTCGACGCGCGTGCCCTCGGGCCGTCCGATCAGCGCGTCGCACGCGAGCGGGCCGCCGCGAACGGAGATCGTCCGGCCGCGGCGGAGCGTGCGGAGATAGGTCCGCTCCTTGCGGTCGATCAGGACGACCGCGTCGCCCTCCTGGAGGAGCGCGCGCGCCGCGGTGCCGGCGTCGTCTGCGGGCGCGCTCACGCGGGGGCGGCCGCGCCGGCGGGCGCGCGCCGCCGCTCGACGGTCCGGACGAGGCTGCAGAAGCCGCAGATCGTCCCGTAGGCCGGCATGCCGCAGCGCTCGCACGCATTCGGCTCCTGCCGGTCGACCTCCGCGAACGCCGGCTGGGCGGTGCGGAGGAACTCCTTCACGAAGGCGAGCTTCGTGCCCGGGCTCGCGTTCTCGAGCCGGTTGAGCGCCTCCTTGTAGACGAGCTGGGTCGCTCCGGCCGCGTTCGGACACTCCTCGACGACGTAGTCGATCCCGCGCATGAACGCGTACACCGCGGTCTCGTACTCGCTCACGAGGTAGAGCGGCTTCACCTTGCGGACGAACCTCGGATGCGTCGGCGGAAGGACGGGGCGCTGGCGCGCGAGATGGTCCTTCTGCCAGCGGAGCACGTTGCCCATGAGCCGCGCCGCCTCGTCGTCGAGGTTGTGACCCGTCACGAGGACGTCGAAGCCGCCGTCGATGGCCGCCTTGTCGAAGAAGTGCCGCTTCATCGTTCCGCACGCCGAGCAGGGGACCCGGCGCGTGGCGGCGGCGACCGTGGGGACGGCGAGCCCGCCCTCCTCGGCGGAGAGGGACACGACGCGGAGCGGAAGCCCGCGGCGCGTCGCGAAGGCCACGACCTTCTCGTGCGACACGTCGGAGTACGTGCCGATGCCGAGGCCGACGTAGAGCCCGGTCGTGTCGTAGCCGAGATCGGCGAGCACGTCCCAGAGCGCGAGGCTGTCCTTCCCGCCGGAGACGGCGACGAGGAGCCGGTCGCCCTTCTCGAACATCCCCTCGTGCGCGATCGCGCGCTCGACCTGACGGGTGAAGAAGAAGAGGAAGCACGGGCGGCAGAAGCCGGCGTTGTGCGCCCGCAGCTCGACTTCGGCCTTCGCCCGGCAGCGCGTGCACCTCATGCGGCACCGCCGGAGATGACGGCGCGAATCTCGATCTCGTCCGCGTCCTCGACGACCTCACCGCCGGTCAGGAGGACGTCGTCGCGGATGACCATCGCCGTTCCCGGCAGGATCCCGAGCTCCGCGAGGAGCGCGGCCACGCGCCGCCGGCCCGCGAGCTCGACGGTCCGCTGCTGGGGCCGCAGGTGGACGCGCATGGCGGGGAGCTAGCACGCGAGCGGGTGCCCCTCAAGGCGGCGATTGCGCGCGGCGCGGGCGCCTTGACACCACGCGTTCGGCCGCCTATACGGAACGGCTGTCCGCGGTACGGGGGAGAGCCGCGCGGACGCCCTTCGGCGCCACGGGCGCCGGGACGCATGGCAGAGAAGAAAGCCAAAACCGCGGAGAAGAGCGGAGACGCGCAGCGCAAGCGGCTCTGCCCCTCGTGTGGTGCGGAGAGCCGCGTCGTCCAGTTCACGGGGTTCGGACCGCACGGCTTCTTCTGGGTCTGCGACAAGAACTGCGGGTACACCGAACGCACCCGCTGACAATCGCGGAGGCTCGACGACGGATGGCGCGTGCGCGGAAGAGCGAGAAGAGCGGCGGTTCGAAGTCCCGGGGCTTCAGCATCTTCGACGAGGAGGAGCACGCCGCGGACGATGGTCAGGAGGACCTGCCGAAGGACGAGGCCGGGCGCCGCAAGATCAAGCGGCAGTACGAGGAGCTGCTCGGCATCCGGATCGAGAAGCTCCGGGGCCGGATCCTGAACCGCGAACGCATCAACAAGACGATCGAGGGCATCTACTTCATCTGCGCCTCGTGTCGGAAGGTCTGCCACAACGTGGACGACGGGCTCGTCGAGGACCCGAACAACGTGAACAACCTCTGCACCGCCTGCTCGACCGCGAAGGAGCCCCGCGGCGGCAAGGGCGGCGGTAAGGCCGCCGCGTAGTCAGCGGAGCCCGCGCGCGAGCGCGGCCAGGTCGGCGGGCAGCGCCGAGGTGAGCACGACCCGCCGCCCGTCGGCGGGATGGGGGACGAGGAGGCGCTCTGCGTGGAGCGCGTGCCGACCGGGGGGGAGCGCGTCCGCGGGGGCGCCGCCGTAGAGCGCGTCGTTCAGGACGGGCAGCCCGAGGAGCGCCAGGTGGACCCGGACCTGGTGCGTGACGCCGGTGCGGATCGTCGCGGCGACGAGTGCCGTCTCCTCGGCGGCCGCGAGCACCTCGACGGTGGTCTCCGCGGGCCAGGCGCGCGCGCCGGGCGGGGCGGCCGTCATGCGGCGGCGGTCGCGCGGGTCGTGCGCGAGCGGCACGTCGACCCGCTCGGTCCGCCAGGGAACCCGGCCGCCGCGGACGACCGCGAGGTAGCGCTTCTCGACCGCGTGCGCCGCGAACGCAGCGCGCAGCGCGCTCCACGCCTCGGGCGTACGGGCGGCGAGGAGCAGGCCGGACGTCCCGGTGTCGAGCCGATGGACGAGGCCGGGCGCGAGGCGGTCGCCGACGGTCCCGGTCTCCGGCCAGCGCGCGAGCACGAACGCGGCGGCCGTGCCGCGTTCGCGCGGGTCGAGGGCGTGAGCCGGCATGCCGCCCGGCTTCTCGACCGCCGCCATCGCGGCGTCCTCGTACGGGACGGCGAGTGCGAGCTCGGGCTCGGGCGCGAGCGCCAGCGGCAGGTCGGGCAGCGCGACGCGGTCGCCGACGCGCAGCCGGATCCCGTTCTTCGCCGCGACCCGGCCGTTCACGCGCACGGCGCCGCTCGCGATGAGCTCGCGGCAGAGCCGGCGCGAGACGTGCGGCAGCGCCGTCGCGACGAAGGCGTCGAGACGCGGCGCGCCGCCGCCGGCGGCGTCGTCCCCGCTGACCGTGCGTTCCGTCACGCGCGCGTCGACGCGGCCGAGGCGGCCGGCAGGTCGAGGGGCGCCGCGAGGTTCTCGCGCACGAGCGCGTAGACCCGGCGCGAGAAGAGCAGCGAGAGGTGCCCGACGCCCTGGATCTGGACGTTGAAGGCGCCCGGCCAGTACGCGTTCCCGGGCGGCACCACCCGCGCGTCGTCGGTGGAGTAGATCGACGTGCACTCGACGCGCGCGGGAAGCGCATCGTCGCTCGCGAGCCGGCGGAGGAGTGGGGCGCCCGGCCGCAGCTCCCGCGCCCGGCCGCCGAGCCCCGCGAGACCGAGGGCCGCCGAGCCCTGGTGCGGCGTCCCGAGCGTGATGAGCCGGACGACGCCGCCCCGCTCGCCGAGGGCGCGGACGCACGCGCGGGCGACGAGGCCGCCGGCGCCGTGCGCAACGACGTCGACGTCGCACGCCCCGGACTCCCGCCGCAAGCGCTCGACGAGCCCCGCGACGCGCCCGGCGCTCGGCTCGATCCCGCTCCGAAGCGCTCGCGGCGGAACAATATATAGGTGGGCCCAGCCGTCCCGCCGGAGCCGGTGCGCGAGCGCGAGGAAGGTCGCCTGCTGCCGCGCGCGGTCGGGGACGAGGAGGACGGGCCGTCGTCCGTCCCCGGCGGCCGCGCGGACGCGCAGGGGGCGAGCGCCCAGCGGCGCGGCCGCGAGCGCGAACGCGAGCGCCGCCGACTCGACGGCGAACGCGCGCGCCGCGGCGAGCGCGCGGGCGGGCCACGGGACCGGCGGCTCGTCGTCGAGCGGACACGTGCCCGCGAAGCGGCGCGCGGCTCGAGCAGCGACGGAATACGCGGCCGCATTGATCGCGACGCTCGCCGCCGCGACGGCGACGACGAGAGCCGCGAGCGCGGACGTGACCGCCATGGGCGGAGCTTATGGCCCGCCGTGTCAAGAGGCAACCTTGCTTTTCCGGAGAGGCACGCCTAAATCGGGTGCGCGGCGACACCGGACAACCCAGTGGCAGGCGCTCCCCGTTTCGCGGTCGTCATGGCCGGCGGATCCGGAACTCGCTTCTGGCCCCGCAGCCGCCTTCACGCGCCCAAGCAGCTGCTGCCGATCGTCGGCGCACGGAGCATGCTTGCCGAGACCGTGGCGCGCGTGTCGCCGCCGGTGCGCGCGGACCGCGTCCTCGTCGTCACCGCGCGCGTCCACGCGCGTGCCGTGCGGGCGGCCGTGCCGCGCGTGGCCGCCTCGCGCGTGCTCGTCGAGCCGCAGGGCCGGAACACGGCGCCCGCGATCGCGCGGGCGGCGCTCGCGGTGGCGCGGCATCATCCGGACGCCGTGATGGCGGTGCTCCCCGCCGACCACGCGATCGGCGATACCCGTGCGTTCCGCGCCGACCTCGCCCTCGCGCTCGCGACCGCGGCGCGGACGGACGCGCTCGTCACGGTGGGCGTCCCGCCGACCCATCCCGAGACCGGGTACGGCTACATCCGCGCCGGGTCGGGGCTCCGGGGCAGCGGCGGAAGGGTCGCGTGGGTGGAGCGGTTCATCGAGAAGCCGCCGCGGGCGCGCGCGGCGGCGCTCCTCCGCGACCGCCGCGTCCTCTGGAACGCGGGCATCTTCGCATGGCGGGTCTCCGCGATTCTCGCGGCGCTGCGCGCCCACCTCCCCGCCGTCCTCGAGCCGCTCGAGGACGCCGCCCGGCGGGACACGCCCGCCGCGTGGCGCGCCGCGTATGGCCGGATCCCGAGCGTCTCGATCGACACGGGCGTCCTCGAGCGGGCGTCGCGGGTCGCCGTCGTCCGCGCGCGCTTTCCGTGGAGCGACGTCGGCAGCTGGGCGGCGCTCGAGCCCTTCTGGCGGAACGGAAACGGCGGGAACGCCGTGCGGGGGCGCGCGCTCCCGATCGACAGCGTCGGCTGCGTCGTCGACAGCCCGCGGCGTCTGGTGGCCCTCGTCGGCGTCGAGGATCTCGTCGTGGTCGACTCGCCCGACGCGCTCCTCGTCTGCCGGAAGGACCGGGCGCAGGACGTGCGGCTCGTGGTGGACCAGCTGCGGCGCCGGAGGCTGCTACAATACCTGTGAATGGCGATCCGGGAGAGAGCGCGCTGATGGCCGACGCGTCCGGCCCGGCGCCCGCCTCCGCGGTGGGCGCGGCCCCCGCCGCGACGCCGCCGTCGCCGCTTCCGCCGCCCGAGCAGCGCTCGACCATGCTCGAGCGGTTCGGGCTCCTCGCGCGGCTCCTGGTCCGCCTCCTCTTCCGCCACGTGCAGCTCCGGCCGGACGCGATCGAGCACATCCGCGGCCTCGCCGCGCGCGGCACCGTCGTCTACGTCATGCGGTACCGTTCGACGCTCGACTACCTGCTGGTCAACACCGTCCTGCTGCGGGCCGGGCTGCCGCTCGCGCGGTTCGCGCCCGACGTCTCGACGGTCTGGTTCCGGCCCCTCGGCGACTTCCTGCGCTGGACGTTCCGCGAGCGCCGCCGCGCGGCCCCGGCGGTGCATGCGGCGTGCGCGGCGCTCGTCGCGTGCGGCACGCCGGTCGTGCTCTTCATGCGGAGCCTCGCCGTCGCCGGCCGCCGCCGGCGCGCCCTCTCCGCGGCGCGGCTCGGGCCGCAGTACCTCCGCGACGTCGTGCACGCCGCCGAGGCGACCGACCGTCCGGTCTTCCTCGTGCCGATCGCGATCTTCCGGGGCAAGGGCTTCCGCCGCAAGGAGAGCCGCTTCGCGACGCTCCTCTACAGCGTGCAGGAGGCACCCGGCGAGGCGAAGCGGTTCTTCACCTACCTCTGGAACGCCGAGGAGACGCAGGTGACGGTCGGGCAGGAGATCCGGCTCGACACGTTCGTCGCGGACCACGCGCGGGAGAACGAGGAGCGCCTCGTGCGTCGCCTGGCGCGGGCGCTCCAGATCTTCCTCTACCGCGAAGAGCGGCTCGTCTGGGGCCCGACGCTTCTCCCGCGCCGCCAGGTCCGCCGCCAGGTGCTCCGCGACCCGGAGCTCGCCCGCCTCGTCCGCCGGATCGCGGCCGAGCGCGGTGTGCCCCGCCGGAAGGTCTGGCGCGAAGCGCGCGGCTACTTCGACGGGATGGCCGCGAGCTACAACGGGCTCTACTTCGGCATCCTCGAGGCGGTCTTCAACCGGGTCTGGCGGCGGGTCTTCGCCGGGCTCGAAATCCTCGGGCTCGAGAACGTCATCGAGTGCGTGAAGCAGCATCCCGTCGTCCTCGTCCCCTGTCACCGCAGCCACTTCGACTACCTGATCCTCTCCTACATCTTTCACATGAACTACCTGTCGCCGCCGCACATCGCCGCCGGCGACAACCTGAGCTTCTGGCCGCTCGGCCCGCTGTTCCGCGGCGCGGGCGCGTTCTTCATCAAGCGGAGCTTCGACGACAACGAGCTCTACAAGATGGTTTTCCGGAAGTACCTCGCGTTCCTGATCCGCGAGGGCTACACGCAGGAGTTCTTCATCGAGGGCGGCCGCACGCGCACCGGGAAGATCCTCACGCCGAAGCTCGGCATGCTGTCCGCGCTCGTGAACGCGTTCGTCCAGGGGGCCCGGCGCGACCTCTTCTTCGTGCCGATCTCGATCCACTACGGCCGCATTCCGGAGGAGGAGGCGTACCGGCGCGAGGTCGCTGGCGAGGAGAAGGAGCCGGAGTCGCTCGGCGCGCTCGCGCGGGCGGCGCGTGCGGTCTGGCGCAAGCGGTACGGGACCGCGTACGTGAGCTTCGGCGAGCCGATCTCGCTCGCGGAGGCGCTTGGCCCGCTGCGGGACCGGTTCCACGCCGGGCAGGGCGACCCGCCGGTCGAGGAGGAGAAGCGGCGCTTCATCCAGCGGCTCGGCTTCCGCCTCCTCCGCGACGTGAACGGTGCGGCGGTCGCGGGCGCGACCGCGATCAGCGCGACCGCGTTGCTCGGCGCACCGCGCGCGGCGTGCCGCCTCGCGGACTTCCTCGCCAGCGCGCACGCCCTCGTCGGCATCCTCCGGCGGAGCGGCGTCCGGCTCACCGCGTCGCTCGAGCGGAACGAGGCGACGAACTTCCGCGAGAGCCTCGCGTGGCTCGAGAGCGGCGGCCACGTCGAGCGGCTCACCGACTCCGGGGGGCTCGTGCTGTACGTGCCGGCGGAGAAGCGGCTCAACCTCGACTTCTACAAGAACAACACGATTCACTTCTTCCTGCTTCCCTCGCTGGTCACGCGCGCGCTCCTCGCCGAGGTGCCGCTCACGGCGCTCCGGCAGCACGTCGCGTGGTGGCTCGACCTCTACCGCTGGGAGTTTCCGCTCCCCGAGCGCGACGCGCTGGCCGACGAGATCGGGCGGTGGGTCGACTACTACCGGCACGTGGGCGCGCTCGAGGGCGACGCCGCCGTCCCGGAGCACCCCGTCGTTCGCGCCACGGCCGGCATCCTCGAGAACTTCCGCGAGGCCTACCTGACCGCGGCGCGGACGATCGCCGCCCACGAGGACTGGCCGATCGGGCAGCCGGCGCTCGTACAGCGCATGCGGCGGCAGTTCCGCACGAGCCTCCTCCTCGGCGACGTCCTGAAGCCCGAGGGCAACTCGACGGTCACCTTCGACAATGCGCTCTCGCGCCTCGCCGAGCTGAGCCACGTGACGCTCGTCCGCCGCAGCCGTCGCGAGCGCGTCGTCGACCGCGGGCCCGCGTTCGACCGCCTCCCCGACCTGATCCGCCACTTCCGCTGACGCGCGCGGGGACGTCGCACGCGAACGTTGACTCCCCGCCGCGGAGCCAGTAGACGGCGGGGTCCGAGGCATGCCCGACGACCACGAACAGATCGTGGTCAGGCGGAGGAAGCTCACGCGACTTCGGGGACGGGGGAGCCCGTACCCGAACGATTTCCGTCCTGACCACACGGCCGCCGAGGTGCATGCCGAGTTCGGCACGCGCCCGGACGCGGCGCTCGCCAACGCGCCCGCCGTCCGGGTGGCCGGGCGCGTGATGGCGCTCCGCGACTTCGGGAAGGCGGGCTTCCTCCAGCTCCAGGACCGGAGCGGGCGCGTCCAGGTCCACGCCAGGCGCGATCGCCTCGGCGAGGAGGGATTCGGCACCTATCAGGTGCTCGACGTGGGCGACGTGATCGGGGTCGCGGGACGACCCTTCCGCACGCGCACGAACGAGCTGACCGTCGAGGCGGCCGAGCTCCGCCTGCTCGCGAAGAGCCTGCGCCCCCTCCCCGAGAAGTGGCACGGCCTCCAGGACGTCGAGACGCGCTACCGCCAGCGCTACCTCGACCTCATGGTGAATCCCGAGGCCCGCCGCATCTTCGACGTGCGGGCCCGCACCATCCGCTGGATGCGCGATTTTCTCGGCGCACGCGGCTACGTCGAAGTCGAGACGCCGATGATGCAGGCGATCCCGGGCGGCGCCGCGGCGCGACCGTTCGTCACCCACCACAACGCGCTCGACGTGCAGCTCTATCTCCGCATCGCGCCCGAGCTGTATCTGAAGCGGCTCGTCGTCGGCGGCTACGAGCGGGTCTTCGAGCTGTCACGCGTCTTCCGCAACGAGGGGCTCTCGACCGAGCACAACCCGGAGTTCACGCTCCTCGAGTTCTACCAGGCGTACGCGACCTACGAGGACCTGATGGCGCTCACGGAGGAGATGCTCGTCGGCCTCGTGCGGGAGGTGACGGGCGGGCTCGCGGTCCAGTACCGCGGCGCGGCGGTCGACATGACGCCGCCCTGGCCGCGGCGCACGATGGTCGACCTGGTCGCCGCCTGGAGCGGCGTCCCGCCCGAGCGCGTCCTCGACCCGGCGACCGTGCGCGAGCTCGCCGAGCGGGCGGGCGGGGTCGAGCGCGCCGACATGACGCCGGGCGAGCTCCTCTACGCCGTCTTCGAGCGCGCCGTCGAGCCGACGCTCGTGCACCCGACCTTCGTGACCCAGTTCCCGGTCGAAGTGTCGCCGCTCGCCCGGCGCAACGACCGCGACCCGCGCTTCGTCGACCGCTTCGAGCTCTTCGTCGCCGGCGCGGAGATCGCGAACGCCTTCTCGGAGCTGAACGACCCGGAGGACCAGCGGGCGCGGTTCGAGCAGCAGCTGCGCGCCCGCGCCGCCGGCGACGAGGAGGCGCACGCGATGGACGAGGACTACCTCCGCGCGCTCGAGTACGGGCTCCCCCCGACGGCGGGAGAGGGCGTCGGGATCGACCGGCTCGTCATGCTGCTCACGGGCGCCACCTCCATCCGGGAGGTCATTCTCTTCCCGCACCTGCGTCCCGAGGCGCCGGCGTGAGCTGGGAGCTCTTCGTCGGGCTCCGCTATCTCCGCTCCCGGCGGGCGGCGTTCCTCTCGCTCATCTCGCTCATCTCGCTCCTCGGCGTGACGATCGGCGTCGCGACGCTCGACATCGTGCTCGCCGTCATGACCGGGTTCGAGCAGGACCTGCGCGACAAGATCCTCGGCTTCAACCCCCACGTCGTGGTGGTGAGCTACGGCGGGCCCGTGCCCGACGACCCCGCGCTCGTCGCGAAGATCCGCGGCGTTCCGGGCGTCGTCGCGGCGGCGCCTCTCGTGTATGGCCAGGCGATGCTCTCGGTCGGGCGAAGCGCCTCGGGCATCGTCGTGCGCGGGATCGACCCCGCGCAGGCGGGCGCCGTCGTCGACATCGAGAGTCACCTCGAGAGCGGGAGCCTCGCCGCCCTCGGCGCCGCGCACCCCGTGACGCTCGGTCCCGACGAGGGCGGCGGCCGCGTCGAGCTGCCCGGGCTCCTCGTCGGCGACGAGCTGGCGAAGCAGCTCGGCGTCGGGCCGGGCGACGTCGTGAGCGTCATCTCGCCGCTCGGCACCCCGGGCCCGACCGGGCTCGTCCCGCGCATCAAGCGCTTCGTCGTGGCCGGCGTCTTCAACTCCGGGATGTACGACTACGACACGACCCTCGCGTACATGGCGCTCCCCGACGCCCAGCGCTTCTTCGACCTGAAGAGCGGGCTCACGGGCGTCGAGGTTCGCGTGGGCGACGTCTACGGGGCGCGGGAGGTCGCCCGCGCCATCGAGGCGGCGCTCGGCGGCTTCCCCTACCGTGCGCGCGACTGGATGGAGGTGAACCGCAACCTCTTCTCGGCGCTCAAGCTCGAGAAGGTCGTCTACGGGATCGTGCTCTGCCTCATCGTCGTGGTGGCGGCCTTCAACATCCTCGCGACCCTCACCATGGTGGTGAAGGAGAAGCGCCGCGACATCGCGATCCTCAAGTCGATGGGGGGGTCGGACGCCTCGATCGGCCGCATCTTCATCCTGAACGGGGCGGTCATCGGCGTCGCCGGCACGATCCTCGGCAACCTTCTCGGGCTCGCCGGCTGCTGGGTTCTCGCGCACTACCAGTTCGTCGAGCTGCCGAAGG
>DASRHG010000194.1:0-36517 GCA_035650655.1 Binatia bacterium | reverse complement strand
GAAGGGCAGCGTCTACGTCTTCGGGCCGGACGGCGCCGGCGCGCACCGGAGCTACGCGCTCCGCGACGTCGCGCCGAGCGCGCTGCCGCCCGCGAGCGACTTCTGCGGCAACGACCTCCATCCCGGCGGGGCCGTGAGCCGGGCGTTCGCCGCCGACCCGCACATGATCGTCGAGCGGTCGACGACCGTCACCGCGGGCTCGCTGCTCGAGGTCGACATGGGCATCGAGACCGACTTCGAGCTCTGGGCGAAGTTCAACACGGGCCAGGGCGATCCGACGGCGCGCCTCCTCGACTACGTCGCGTCGCTCGTCGCCGCCGGGAACACGGTCTTCCGCGAGCTGAACGTCGAGGTGAAGATCGGCTACGTCCACGTCTACACGAACGGTCCGGCGTCGGACCCGTGGAGCACGTTCTCCGGGACGCAGACGTACGTGCGGCAGAACCAGGAGGTCGCGCAGAAGTACCTGAACGGCAGCGTGCAGGCGTCGGGCCCGCACGACGTGATCCACTTCCTCTCCGGGAAGAAGGTGCAGGGCGGCTATTCGATCGTGGGCTCGGTCTGCAACTGGGACGGCGTCTCGGTCACACAGGTCTTCGGGAGCTTCGACCCCTCGAATCCCGACCGGATCTGGGACGCGATGGCGTTCATCCACGAGACCGGCCACACGCTCGGGACGCTCCACTCCCACTGCTACACGCCGACGCTCGACCAGTGCTTCAGCGGCGAGCAGGTCCACTGGCCCGACGGCACGGTGACGAGCTGCTACGTTGGCAAGGTGGTCGCGAGCCACGGCACCGTCATGAGCTACTGCCACCTCCTCGCGCCGGGCTACTACAACAACACGGCGCTCGAGTTCGGCCCGACGATCACCGCGCAGATCCGCAAGACGATCGAGCCGCGCCAGTGCCTCAAGGTGCTCTCGACCTGCGGCGACGGCGTCGTCGAGGGCGACGAGGAGTGCGACGACGGCAACATGGTGGGCGGCGACGGCTGCTCCGCCGACTGCCGGCTCTGCGGCAACGGCCTCCTCGACGCGGGGGAGGAGTGCGACGACGGGAACGAGAGCTACGACGACGGGTGCACGCCGAGCTGCCGGCTCGAGCCGTGCAAGATCCTCCCCGCGACGCCGGGCGCGACGGTGAGCCAGACGGCGTGGTGGGGAGCGCGCGTCGCCGTCACCTCCACGCCGACCGCCGGCGACAAGCTGAACGTGCGCGGCACCTTCGCGCTGCCCGCGGGATCGACGATCGCGAGCGGGCAGCTCACGCTTCCGGACGGCACCCGCGTCGAGCCCGAGCAGACGGGGCTCCGCCTCGTCGTCGAGAGCGTCGCGCGGAGGAAGAAGCTCGACCTCTTCCTCCCCCCGAACGACCCGAGCGCGCTGCCCGGGGTGCGCCAGCGGTGGCGCCGCAGCCCGGGGAGCTTCGTCCGGTCCTACACGGACGCCGCCGGATCGGTCGGGGGGATCCAGCGCGTCAACGTGTTCGTCTACCCGTTCGGCCCCCCGCGCGTCCGCCTCTCGATCCGCGGCCGCAACGGCGGCTTCGGCATTGCGCCCTGGGACGTCCCGCTCCACCTGACGGTCGTCCTCGGCGACGACGCGACCGGGCTCGCGGGCGGCTGCGGGCACTACGCCTTCGCGAAGGGCTCCTGCACGTCCGACGGCAGGCACACGCGCTGCCGCTGACCGGGCCCCGGCCCGCGCCGCACGGTCGCAATCCGCGGGGAGCTGTGCAAGATAAGGGCCCCGTCATGCGCCTGCGGCCGCGTGCCATCGTCGCGCTCGTCGTCGCGCTGCTCGCCCCCGCGCCTGCCGTCGCGGGGACGATCAGCATCTCGATGACGCCGGTCCCGGAGCTGCGCGACGGCACCCTCCGCGTGCGGCTCACGGTGAAGAACCTGGGCGACGAGGCCGCGCAGTCGGTCGTGCCGACGCTGCGCTTCCGCGACGCCGAGACGCGCGGGAAGGGCACCCCGTCGCTCGCTCCGCAGAAGTCCCTCGAGGAGATCCTCTCCGTGCCGGCGACGGGCGTCGCCCAGGGCCGGTGGCCGTACAGTCTCACGGTCGACTACACGGACGCGAACCAGTACCCGTTCCAGGCGCTCCACGTGCTCCTCGCGACGGTCGGCACGCCGCCGCCGGCGAAGGTGCTCGTCTCGCGGCTGGAGAGCGCGCCGCTCGCCACCTCCGCGACGCTCCGCCTCACGCTGAAGAACGTGAGCGACGGCGCACGGACGGCATCCGTGCGCGTGCTCGTGCCGGAGGGCATCCAGGCGACGGCGCCGGCGTCCGACGTGGCGCTCGCGGGCTACGAGGAGCGGACGGTCGACGTGCCGCTCGTCAACCGGTCCGCCCTCGCCGGAAGCCGTCTGCCGGTCTTCGCGGAGGTCGAATACGACGACGGCGGGACGCACCAGGCCGTCGTCGCGCAGGGCATCGTCGAGATCGTCGCCGTGCAGTCCTTCTTCGTGCGGCACAAGACCGCGCTCGGCGTCCTCGCGCTCGCGCTCATCCTCGGGTGGGCGGCCCTGGTCGCGGTGCGGCTCGTCCGTCGCTGAGGTCCCGGCGGTGGAGCAGCGCGCGCCGGTCGTTCCGCGGGAGGCCCCCGCTTCGCGATCCGCGACCGACCCCGAGCGCCTGCGCGCGATCGCGCGCAACGTGATCGACGCCGTCGCAGTCGGTGCCGCCGTCGTCTTCATCGCCTCCTATTTCCGCACCGGCATCCGCCCCGGCGACCCGACCCCCGCGCTCTTCCTCGACACGACGACGAACGGCGGCGACATGGGGTCGCACGTCTTCCCCGCCGTGTACCTCCGGAACGTGCTTCTCCCGAAGGGGCAGGTCGTCGGCTGGTGCCCGGGGAACTACTGCGGCTACCCGATCTTCCAGTTCTACTTCCCGCTCACGTTCCTCATGATGGCGGGGCTCTCGCTCGCGATCCCGCTCGCGGTGGCGTTCAAGGTCGTCACCGTCCTCGGGACGTTCCTCCTCCCGCCGTGCGTCTACTTCGGGCTCCGGCTCTCGCGCGTGCCGTTCCCGGGCCCCGCGCTCGCCGCCGTCGCCTCGCTCTGCTTCATCTTCATGGAGGCGAACTCGATGTGGGGCGGGAACATCCCGTCGACGCTCGCGGGCGAGTTCACCTTCTCGTTCGGGATGGCGCTCGCCGTCCTCTTCCTGGGGACGCTCCGGTGGACGATCGACACGGGCCGCGGGCGCGCGTGGAACGGGCTCCTCGTCGCGCTGATCGGCCTCTCGCACGGCTACACGCTCATCTGGGCCGGCTTCACCTCGCTCACCGAGCTGGTCACGACGCGCGGCTGGTGGCGCCGCGTCGGCACGCTCGCCGCGGTCCACGGGCTCGGGTTCCTCCTCATGGCCGGCTGGCTCGTCCCGCTCCTCGCGTACGCCGCCTGGACGACCGCGTACAGCCACGTCTGGCTCCTCAACTCCTGGAAGGAGGTCCTCCCGCCCGTCCTCTGGCCGGCGACGCTCGTCGCCGTCGCGACGACGCTCGCGATCGGCGCGCTCGCGATCGTGCGCCGGGAGCCCTTCCCGCACGGCCTCGCGAAGATCTGGGCGGGCGCGGCGATCGGCATCTTCTTCTACTACTCCGCGCGCGCGCTCCACGTCGTCGACATCCGGTTCATCCCGTTCTTCCAGCTCGGGCTCTGCCTCGCGGCCGGCGCCGGGCTCGGCTACCTCCTCGCCGCGCTGCCCGCGGCGGAGATCTGGCCGATCGTCGGCGTCTGCACGATCCTCCCCTTCGTGCAGATGGGCTTCCCGGCGGCGTGGCGGCCGGTGGGGAAGCCGGCCGCGAGCGCGGGCGGCCCCGCCGCGCTCGCGCGCGAGCTGCTCTCCTACCGCGGGGTGACGTTCATCCCGGACTGGATCCGGTGGAACTACTCGGGGTACGAGAAGAAGGCGCCCTGGCCGATCTTCAAGCAGCTCAACGACCACCTGCGCGGCACGTTCCGCGACCCGCGCGTCGTCTTCGAGCACTCGAGCGAGCACGAGGCCCTCGGCACGATCCGTGCGTTCGAGAACCTGCCCCTCTTCTCCGGCCGCTCGACCCTCGAAGGGCTCTACATGCAGGCGTCGGAGACGGCGCCGTTCGTGTTCTACATCCAGTCGGAGATCTCGAAGGAGCAGTCCTGTCCGTTCCCGGACTGGGGCTGCTCGCGCTTCGATCTCGACCGCGGCATCCAGCACCTCCGCATGATGAACGTCTCGCACTTCATCGTGCGGAGCGAGCAGGTGAAGACGGCGGCCGCGGCGAACCCCGGGCTCACGCGCGAGGCTCGGATCGGCCAGTACGAGATCTACCGCGTGAACGGCGACGACCCGCACTACGCGGTGCCGCTCACGTCGTCGCCGCTCCTCGTGGTCACGCCGCGGTGGAAGGAGGTCGCCTACCAGTGGTTCAAGACGGCGACGCCGGCGGACCCCGTGCCGGTGTTCGTCGACCGCGCGCCCGACGAGGACCGCGCGCGCTTCGCCTCGGTCGGGACGGATCTCCCGCGGAACCCCGTGCGTACGCCGCTCGCGGCGCCGCCCGTGCTCACCGAGCACCTCGAGACGGACCGGATCACGGTGACGGGATGCCGGCCGGGCCACCCGATCCTCGTCCGCATCTCGTACCACCCGCGCTGGCGCGCGCTCACGGGGGAGCGCATCTGGCTCGCCGGGCCGAGCTTCATGCTCGTCTTCCCGCGCGGCGAGCGGGTCGACCTCGTCTTCGACGGCGGCGCGCCCGTGGCGCTCGGGCACGCGCTCTCGATCGCCGGGTGGATCGTCCTCCTCCTGGCGCTCGTCGCCGGCCGCCGCCTCGGACCCGCGCTCGCCGCGGCCGCCGAGCGCGAGGGCTCGCCCGTCCGCCCGCTCCTCGACGCGATTCGCGCGACGGGCGCGTGGACGCTCCGCGCGCGGCGGCGCGTCCTCGCGGGGGGGCTCGTCCTCGCCGGGCTCGCCTGCGTCCTGGTGGCGGTCCAGTCGCGCGCGTCGGACGCGGACAGCACGTACCGCTACGGCCAGAAGCTCTACGACGCGGGCCGCCTCCGCGACGCCCTGCCGTACTTCCGCGCGGCCGAGCGCCTGGCGCCGCTCTCGAACACCGCCGTCCACTCGACGTACTACGAGTCGATCATCCTCTACCGCGAGGAGGACTGGGCCGAGGCCGAGAAGGCCTTCCAGAAGATCCTCGACCGCTTCCCGGAGGCGCAGGCGGCCGCCGAGGCGCAGTACCACGTCGGCCTCTGCCGCGCGCGGCGCGGCGACCGCGCCGCCGCGGTCGCCGCGTGGCAGGCGACGCGGGAGCGGTACCCGGGCACGATCTGGGCGACGTACGCGGGGGACCGCCTCGCCGAGGTCCGGAAGGCGGGCGGCGCGTGACCCCGTTCTCGATCGGCATCCCGGTGTACGACGAGGAGGAGATCCTCGTCCCGAACACGGAGCGGCTCCTCGCCCACTGCGACGGCCTCGGGCGCGAGTACGAGGTCATCATCGGCTCGAACGGCTCGACCGATGCGACGCCGCGCCTCGGCGCGGAGCTCGCGCGTCGCTTCCCGCGCGTCGTCTTCTTCCACCTCCCCGAGCGCGGCGTCGGCCACGCGTTCCGCGAGTTCGTCCGCCGCGCACGCCACCCGTACCTCGTCTCCGTCGACATGGACCTCTCCGTCGACCTCGCCTTCATCGAGGTGGCGCTCCGCGAGCTCGAGACGCACGACATCGTCGTCGGCTCGAAGCGGCTCGGGAACCAGAAGCGGACGTGGTTCCGGAAGCTCGCGTCGGACAGCTTCCTCAGCGCCGTCCGCCTCCTCCTGGGGCTCACCTACGACGACTACTCGATCGCCGCGAAGGCGTACCGCGTGGACGTGCTGCGCCCGTTCGCCGACCGCATCGACTCCGGCTCCTCGTACGTGCTCGAGTTCTGCTACCTGGTCGAGCGGAGCGGCGGCCGCATCGTCCAGGTGCCCGTCGCGTGCGAGGACTGGCGCGCCTCGAAGTTCAACCTGCTCCACGAGGCGGTCTACAAGTACGCGCACCTCGTGAAGCTCTGGGCGCGCGGCCTCGGCGTGCGGCCGACGCGGTAGCGGCTCGGCGGGCCCGCGCCGTCCCTACCTGGCCTCGCGCGCGTGCCGGACGGCGAGGGCCCGCTTGTCGACCTTGTACATCGGCGTGAGCGGCAGCGCGTCGAGAACGGTGAGGCCGTCGGGGCGCTTGAAGCTGGCGAGCTCGGCGCCGACGAAGGCGCGGAGCTCGGCGAGCGCGGGCGGGTCGCGCGGGTCGCGCGGGACGACGAACGCCCAGCCGATCTCCCCGAAGACGGCGTCCGGCACGCCGAGGACGGCCGCGCGCGCGACCTTCGGGTGACGCGCGAGGCACGCCTCCACCTCGGCCGGGTGGACGTTGTAGCCGCCGCGGATGAACATCTCGCTCCGCCGGCCGACGAGGCGGAGGTAGCCGGCCTGGTCGAGGACGCCCACGTCGCCCGTGTGCACGAAGCCCTCGCGGTCGATCGTCGCCGCCGTCGCCTCCGGGTCCCGCCAGTACCCGCGCATGGTCGCCGGCGAGCGGACGACGACCTCGCCCGGCTCCCCGGGCGGGAGCGGCCGGTTCGCGGCGTCGACGACGCGCAGCTCGACGCCCTCGGTCGCCTTCCCCACCGTTGCGGCGAGCAGCTCGGGCGGGTCGTCGGGGAGCGAGGCGGTCGCGATGCCGACCTCGGTCGAGGAGTAGCGGACGCTCACGGTGACGCCGAGCGTGTCGCGGATCCGGCGGACGAGCGCGGGCGGCGCAGGCGCGCCGCCGATCAGCACGGTCCGCAGCGACCGGAGGTCGCGCCGCGGGCGGTCGGGGTGGTCGAGGAGCATCACGAGCTGGGTCGGGATGCCGCCCAGGTGCGCGAGCCGCTCGCGCTCGATCGCCTCGAGCACGGCGGCCGGGTCGAACGCGTCGTGGACGAGCGACGCCCCGAGGGACGCGATCTGCACGCCGACGCGGGTCATCGTGCCGACGTGGGCGAAGGAGAGCCCGGCCGCGAGGTGCGTCGCCTGCGCTGCCAGGCCGCCCGGGTGGCGCCGCGCCTCGATCGCCGCGAGCGCGAGGAGGCTCCGGTGGGCGTACCACGCGCCCTTCGGGCGGCCCGTCGTCCCGCTCGTGAAGACGATCGCGACCGGGTCGTCGGGCGCGACCGCCGCCGCGGGCGGCCCGCCGTCGCCGCCGAGCGCGGCGAGCGCGTCCGCCGTCCCGCGCCGGATCGCGTCGGCCGCGAGCCACACGACCGCCGGCGGTGCCGCGAGCTCGCCCGGGAGGCTCGCGAGGAGGGCGCGGAAGTCGGCGTCGTGCCAGCGGTCGACGGCGAGGAGGAGGCGCGCGCCGGAGCGCGCGAGGACGTGGCCGATCTCGGTCCGCCGGTAGCGGACGTTGACGCCCGTCGTGACGGCGCCGAGGCGCGCGGCCCCGAGGTAGGCGACGTGGTAGAGCGGCGTCGAGGGGAGGAGGAGTGCCACGACGTCGCCGCGTCCGACGCCGCGCGCCGCGAGCGCGGCGGCCGCGCGGTCCGCGAGCGCGTCCCAGTCGGCGTACGTGAGCCGCTCGTCCCGGTAGCGGAACGCCTCGGCGTCGGGCGCCGCGCGCGCGGCAGCGCGGAGGAGGTCGGGGAGCGTCTCGGCCGCGAGCCTCAGCGGAGCCACTCCCGCTCGCGCCGGTAGCGCTCGTCGAGCCCGAGGAGCGCGTTCAGCTCGCCGAACCGGAGCCGCCGGCCTTCGAGCGCCGGGCCGCTCTCGTCCCGGCGGAGCGCCGCGTACGCGTCGCGCAGCGCGCCCGCGGCGGCGAGGAGGCCGGTCAGCGGGAAGACGATCAGGTCGAAGCCGGCGGCCTGGAGGTCGGCGACGCGGCGGAGCGGCGTCTTCCCGTCCTCCACCATGTTCGCGACCAGACGCACGCCGGCGGGCACCGTGGCGCGGATCGCCGCCATGTCGTCGGGCGAGCGCGGCGCCTCGACGAACACGGCGTCGGCGCCGGCGTCGGCGAAGGCACGCGCGCGCCGGAGCGCCTCGTCGAGGCCGACCGCGGCGAGCGCGTCGGTGCGCGCGGTCACGTGGAGCGGGGCGTCCCCGCGCGCGGCGAGCGCGGCGCGGAGCTTCGGGAGATACTCCTCGAGCGGGACGACGCGCTTGCCCTCCATGTGCCCGCAGCGCTTCGGCCACACCTGGTCCTCGAGGAAGCACCCGCGCGCGCCCATCCGGACGAGCTCGTGCACGGTGCGCTCGACGTTGAAGGCGTTCCCGTAGCCGGTGTCGGCGTCGACCACGACCGCGACGTCGACCGCCGCGCAGACGCGCGCGGCGGCGTCCAGCACCTCGGTCTGCGTGAGGAGGCCGATGTCGGGCTCGCCGAGGCGCGCGGCCGACAGGCAGTAGCCGGAGAGGAAGACGACCGGGAACCCGGCCTCGGCGGCGATGCGCGCCGAGAGCGCGTCCCACACGCCGGGCATGACGACCGGCGCCTCGGACCGGAGCAGCTCCGCGATGGTTCTTTTCGGCATCGGACGGAGCATGGCATAAGAGCGCGCGCCGCGACAATGCGGATCCCCTTCCACTTCGACGCGATCGCGCCCGACGTCCGCCGCGAGCTCGCGTACTTCGATGCCGCCGACGGCGTCCCGCTCGCGGGGATCCTCTACCTCCCGCCGCGCCGCGAGCCGGACGCCGCGGTCCTCGCGATGCACCCGCGCGGCGACTTCACGCGCCACTACCTCGCGCCCGCCCTCGCCGCCGCCGGCTACGCGTTCCTCGGCGCGAACTCGCGGCACCTCGCCAACGACGCCGACGCGCTCCACGAGCGGCTCCTCCTCGACGTCGCGGGCGCGATCGCGTTCCTCCGGACGCGCTTCGCCCGGGTCGTGCTCCTCGGGAACTCGGGCGGCGGCTCGCTCTTCGGCTTCTACCTCGAGCAGGCGGCGCTCCCGCCCGCCGCGCGGCTCGAGCGGGCACCGTCCGGCGACCGCGTGCCGCTCCGCGAGACCGTGCTCCCGCCCGCCGACGGGCTCGTCCTCGTCGCGGCGCATCTCGGCGAGGGCCGCTTCCTCCTCGACCGGCTCGACCCGTCGATCGTGGACGAGGACGACCCGACGTCCGTCGACCCCCGGCTGGACATGTACGACCCCGCGAACGGCTACCGGCCGATGGCCGAGGGCCCCTCGCGGTACTCCGCCGACTTCGTGGCGGCGTTCCGCGCCGCCCAGCGCGCGCGGTGCGAGCGGCTCGACCGGCGCGCGCTCGCGTGGTGCGCGGCGGCGGCGGAGGCGCGCGCCCGGCTCGCGGATCCCGCGACGCCGCCCGCCGCGCGGCCGGCCCTCGCGCGGCACGCGCTCCAGCGCCGCTACATGGTGATCTACCGGACGCTCGCGGACCCGCGGTACCTGGACCTCCGGCTCGACCCGTCGGAGCGCCGTCCCGGCTCGATCTTCTCCTTCGGCCGCGACCCCATCGTCGGCAACTACGGGGAAGGGATCGCACGCACGATGAGCGCGCGCGGCTGGCTCTCCACCTGGTCGGGCCTCCGCTCGCGCGCCGACCTCGAGCGGACGATCGCGGGCGTGCGCGTGCCGACGCTCGTGGTCTGCGCGCGCGCCGACACGGACATCCACCCCGCGGAGTGCCGGCGCGTGTTCGAGGCGTCGGCGGCGCCGGACAAGGAGTGGGCGGAGCTTCCAGGCGCCGACCACTACCTCTTCCCCGCCGGGGCCGACGGCGCGAAGCTTCGCCATCCGCGCGCGCGGCTCGCGGACGAGCACGTGCTCCCCTGGCTTCGAGCGCGCTGGCCGGCGTAAGCGCAGCCGTCCCGCGCGGATGCCGCTCCCGGGGGCCCAGGATGTCGGCCCGCCGCGCGGCGGCCGTACGCTCGCGCCGGTGCGGACGCTCGCGCGCTGGGTGGCGGGGATCGTCGCGGCCGTCGCGGTCCCCCTCGCCGTCGCCGACGGGGTCGTCGACGCGCCGCTCCGCCGGCGGCTCGAGGGGCAGCTCGACGCGTCGGTGAAGGGCTACGAGATCGACGTCCTCCGTACGGCAAGCTCGACGTCGCGAACGGGGTCGTCGGCGGCGTCGCCGAGGCGTTCGAGAGCCGGAAGCGCGAGGCGGTCGCGACGCGGACCGACCTCTCGGGACCGCTCGCGGATCCGAAAGCGAGCACGTGGCAGGCGCTCGTCGGCGTGGTGCAGACTCCCCCGTGCTCCCGCACGATGCGGTCCGAGCCGCAAACCGACCCACGGCCCCGGGGCTTGCGCCCGGCGGGCCGATGGAGCGAAGATCGCCGGCCATGGCAGCCCCGGCAGTGGCGGGTGCGTGCCCCGAGTGCGGCGTCGACAACGCGCCGGACCACAACTACTGCAAGCACTGCGGCACCCCGCTCCGCGCCGTCGCCCTCGAGCGCGAGCTGGGCACGGGCTTCGCGGAGCGGACGCGGGACCGCTGCCTCCAGCTTCTGCGCGCGGACCCGGAGAACGCGGGCGCGCACTACGCCCTCGGGCTCGCGTACTACCACCTCGGTCAGACCGGCAACGCCGTCCGCTGCTTCGAGCGCACGATCGCCATCGACGACGCCTACCCGGGGGCGCACTTCCAGCTCGCGGTCGCGCACTACAAGCGGGGCGCGATGGGGGACTGTGCGGCCGCCGCGCGGCGCGCGATCGAGCTGAACCCGCGCTCCGCGCCCGCGCACTTCCGCCTGGCGCTCGCGCTCTTCCACCTGGGGCGGCTCGAGGACGCCGTCGTCGCGTTCGAGCAGACGCTCGAGGCCGATCCGGACTACGTGATCGCCTGCTACCACCTCGGCATCATCCGCGAGCGCCTGGACGACATTCCGGGCGCGATCCAGTGCTTCGAGCGCGTCGTCGCCGCGAACCCGCGGGACGCCTCGGCGCACTACCACCTGGGCCTCGGCTACAAGCGTCGGGGGCTCGACGCGCTCGCGATGGGCGAGCTCGCGCAGGCGCTCGCGCTCGATCCCGACGACACGGCCGCCGCGGCGGAGCTCCAGGACCTCCAGCGGTAGCGGCGGCGCTACAGCCGATAGAGCCGCGCCGCGTTCTCCGCGACGATCTTCCGCCGCTCGTCCGCGGGGACGCCCGCGAAGTGCTCCGCCACCACCTCCCGCGAGCGCGGCCACGTCGAGTCGCTGTGCGGGTAGTCGCTCGACCACATGACGTTGTCGAGACCCGCCTCGCGGCGGAGCCTCACGCCCGCGCGGTCCTCGATGAAGGTCGCGTGGCCCTGGCGGTACCAGTAGACGCTCGGCTTCTCGGTGATGACCGAGTGCGTCCAGAAGCGGTGCTTCACGAACGTGCCGTCCATGCGCTCGAGGAAGTACGGAAGCCAGCCGATCCCCGTCTCGACGACGACGAAGCGGAAGCCGGGGTGGCGCGCGCAGACGCCGCAGAAGATGAGCTGGGAGACGAGCTCCCCGATGCCGAGCGGCGCGAGCGAGATGAACGCCTCGCGGACGCCGGGGGTCGGGTCGTAGAGGCGCTGGAGCTGCATGCCGCGCGGCCCTTGGATGTGGAAGGCGAGCGGGATGCCCGCCGCCTCGATCTCCGACCAGAGCGGCTCCCACACCGGATCCGAGTAGTGCGGCGCGCCGACGTTGTCGGCGAACGCGTCGACCTGCACCGTGCGAGCGCCCTTCCCGAGCACGCGCCGGAGCTCCGCGAGCGCCTCCTCGACCGTGTTCACGGGGAGGAGCGGGACGCCGATCAGGCGGCCGGGCGCGGCGGCCTCGAGCTCGAAGAGCCAGTCGTTGTAGCGCGCGATGCACCACTGCCGGACCGCCGGGTCCTGGTAGCGCGTCGGGCCGCCGCCGTAGAGCACCTCGGCCGCGATCCCGTCGCGGTCCATGTCGGCGAGGCGCGCCGCGGGATCCCACGAGCCGGGCCGCATGTCCCTGTAGAAGATCCGGATCTGGTAGTGCTCGTGCTCGCGGCCCGCCATGAAGGAGAGGCCGGGAATGGCGGCGGCGCGGCCCTCCGTCACCCAGACGTCGCCCTCCGGCGTCGATTCGACGCGCGGCACGCGCTCGCGCAGCGCGGCGGGCGCGTCGCGCTGCCAGAGGTCGCGCGGCGGGTTCACGTGCGAGTCGGCGGAGATGAGGCGCTCGTCCATGGGCGTCCGGTAACACGCCGCTCGGCGGACCGACAAGGGCTCTCGACCCGCGGTCGCGGTTCGGGTTGCCGGTCAGGGTGAGAGCGCGCGGCCGGGTCGATCGTCGTCGCGCACCGACTCACTCCCGACGCGCCGCTCGCGTTGCGCGAGGTTCGCCGCTACGATCGCGGCGTGACGGCGGCCGGAGCTTCGCCCAACGTCTCGCGCCCCTCGGGATGGACGGCATGCCGAACCTCGTGCGCGACGGCGATCCTGGACTGAGCCGGGCATGACGCCGCACGAGGCCGCCCCTTCCGCGCCCGCGCGGCGGTCGGCGGTGGTCGCGACGACGATCGCCGTCCTGCTCGCGCTCGGCGCGGGCGTGCTCCTGTCGGCGTCGCCCCTCGTCACGCACCTGTCATTCGGGTTCGGGGCGTACGACGTCGGGATGCACCTCCAGGCGCTGTGGAAGCTCGCCCACCTGCGCGGCCTCTTCAACACGATTCGCGGGCTCGCCTATTGGGGCGATCACCTCTGGATCGCCTACGGGCTCCTCGCGCCCCTCTACCGCGTGTGGGAGTCGCCCGCCGTCGTCTACGCGTACCAGGGGTTCGGGCTCGCGGCCGGCGGGCTCGCGGTGTACGGGCTCGCGCGCCGCCGGCTCGAGGGCCGGGCCGCGGCGCTCGTCCCGGCCATCCTGTACTGGTGCTACCCCGGCGTCATCTACACCGCGAACGAGAACTTCCATCCCGAAGCGGTCGCGTCGACGTGGCTGCTCGCGGCGCTCTGGGCGGACGCCGCCGGCCGGCCGCGCCTCTACTGGGCGGCGGTCGTCCTGGCTCTCCTCACGAAGGAGGACGTGGCCCTCTATCTCGTCGGCTTCGCCGCCTACGCGTTCGTCTCGGGCGAGCGGCGGCGCGCGATCGTGCTCGCGTGTCTGGGCGCCGCCTACTTCGCGCTCGCGATGAAAGTACTCCTCCCGTGGCTCAACGGCGTCGGGTTCTTCCGCACGACCGGCGGGTACTGGTTCTCGGCCTGGGCGGCGAACGCGTCGAGGCCCGCCTTCTACCTCGAGGTCGCACGTCGCCCGGTGACCGGCCGATACGTCTGGGACCTCCTCTGGCCGGTCGCCTTCCTGCCCCTCGGCCGTCCGCTGACGCTCGTCCTGCTCGCCGGCCCGGCCTTCGTGGTGAACAACCTCGGAGGCGCGTACCTCGTGAACGTCCGCTATCACTACCTGTACGGAATTCTCCCGGGGCTGTTCGCCGCGACCGTCGAGACCCTCGCGACGCTCGAGCGCCTCGGCCGCCGCTGGATCGCGCGGACGGGGCTCCGCCGCGCGCTCGGCGTCCTCGTCTTCGGGCTCGTCCTCGTGCCGACCCTCCGCCACCAATGGACCGCGCGGGGGACGACCGAGTCGTACAGCGGGATGGCGCGCCATCTGCGCCCCTACGACTCCGAGAAGGTGCGGAGGATCCGCGAGCTCCTCGCCGCCGTTCCATCCGAGGCGGTCGTCTCCGCCTCGTACAACCTCGTGCCTTTTCTCGCCAACCGCGACGCGGTGCTCATGTTCCCGAACCCCTGGCGCACGATGTACTGGGGCATCGACGGCGAGCACCCGATACCGACGGACCGCGTCGACGCGCTCCTCCTCGATCGGGCGGTGAACCGCGAGCTCGCGGACCTCGTCCGCTCGATCACGAGCGACGGCTGGGACGTCGTCGCGGACGACCACGAGCTTCTCTACGCGCGCCGCCGGAGGCCCTGAGCGGCCGCGCCTTCGCTCACGGCGGTGCGCCGTCCGGGTCGCGGATCCACGTTCGCACCCAGGGGAGGAGCGCGTACGCGGGCGCGGCGAACGCGGCGCTCAGCGCGAAGTAGCCGCCGTATCCGAGCCGCTCGACCGCGACGCCGGACGCGCCGCCGATCACCGAGCCGCTCAGGTTGAAGAGCGCCGACAGCAGCGCGTACTGCGTCGCGGCCTGCCGCTTGTCGCAGACGTTCATGAGAAAGGAGAGGAACGCGGCGGTCCCGAGCCCGCTCGCGAAGCTCTCGCCGAGCGACGCCGCGTAGATGGCGAGGTGCCCGCCGCCCTGCCAGGCGACGGCGGCGTAGCCGAGGTTCGCGGCCGCTTGCAGGAGGCCGAGCGACCAGAGCCCGGTGAAGATTCCCCAGCGGGAGGTGAGGACGCCTCCGACCAGCGCGCCCGCCACCGACGCGGCGACGCCGAGCGTCGTCGAGATCCACGCGATCTCGGCGAGCGACAGGCCGCGGTCGACCCAGAACGGCTTCACCATCGGCCCGATCGCGCTCACGTCGAGCTTGTAGAAGAGGACGAAGAGGAAGACCGGCACGGCGCCCGGCCGCCCGAGCCACCGCCCGAACGCCGCCGCCCACTCGGCGGCGCTCTCGCCGCGCCGGGGCGTCGCGGGAAGCCGCGCGACGGCGGCGGCGAGGACGAGGAAGAGCGCGGCAGCGGCGAGGAACGTGACCGGCCAGCCGGCGCTCCCGGCGAGCGCGACGAGCACGCCGCCCGCGGCGACGAGCGCCGCGCGGTACGCGGAGACCCGCACGCCGTTCGCGACCCCTTCCTCCCCCGGGTCGAGCAGCTCGATCGTGTACGCGTCGATCGCCACGTCCTGGGTCGCCGCCGCCGTGGTGAAGACGAGCAGCGCCACGAGGAGCGCCGCCCCGACCGGCGCCGCGGGGAGGAGCGCCACGGCGGCGAGCGCCGCCGCGATCGCGACGAGCGCGCCGACGATCCACGTCCGGCGCTCGCCCCACTGGTCGACGAGCGGCGACCAGAACACCTTCGCCCACCACGGCGCCCGGAGCAGGCTCAGGTAGCCGATCGCGGCGAGCGAGACGTCGTGCAGCCGGAAGTAGACCGGGAAGTTGTCGAGCACGAGCCCGAACGGCAGCCCCTCCGCGAAGTAGAGGAGCGCCACCCACCCGAGCTTCCGCCGCGTCCCCACCGCCCGGGCGTTTATCAGCGCCCGGGGGGCGGCGCGAGCGACCGGGGGAAAGGAGGGGACGAACGGTCGTTCGTCCCGCTTCCCGTGCGCGGGGGAGGTCTGGTATGCGTGGCGCCCGGAGGACGCGTCATGGAGCCGATGATCTCGAGCGACTCGCACATCGTCGAACCCCCCGACCTCTGGGAGAAGTGGCTGGCGCCCGAGCTGCGCCCGCGCGCGCCGAAGCTCGTGAAGGACGAAGAGGGCGGCGATGCCTGGCTCTACAACGACGGCGGGGCGCCCGCGCCGCTCGGGCTCGTCACCGTGACGCGCGGCAGGCCGCGCGAGGAGCTGCGGTGGTCGGGGGCGCGCTACGCGACGATCAACCAGGGGAACTTCCGCGGCGAGGCGCGCACGCAGGAGATGCTCGAGGACGGCGTCGTCGCCGAGGTCATCTACTCGCCGCAGCGCACGATGCGCCACTTCATGCTCGGCACCGACGACGAGTTCCACCTGGCCGGCATCCGCGCCTACAACGACTGGCTCGCGAAGGACTTCTGCGCCAAGGCGCCGGATCGGTTGGTGGGCATCGCGCAGATGCCGAGCGTCGGCGTCGCCGAGGCGGTCGCGGAGATGCGCCGCGCGAAGGCGCTGGGCCTCCGCGGCGTCCTCCTCTCCGCCTGGCCGAGCGGCAACACGAACCTCTCCGAGGCGGACGACCCGTTCTTCGCCGAAGCGGAGAAGCTCGGCATGCCGGTCTCGATCCACTGCGGGCTCTCGGCCCGCGGCAAGGTGGCGCCGAAGCCGCGGACGCCGACCGAGGAGAAGGCCGCGCGCGGCGAGGGGACGGGCGGCCGGCAGGTCTCCGCGCTCTCCGGCGCCGGGCTCGACACCATGCCGCTCGTCATGGGCGAGATCATCCTGACCGGCGTCCACGACCGCTTCCCGACGCTCCAGTTCGTCTCCGTCGAGGCGGGCATCGGCTGGGTGCCGTACTACTGCGAGCAGATGGACGACCGGTACGACCGCAACAGGTACTGGGCCAGGATCAAGCTCGAGCGCGAGCCGAGCACGTACGTGAAGACGAACTGGCACTTCACCTTCATCATCGACCGCTACGGCGTGAAGAACCGCCACGCGATCGGCGTCGAGAACGTGATGTGGTCGACGGACTACCCGCACCACGGCTGCGACTGGCCGCACTCGCGCCGCGTCGTGGCGGAGATGATGGCGGACGTGGCGGCGAGCGAGCGGCGGAAGATCTGCTACGAGAACGCCGCGCGGCTCTACGACATTCGCGTCGGGGAGTAGCCGCCCGCCCCTTCCATGGCGCAGGTCCTGGCAGGCGTGCGCGTCGTCGAGGTCGCGCAGTGGTGGTTCGTCCCCGCGGCGGGCGCCGTTCTCGCCGACTGGGGCGCCGACGTGGTCAAGGTGGAGCACCCGGTGAGCGGCGACCCGCAGCGCGGCCTCGTCACCTCGGGGCTCATCCCGCCGACGGGCGGCGTCAACTTCATGGTCGAGCAGCCGAACCGGGGCAAGCGGAGCGTCGGCGTCGATCTCGCGAAGCCGACGGGCCGGGCGCTCCTCGATCGGCTCGTCGCGACGGCCGACGTCTTCCTCACGAACTTCCTCCCCGCCGCCCGCCGCCGGCTGGCGATCGACGTCGAGGACATCCGCCGCGTCAACCCGAAGATCGTCTACGTCCGCGGCCACGGCCACGGGGCGCGCGGGCCCGACGTCGAGAAGGGCGGCTACGATGCGGCGTCGTTCTGGTGCCGGGGCGGGATCGCGAACGCGCTCACGCCGTCCAGCGCCGCCGCGCCCGTGATGCAGCGGGCCGCGTTCGGCGACTCGATCGGCGCCGTGACGCTCGCGGGTGGCGTCGCGGCGGCGCTCTTCCGGCGCGAGCGGACGGGCGAGGCGCCCCTCGTCGACGTCTCCCTCCTCGGCACCGCGGCGTGGGTGATGGCGCCCGACGTCGTCGCGTCGCGCCTGCTCGGCTTCGACCTTCCCGCCGGCGACCGCACGCAGGCGCCGAACCCGATCGTGAACAGCTACCGGACGAAGGACGGCCGCTGGCTCTTCCTCAACATGCTCCAGCCCGACCGCTACTGGCCCGACCTCTGTGCGCGGCTCGGCCGCCCCGACCTCGCCGCCGATCCGCGCTTCGCCGACGGCCGCGCACGCTTCGAGCACCGCGTCGAGTGCATCCACACGCTCGACGAGATCTTCGCGACGCGGACGCTCGCCGAGTGGAGCGCGCGCCTCGCGGACGCGGAGGGCGTGTGGGCGCCGCTCCAGACGGCGCGCGAGGTGCCCGACGACGCGCAGGTGGTCGCGAACGGCTACGTCCCCGAGGTGGACCGCGGCGACGGCACGCGCTTCCCGCTCGTCGCGAGCCCCGTGCAGTTCGACGAGACGCCGCCGCCGCTCCGTCCCGCCCCGGACCTCGGACAGCACACCGAGGAGGTGCTGCTCGCGCTCGGCGTCGACTGGGACGCGCTCGCGGCGGCGAAGGCGGAGGGCGCGATCTCCTGACCGGCCGCTCAAGCTCGCGCCCGGGCGTGCCGACACTCCCCGGGAGGCGTCCTTGCGCGATGGGAGAGCCAGCACCGACCGGGGTCGACCGCGGCCGTCAGATTCTCGCCGAGCTCGGCACGAAGGGCGACTTCCCGGCCGCCGCGGGCGTCATCGAGCGCCTCCGCGACGTCGTCCGCAAGGAGGACTGCACGGCCCTCGACGTGGCGCGGATCATCCTCCAGGACGCCGGGCTCGCCTCGAAGGTGCTGCGCCTCGTCAACTCGGCCTTCTACCGCAAGGGCGGCAACCCGGTCTCGACGATCACCCGCGCGATCATCGTCCTCGGCTTCGAGACGATCCGCGACATCACCGTCGGCGTCCTCCTGATCGAGGAGTTCGTGCGCAAGAAGGGTGCGAGCAAGCCGATCCGCGAGGGGCTCCGCCGCTCGCTCTTCTGCGGGCTCGTCTCGCAGCGCCTTTCGGTGCAGGTGGGGTATCCGATCCCGGAGGAGGCGTACCTCCTCGGCCTCTTCGCGAACTGGGGCGTCCTCTGGCTCGCGGCCTTCTACCCGTCGGAGTTCGAGCGCGCGCTCGCGCTCGCCGCCGAGCGGCGCGTCGAGATCGAGGAGGCGGCGCGCGAGGTGTTCGGCGTCCACCCCTCGGAGCTGTCGGCGGCGATCCTCGAGCACTGGAACTTCCCGGCCCGCTACGCCGACTACTTCCGGAAGCCCGTGCCCGACGACCGCTCCGCGATCGCCGGCACGGCGGGCAAGCTCTCCGCGATCGTCCACATGGCGGCCGACTACGCCCAGGCCGTCGACGGCCATCCGGAGCAGGCGCTCCTCGTGATGCGGAAGTTCGAGCGTCTCTTCGCGCTCGAGCAGCGCCACTTCCTCCACGCCGCGGAGACGGCGAACGCGGTCCTGCGCGAGCAGGCCGCGATCCTGGGCGTCGGGCCGATGCCCGCCGCCGTGCCGGGCGCGCCGGCCGGCGCGGCGACGCCCGAGGGCGAGCGGCCGGGTGCCGCGGCGACGCCGAAGCCCGCCCCGAAGGCCGCCGCCGCGCCGCGCGCGCCGCGCCGCGCCACGGCGCGCCCCGACGCCACGGCCGCGCTCGCGATCGTCGCCGAGATCACGACCGCGATCGTCGAGCGCGCGGACATCAACCAGGTTCTCTTCATGGTCCTCGAGGGCGTCACGCGGGCGGGGGGCTTCGACGCGGCCTTCCTGGCGCTGCTCAACGTGCAGCGCGACCGCATCGTCGGCCGGCTCGGCCACGGCGAGGGCGTGGAGGAGTACCTGGGCACGCTCGCGGTCCCGCTCCGCGCCGACGCCGGCGTCCTCGCGGAGACGATCCTCTCGCGGACCCCGAAGGTGGTCGGGGACGGAGACGCCTCGATGCTCGTCGCGCCCGGCATGGCGCCGCCCGCGATCCCGGCGCGGGCGTTCGTCACGCATCCGATCACGGTGCGCGACAGGACGGTCGGCGTCCTCGTCGCGCTCCGCGGCGAGGGGAGGGCGACGGCGGCCGACCTGACCGTCGTCCAGCTCTTCTGCAACCAGGCGAGCCTGGCGCTCGCGCAGTGCGCCGGCTGAGCGAGCTCGGCCGCTCGCACGCCGCGAGGCGAGCGACCCCCTCGGCGGAAGCGCACCTCACGCCGCCGAGATGCGCGAGCTCGGCGCGCACGGCGTCGCCAGCGACGACGGGAACCGCGACCGCGAGCGAGCCGGAGAGCACGACGTCCCCGGCGCGCAGCCACGACGATCCAGCTCCGAATCTCCGCGGTCCCGCCCCGGAGCGTCGCCGAGTCGAACTTGAAGAGGTCGCAGAGGCGTTCCGTCTCGCCGCGCCGCAGGCGCTCGTGGCGTCGTTCTACGCGACGTCGAAGTCGGCGGCGGCGAGCATGTGGCGGAGATGGCGGGCGAGGTGGGGCCGCGAGCGGACCCGGACGCGCCGCTTCGCCTCGTCATGGTCGCGAACGCGCGGTCGATGCGCTCCCGGTACTCGCGCAGGGCGGCCATGGTTGAGCATGGACGGGGCGTGCGACGAGGCGAGGCCGAGCAGCCGATCGTCGACGCCGCGTACCAGCCGATCGACGACGAGCAGGGCAACGCCGTCGGCCGGCTGCACGGCGCCGGCTGCGACTTCATGCTCCAGCAGGGCGTCGCGCCCGACTTCGCGATCGCGGCGAAGCCGGTCTACGCCGTCTCGTGGGAGGAGGCCGGGCTCTGCTGGTTCCGGGTCACGGTCAAGGGGAACTTCGGCTACTCCGGGACCCGCCACGTCGTCCCGTACGGCAACGCGATCGCGAACGCAGCGAAGGTCATCCTCCGCATCCCCCCGACATGCGGCCGATCGACGCGCACCGCGAGCTCGACGCCGTCCTCGCCGCCATCCGTGCACGGCGCACCCCGGCCTCGAGGTGGAGTCGGCGATGACGCTCGCCGTCCCCGGCTCGCGAACGGACCCGCGAAGCTGGATCGTCCAGTCGTGCATGCGGGCGTGGGAGCTCGTCGACGGACGGCCGCACGTGTACGAAGCCGCCGCCTGATCGTCGACACCTGTACGGCGGGCGTGGACGAGGTCGGACTCGGGCGCGCGTGAGCGGCCGGATGCGCGCGCTCCGCTACCGGGGGCCGCGCGAGCCGCTCGTCGTGGAGGAGGTCCCGGTGCCGGCGCCCGGCCCGGGCGAGGACGAGGGCTCCGGCGACGCCATGAGCCACTCCATCCGCTTGCGGATCGCCTCGCGGCTCGGCGCGCATCACGTTCCGGGTCCAGCGCTCGGCGTGCCCGCCGCCGCCGTGCATGAGGACGAGCGGGTCGCCTTCGCCCCCTCGATGACCCGCGTCCTGTACTCGCGACCCCTGACGAGCTTCGTCTCGCTCCCCAGCAGGTCGACGTACGTGCTCCGCAGGGCCCCGCCGGAAACGCCCCGCGCGGCCGCTCGGCTAGTGGATCCGCTTCTCCCGCCCCTTCCACTCGCGCTCGCGCAGCACGAACTTCTGCACCTTGCCCGTCGACGTCTTCGGGAGCGGACCCAGCTCGACCGCCTTGGGGCACTTGAAGTGGGCGAGCGTCCGCCGGCAGTGGGCGATGACGTCCGCTTGGGTGAGCGCGCGCCCCTCCTTCGGGACGACGAACGCCTTTGGCACCTCGCCCCATGTGTCGTCGGGCACGGCGACGACCGCGACCTCGAGCACGTCGGGGTGGCGGGCGATCGCCTGCTCGACCTCGATCGTCGAGATGTTCTCGCCGCCCGAGATGATGATGTCCTTCGCCCGGTCGCGGAGCTCGATGTAGCCGTCGGGGTGGACGACGGCCATGTCCCCCGAGTGGAACCAGCCGCCGGCGAACGCCTTCGCCGTCGCCTCCGGATCCTCGAAGTACCCGCGCATGACGTTGTTGCCGCGCATGACGACCTCGCCCATGGTGGCGCCGTCCGCGGGCACGTCGCGCATCTCCGCGTCGACGACGCGCAGCTCGCACGCGACCGCGTTCGCGACGCCCTGCCGCGCGCGCAGGCGCGCCCGCTCGTCGTCCGGGAGCGCGTCCCACTCCGGCTGCCACTCGCACGTCGTGTGCGGGCCGTACGTCTCGGTGAGGCCGTAGATGTGGATCAGCTCGGCGCCGATCTTCTCCCACTGCGCGAGGAGCGTTGGCGACGGGGGCGCGCCGCCGGTCGCGATGCGGAGCGGACGGGCGAGGCGCCCCCGGGGCGCCGACCGGTCGTTGATCAGCATGATGAGGACGGTCGGCGCGCCGTTGAAGTGCGTGACGCCCTCCTCCGCGACGAGCCGCCAGACGACGGGCGGGTCGACCTTCCGGAGGAGCACGTGGCGCGCGCCGGCGGCGGTGACGGCCCAGGGGAAGCCCCAGCCGTTGCAGTGGAAGAGCGGGAGCGTCCAGAGGTACGCGGAGGCGGCGTCGAGCCGGGCGATGATCACCTCGGAGAGCGCGTTCAGGTACGCGCCGCGGTGCGTGTACATGACGCCCCTCGGGCGCCCCGTCGTCCCCGACGTGTAGTTGATCGAGTAGAGGTCCTCCTCGTTCGGCACGGCCCAGACGAGCGTGGGATCGGGCGCGACGTCGAGGAAGGCCTCGTACTCGGGCCCGTCGAAGGCGCGCGGCGCGCCGGGCGCGAACTCGGGGTCGTCGATCGTGATCACGCGCTCGACCGTCGGGACGGTGCGGACGCCCGCCGCCAGCTCCGCCTCGACGAAGAGGAAGCGTGCGCGCGAGTGCTCGAGGATGTAGGCGATCTCGTCGGCGTTCAGGCGCGTGTTGATGGCGACGAGGACGCCGCCCGCGAGCGCGACCCCGAAGTGCGCCTCGAGCATGGCGGGGACGTTCGGCGCGACGAACGCGACGCGGTCGCCGGGGCGGAGCCCGGCGCCGCGAAGCGCGGCGGCGAGCCGGGCGACGCGCGCGTGGAGGTCGGCGTACGTGAAGCGGCGGCGGCCGTAGACGGCCGCCGTGCGTCCGGCGTGGACGTGGGCGGCGCGGGCGAGGAACGAGAGCGGGGTGAGCTCGGTGCGGTTCACGGGCATGGCGCTGCACCCTAGCACCACCGCCGCGCACCCGGGAACCCTCGGGCGCACGGCGCCGTCGCGTCGCCGAGGGCTTGCCGGCGCGCGGCAGACCGGCGATGCTCGCCCGGCATGTCCCCTCGTCGCCTCCCGCGAGCCGTCCGTGGCGCCGCCTGAGCGGAGCGGACAGGCCGTCGTCCTCGGCGGCGGCATCGCCGGGCTCGCCGCCGCGCGTCTCCTCGCGCGCCGCTTCACGCGCGTCGTCGTCCTCGAGCGCGACGAGCGGACGGACGCGCCGTCGCCCGAGGACGCGTTCACGACCTGGCAGCGGGGCGGCGTGCCGCAATTCCGCCACTCGCACGCCTTCCTCGCCCGCCTGCGACAGGTGCTGCTCGCGCATCTCCCCGACGTGCTCGAGCGGCTCCGCGCGGCCGGCGTCCGCGAGATCCCGCTCGCGGAGCTGGTCCCGCCCGGCATGCGGCTCCCCCCGCGCGAGGACGACGAGGACGTCGTCCTCCTCGCCTGCCGCCGCGCGGCGTTCGAGTGGTCGCTCCGCGAGAGCGCGCGCGCGTGCCCCGGCGTCGCGCTGCACGAGGGCGAGATCGCGATCGGGCTCACGGGCACGTCGGCCGACGGCGCGCGGCCGGTCGTGACCGGCGTGCGCCTGGCCGACGGCGGCGTGCTCCCCGCGTCGCTCGTCGTCGACGCGACCGGCCGCCGCTCGCGCGCTCCGGAGTGGCTCGCCGCGCTCGGCGCGCCGCCGCCGCGCGAGCGGAGCGCGGAGATCGGCATCCATTACTACACGCGCTTCTACCGCCTGCGCCGCGGCCGCGCGCCGCAGGGCACGACGGGCCTCGTCGCGGGCGACCTCGGCTGGGTGAAGCTCGCCGTCTTCCCCGGCGACAACCAGACGTTCTCGATCACCGTCGGCTTGCCGGCGGGCGAGTCGCGGCTGAAGGACCTCTCGGACCCCCGCCGCTTCGAGCGCTTCCTCGCCGCCTTCCCGGGCATCGCGCCGTGGCGCGCACGCGGCGTGTCGGTCCCGATCGCCGGGCGCACGACGCCCGTCCTCGCCATGGGCCAGCTCCGGAACCGCCTCCGCCGCTTCGTCGACCGCGAGGGCCCGCTCGCGCCCGGCTTCGTCGCGATCGGCGACGCCGCCTACCACTCGAACCCGATCTACGGCCGCGGCGCCACCTCGGCCGTCGTGCAGGCGGCGCTCCTCGACGAGGCGCTCGCGCGCCACCCGAACGACGTGCGCGCGGCGAGCGGGTGGCTCGACCGCCGGAGCGAGGTGGAGCTCGGTCCCTTCTGGGAGGCCGCCGTGTCGGCCGACCGCCGCGCGCTCGGCGAGCCCCCGAACGGCGACCTCCGCGACCCGCTCGCGTGGCTCACGGGCGTCGCCGAGCAGGCCTTCGGCTGGTTCGTCGACCGCGGCATGCTCCCCGCGAGCCGCGTCGACCCGGCCGTCTTCCGCAGCCTCATGCGCGTCTTCAACATGCTCGAGCCGCCGGAGCGGCTCTTCCTCGACCCGGACGTGGTGCTCCGCTCGCTGCCGGTGCTGGCGCGCGTCCTGCGAGGGGACGAGCCACCGCCCCTGTTCCCGGTGGTGCGGCGGAGCGAGGTGTTGGCGCGACTCGGGTGAGTGGGACGCTGGAGCGGGTGGCGGGGGCTGAGGAGCGATCGTTGAGGAGGTCGGCCGCCGTAAGCGGCGTCTTCGCGTCGTAGAGCTTCGCGAACGGCACCTTGTGCGCGAATCGTTGCGCTGCCGCTAATGCGCAGCGAACCTGTTTTCGCGGCCGCAAACGAGGAGCCGATGACCCCCCCAGCGCCGGACGCCAGCCGCGCGGGCGATCCACGCATCGAAGAGCCGCCCCATCTGCCCGGCGGCGAGAGCACCCGCCGGCGCCGGAGGCGGCGATGAGCCCCGAGACCTCAGGACTCGGGCTGCAAGGTCCGGCTCGCCTCCCTCCGGCCCGCGAGCGGGCTCACCGAGGAGACGCGGCGGCTCTCCGCGGCGAACCTCTTCGCCGCGGGTGCGCCAGCTCCGCTCCAGCCGCATCCCCATCTTCAGCGCCGAGCGCAAGGACCCGCTCAGCGGTCAGGACGTCGAGGACGCGATCCGGCAGTACGAGACCGACAGGTGGCGCACGTGCGCCGTGAATATCGCGTCGGGCTCGAACGCTCGGGCTCAGGGGACCGGGACCAGCGCGCGATCCCAGCGCGGGCCGATGCGCAACGCCGTGAAGTCCCGCCGGTCCGTCGTGAGCACGCGGGGGATGTGGCGACGCTCCGCGATCGCCGCGACGCTGCCGTCGACGAGCCCCAGGTCGAGCCGGCGGAATTTCGCATCGATTTCGAGCGCGCGAACGAGGTCCTCGGGGAGCAGCGGCTCGAGCTCGTACGTCGTCGCCGGATCGAGCATCTCGGCGACGAGCCGTCGCATCGCCGCGCGTTCGCGCCGCAGAAAGTAGTCGACCTCGGCGAGGACGAGCGGGGGGACGACGACTGCCGATGCTTCCCGAAGCGCGTCCGCGTACTCCGGCCACGACGGGCGGCCATCGGGTCTCGCGGCGAGGGCGCGGAGGAGGCCGCCGCTGTCGGCGACCAGCGGCGCCGTCACTCGTCGAGGTCCCGGAACAGGAGCGACTCGTCGCCGAGCTTGGTGGACGTCGAGACGAACAGCGCCGTCGACGGCGGCCGGCGCTTGCGGTAGTAGCGCGACGCGACCACGCGGAGCCCGCGACGAATCAGCTCGGACGCGGAGAGGCCGTCGGCCGAGGCACGGGCGAGGGCCTCGGCGTCCTCCGGATCGAGGCGCACCGTCGTGGTGAGCTTCCGAGCCATACACGTGCCATACGCCTCGCGTCTTTGGGCGTCAACCACGGGCACGATCGAGCTCCGGCACGCGACCCTCCGTCTGCGCGGTGCGACCGGGCTCCTGAACCTGGAGACGCAGGCTTCGGGCGTGACCGGCGCCGACCCGCTCCACCAGGACCTCCAAGAAGGCACGCTCGTCTCGTGCGGCACGATGCCCGCGGTCGCCTTCGAGGCCCGGAAGCACACGGTCGCGTCCTCCGCGGCCGGGGTCGACGGCGCCGTCGTGCGGCTCCTCGGGACCAAGCGCTGCGAGCTCCACGTGCAGAGCGAGCGCCGCCGCCTGACCACCCCCGCGCCCGGGCCGATCACGACGATCGCGGCCTTCCGCGACCGGCGACGGCCGAGGCGTCGAGCCGCCGTGCGACGGTCACGGAAAGCAGGGCAGCATCCGCTGCCCGCGAGGCCGAGCTGATGCCGTCGGCGGACGGCGTGCGCCGGGCTGCGGGTCATCGAGGCGGACGTCGACGCGGGCCGCTACCGGCCCGGTCCGTGGGACGCGTCGCGGCGCCGGGCGCTGCGACGCCCGCGCGCGGAGCGGCGTCCTCCTCTGGATCGGCCGCCGCGCGGCGTCGAGCCGCGATTCGAGACGCGCTACGACTCTTCGCCGTGACCCTCGCGGTCAACGCCGTGCTCTTCCTCGCCGGCCTGGTCGGCGTGCGGCGCCTCGGGGGCAGGCGGCACGCGCGGGAACGCGTCTAGCCCGCCCCGCGACCGACCGCGCCACGCTCAGCGCTCCAGGAGGAATCCTCGCGGATCGACGGGCTTCCCGTCCACCCGGACCTCGTAGTGGAGATGCGGCCCCGTGCTCCGGCCGCTGCCGCCGACGAGGCCGACGACCTGCCCCTTCGCCACGTGCTCGCCCGCCTTCACGTCGATCTCCTTCATGTGGCCGAAGAGCGACTTGACGCCGTTGCCGTGATCGATGACCACGTGCCGGCCGTAGTCGCCTCCGCTGCCCGCGGTGACGACGGTCCCCGCCGCCGGCGCCGTGATCGGCGTGCCTGGAGCGCCGCCGATGTCGATTCCCTCGTGCAGCTCCGGCCGGCCGTTCCACGGGGAGCGGCGCCGTCCGAACTCGGAATCCACGGGCCCGCGGAGCGGCCAGCGAAGCGGGAGGGCGCTCATGAGCTTGCTGGTGCGGTCGACCGCATGCTCCAGCTCGCGGAGCCGCGGTCCTTCCTCGGCGACGGCGCTCGCGAGGAGATCGATCTCGTGCTCCGGCCGGGCCTCGACGCCGGCGGCGACGGGTGCCGCGACGGCCATGCTCTCCGCGGTCTTCCCCGGCGTGCCCCCCTCGGAGATCGTCGCCTGGAGGACGATGCACGCGAGGATGCGGGAAGCCCTGGGCCCCGACCCAGCGCGGAACGCGGAGGCGCAAGACGCGCGTGCCGTCGCCGTATAGGACGAGCAGGCTGAACGGCGGCTTCACGTCTTCCCCGTGACGACCAGCGAGAGTGCCGGCTCAGCTGCCCTGGCCTTCGCCATCCGGCAACTGCCGTCGTGCTGCGCGCCCTCCGCCATGACGATGACGGGTGCCTCGATGTCGCCGGTGACGCGCGCGCTCGCCTCGAGCTCGACGCGCACGCTCGCGATCACGTTTCCGACGACCTGGCCGCGCACCACCAGGGTCGCCGTCTGCACGGTGGCGTGGACGACCCCCCGTTCTCCGATCACGAGCGTGTCCTTCGACGTGATCTCGCCGCGGAACCTGGCGTCCATGACCCATGCACACCACCGTGCAAGGGACCCAGGATGTCGGCTCGCGCTCTACGAGAGCGCCATCCCGTTCGAGTTCCAGCCTGATCGCGCCCGGCGACGAGCGCGCGGCGGCGCCGCCTGCTCGCGCGGCCTTCCTTCGCGCGCGGTGGACGAGACGCGCCCGTATCGCCCGCTCTTCCCGCTCGGCGCGCCCGACCGGGACTGACGCGGAGGCGTGGGTGCCTCCGGCGCGCGCCCCTCAGCCTAGCGCCCGCAGGTACGCTTCGAGCCGGTCGAAGGTCTGCGCCATTCCGTCCTGCATCCCCGTCCCGAAGGCCGCATCGCGGGCTTCCGTCGACGGGTAGCGCACCGTCACGGTGATGGTCGTCTCCCCATCCCGCTCCGAGAGCGCGAGCGTGTTGAGCGTCTCGGGCCAATCGCCGCCCCACGACTCGGTCGACACGAGCCGCTCCGGCGGCGCGATTTCCCGAGACACGCCATGCATCGCCATCTCCCTGCCGTCGGAATGGCGCCAGACGAAGTGCCACGCGCCGCCGGGGCGGAGGTCGATCTCGCAGACCGGCATCGTCCAGCCGTCCGGGCCGAGCATCCAGCGCGGGACGTGCGCCGGGTTGGTCCACGCGTCGAAGACGCGGCGGCGCGAGGCGCCGACGACGCGGGTTGCGACGAATTCCCGATCCGACGGGGTCGTGAACCCCGTGCCGCCCCGCTTCGTTTCCGTGCCCATGAACCTCTCCTGCCGCGACGGCGGATCGCGAACGCTCTCCGGACGCGTGAGATCGCGCCGCGCTACGCGTCGCGGATGTTCGCCTTCACCCGTTCCATCAGCTCGGGCGTCACCTGCCGGATCCCGTGCTGCTTCGCGTGCTCGCCCGCCTTCTGGAGCACCTCCGCCTCGGTTTCGCCCCGCACGACGTGCTGGCATCCGCTCGAGGGATCCACCTTCGCGCATTCGAGGATCTTCGCCATCGGAGCACCTCCTCCTGCAGAACGTCGCATCGGGCGGTCCACGGGGTCAATCGGGGGTCGGAGCGAGGGCGACGAAGCGCGCCTCGGACGTGCTTTCCCGTCCGCAGGCCCGAGGGAGTCGGGTCGAGGATCCGCGCCGCGCGGCTCGGCGAGCCCCCCCAGCGCGCCTTCCCCGGTCAGCGTGCCGCCCGCGCCGGCTCCCGCCGCGACGGGCGAAAGCGCCGACGGCTCACCACGCCGTCGGCCGGTAGTCCTTCAGGAAGAGCCCCCAGACGTGCTTCCCGGTGCGGAAGCCCGAGAAGATCGGATCGAGGATGCGCGCGGCGCCGTCGACGGCGTCGAGCGGCGGGGAGAATCCGAGCTCCTCGCGCTTCCGCTCGGCGAGCGCGGCGGGGTCCTCGTCCGTGATCCAACCCGTGTCGACGCTGTTCATGTGGATGCCGTCGCGCACGTAGTCGGCGGCCGACGTCCGGGTCATCATGTTGAGCGCGGCCTTCGCCATGTTCGTGTGCGGGTGCCGGTCGGTCTTGTACTTCCGGTGGAACTGCCCCTCCATCGCCGACACGTTGACGATGTGCTTGTCGAACGTCCGCTGCCGCACCATGAGCGCCTTCAGCCGCGCGTTCAGCACGAAGGGCGCGACCGCGTTCACGAGGTGCACCTCGAGCAGCTCGATGGCGCTCACCTCCGCGAGCCCGAGCCGCCAGCTGTTGCGGCCGCGAAGGTCGACCTGCTGGAGGTCCGCGTCGAGCTGGCCCGCCGGGAAGATCCGGTGATCGCGCTCCGCGTCCTCGGCAAGGAGCGGCACCTGGCTCGCGCGCGCGGAGTCGAGGAACGCCGGACACGACGGCGCGACGACGCCGGCGAGCCGCGCGTGTCCGGCGAGGAGCCGCCGCTCGGGCGCCGGGATCGACGACGCGGGAGCCGTCTCGCGCGCGAGCAGGTGATCGTAGAAGCCGGCCGGCCGGCGGACCGTCTGGCAGGCGTTGTTCACGATGAAGTCGAGCCGGTCGTACTGCGCGAGGATCTCCCGGCAGAACAGCTCGACGCTCGGCGTGTGCCGGAGGTCCACGCCGTAGATCGCGAGCCGGTCGCCCCACGCGGCGACATCCGGCTCGCGCGCGTAGCGCCGTGCGGCGTCGCGCGGAAAGCGCGTCGTCGCGATCACGCGCGCACCGGCGCGGAGCAGCATGATCGACGTCTGGTAGCCGATCTTGATCCGGCCGCCGGTCACGAGCGCGACGCGCCCGCGGAGGTCCGCCGTCTGATGACGCTTCTCCCAGTTGAGGTCCGCGCATTCCGGGCACATGCCGTCGTAGAAGAAGTGGACCCGTCGGTACGCCGCCTTGCACACGTAGCACTTGCGGGCGCGCGGCAGATCGCCGTTCGGCTCGGCGGCCGCTTCGGACGGCGGCGCGAGGAGCGCCGCGTTCGGCTCCGGCGTCGGATACACCGGCGCGCGGCGGAGCGCGCGGATGCCCGTCCGGTCGAGGACAGCGGTCTCCGCGCGGCGAAGCTCGGCGCGCTCGCGCTGCTCGCGCGTCTTCCGGAAGCGGCGCTTCGCCGGACGATCCGGGCGCGAGAAGACGCCGGCGGCGATCGTGAGGCGGCGGCGGAGGTCGTCGTCCACCTCGAGGAGCGCGTCCGGCTCGGCGACGAGACGCTCGAGCAGCTCGGCGGCGCGGCGGATCTCGGCCGCGACGTCGGCGGGCGCGCGGCGGGGTGCGTCGTCCACGGCCGCGCAGCTTACCAAAACGCACCCGGCTCACAACGCGCGGCATGCGTTCCATGAGCCGCGGGATCCCGTATTCCGGAACGGCGCTCGCCACGGACCTCAGGCGGCCCTGCACCGCGCGGTCGTCGGCTATCGCGTCTTCCGCGCGTTCGGGCGTCCCGACGCCGCCTGGGTCGGCTGACGCGCCGGCCGGCGCGCAATCGTCCCACCACCTCGGGCGCCGTCCGCCCGCTCCAGCAGCGCCTCGAACAGGTTCCGCTGCCGGTCGTCGCCGAGCGCCCCCAGCTCGGGGTGCCACTGCACCGCGATGCAGAACGGGTGCCCCTCCGCCTCGATCGCCTCGATGACCCCGTCCTCGCTCCACGCGACGGCGCGGAGCCCGTTCGCGACGCGGCCGACGGCCTGATGGTGGATCGACTGCACCGTCATCCGGTCGGTGCCGAGGATGCGGCCGAGGCGGCTCTCGGGATCGATCCGGACGTCGTGCTCGATCGGAATGCGCTCGGGGTGGCGGTGGATCACCTTCGAGCCGAAGTGGTCCGGGATGTGGGGGACCAGGTCGCCGCCGAGCGTCACGTTCAGGAGCTGCATGCCGCGGCAGATGCAGAGGATCGGGAGGTCCTCGCGTACGAGCGCGGCGCGGGCGAGCGCCATCTCGAAGCCGTCCCGCTCCTGCGAGATGCCGTAGTTCGCCTCGTGACGGACGCCGTTGTAGTGGGCGGGGTCCACGTCCCCGCCCCCGGGGAGGATGAGGGCGTCGATCGCGTCCAGGGCCTCCGGGATCTCGCCCTCGACGGCGGGGAGGACGATCGGCACCCCCCCGACCAGGCGGACCGCGTCGACGTACTCGCAGGGGAGCGAGAAGGTCTGCCGTTGGCCGGCTCGGCCGTAGCTCGAGATGCCGATCAGAGGGCGCTGTCGCACGGGCTCGAATCCAGCGTAGCGGGTGCGCGGTCGAGGTTCCAGCGGCAAGAAAGCTGTGGTACTCCGAGCGGCCATGCCCTTCCCCCGCCAGGTGGCGGCGATTCCACGCACCTCCGACCACCACGAGCTCGTCGAGGACGTCGTCTACGCCGAGGCCGGCGGCGTGCCGCTCCGCTACGACCACTACCGGGCGAAGCGCGGCGGCGCGCGCACGCCCGTCGTGGTCGTCGTCCACGGCGGAGCCTGGGTGGCGGGCGATCCGAGCCAGGCCGCAGGGAACGCGCTCCATTTCGCGCGCCGCGGGATCTCGACCGTGTCGATCTCCTACCGCCTCGCGCCCGCGCACCGCTTCCCGGCGCCGCTCGACGACGTCAGGCGCGGGCTCCGCTGGGTGCGCGCGCACGCCGACGACCTCGGCGTCGACGCGGGCCGGATCGCCCTCCTCGGCCTCTCCGCGGGCGCGCACCTGGCGCTCCTCGCGCACCTCGCCCGCGGCGTGCCGGCGCTCGCCCCCGACCTCCCCGACGACCTTCGCGACGTCCCCGAGGACGTGCGCGCCGTCATCCTCCACTACGGGCCGTACGACCTCGCCCGCCGCCGTCCCTTCCCCGACGGCTACGACCCGATCCGCGAGCTGCTCGGGCCGCGGGTCGAGGACCCGGCGTGGATCCGGCTCGCGTCGCCCGTGCACCACGCGGCGCACGCCTCCGCGCCGGTCCTCCTCGTCCACGGGACGGCGGACGCCGTCGTCTCCCACCGCGAGTCGGAGCGGATGCACGCGGCGCTCCGCGACGCCGGGAAGCCGGCCGAGCTCCTCCTCCTCGACGGCGCGCCGCACGCCTTCCAGACCGACTGGCGCGGGGAGGCGAACCGGCGCGCGAACGCCGCCATGGACGCGTTCCTCGACGCGCATCTTCTCGGAGGCTGATCGATGGAATCCGGACGCTATCGCGAGACCGAGGCGCTCTTCGCGCGCGCGTGGCAGGTCGTCCCGGGCGGCATCTACGGGCACCAGTCGCCGACGATGCTCGTGCCGGGCGCGTACCCGTACTTCTTCCGGCGCGGCGAGGGCGTCCGCATCTGGGACGTCGACGGCAACGAGTACATCGACCTCATGTGCTCCTACGGCCCGATCGTCCTCGGGCACAACCACCCGAGGGTGGAGGCGGCGGCGGCGAAGCAGGCGGCTGTGGGGAACTGCTTCAACGGCCCGGCGCCGGTGTGGGTGGAGCTGGCGGAGCGGCTCGTCGCGCTCACCCCGTGGTCGGCGTGGGCCGTGTTCGCGAAGAACGGGTCCGACGTCTGCACCTGGGCGACGGAGGTCGCGCGCGCCGCGACCGGCCGGCGGAAGATCCTGACGGCCGAGGGCGCGTACCACGGCACGCACGCGTGGTGCTCGCCGCTGCTCGACGGCACGATCGCCGAGGATCGCGCCCACGTCGTGCACTACCACTACAACGACCTCGCGAGCGTCGACCGCGCGCTCGCCGAGGCCGAGGGCGACGTGGCGGCGATCATGGTGAGCCCCTTCCGACACGACGCCTTCCACGACCAGGAGATGCCCGCGCCCGGCTTCCTCCCCGGGCTCCGCGAGCGCGCCGATCGCCTGGGCGCCGTCCTCATCCTCGACGACGTCCGCGCCGGCTTCCGTCTGCACATGAACGGCTCGGGCGCGCTCGTCGGCGTGGAGCCCGACCTCACCTGCTACTGCAAGGCGATCGCGAACGGGCACCCGCTCGCCGCCGCGCTCGGCCGCGAATCGCTCCGCGACGCGGCGATGCGCGTCTTCTTCACCGGCTCCTACTGGACGAGCGCCGTGCCGATGGCGGCGGCGCTCGCGACGCTCGCCGAGCTCGAGGCGACCGACGGCATCGGGACGATGCGGCACATGGGCGAGAAGCTGCGCGACGGGATCGAGCGCCAGGCCGCCGCGCACCGCTTCGAGATCCGCTACACGGGTCCGGCCGCGGTGCCGTTCATGACGTTCGTCGCGGACCGGGGGCAGTTCGAGCGGAGCCGCCTCTTCGCCGCGGCGTGCGCGGCGCGCGGCGTCTACCTCCACCCCCATCACAACTGGTTCGTCTCGGCGGCCATGACGGAGCGGGACGTGGCGCGGGTCCTCGACGTCACCGAGGAGGCGTTCGCCGAGGTGGCGAAGACGGCCGCGTGAGCCGGGAAGCGACTGGCGGCCCCGCCGGGCCTCGTCTATAAGAGCGGCGTCCGGGGGAGGGCGGCAATGTACGAGCGATTCTTCGGCCTCGTCGATGCGCCGTTCCGGCTGACGCCGGATCCCCGCTACCTCTTCCTCTCGCGCAAGCACGCCGACGCGCTCGCGCACCTCCGCCTGGGCCTCTCGGAGTCGAGCGGCTTCGTCTGCATCACGGGCGACGTGGGCGCGGGGAAGACGACGATCCTCCGCTCGTTCCTCGCCAACCTGCTCCCCGAGATCACGACGGCGTACGTCTTCAACCCCACGCTCTCCGCGCTCGAGCTGCTCCAGACGATCAACAGCGAGTTCGGCCTCCGCGCCGACACGGATTCGAAGAAGGACCTCGTCGACGCGCTCAACAAGCACCTCCTCGCGCAGCGCATCGCGGGCCGGCGCTCCGTCGTCGTCATCGACGAGGCGCAGGCGCTCTCCGTCGACGTGCTCGAGCAGCTCCGCCTCCTCTCGAACCTCGAGACGACGACCGAGAAGCTCCTCCGCATCGTCCTCGTCGGGCAGCCGCAGCTCCAGGCGCTGCTCCTCCACCCGGAGCTCGTGCAGCTGAACCAGCGGATCACGCTCCGCTGGCACCTGGGCCCGCTCTCGCGCGGGGAGACCGCGGGCTACGTGCGGCACCGGCTGGCGGTCGCGAGCCAGGGCCAGGCGCCGCCCATCTTCACGCCGCCGGCGCTCTGGCTCGTCCACCGCTACTCGCGGGGCGTGCCGCGGCTCATCAACATGATCGCGCATCGGGCCATGCTGGTCGCGTTCGCGGACGACAGCCGGATCGTCACCGTGCGGCACGCGCTGCGCGCGTATCGCGAGATCGAGACCGTGCCGCTGCCGGGGGCCGTCGCGCCGTCGCGCCGCGCCGCGTGGGCCGCCGCCGGCGTCGCGGTGTCGCTCGGCGTGATCGCGGTCGGCGCGGGCCGGTTCGCCGGGCGCGACCTCACGGCGCGCGTCGCGCCCGCCGACGCGAAGCCGGCCGCGGAGGCGAGCCTCGCCGACGCGGGGACTCCGGCCGCACCGCCGCCCGTGGCGTCGCCCGACGCCGCGGCGGAGCCCGAGGCGCCGGCCGCGAAGCCCGAGGCGGCCGCGCCGCCGCCCGCCGCCGCGGGTGATGCGCCGGCGGCCGCGCCCGCGCCGGCGGAGGCGCCCGTCGTCACCGCCGCCGCCGAGGTGCCGTCCGCCGCCGCGCCGCCGCCCGCCGCCGCGACGCCCGCCGCCGACGTCGCGAAGCGCCTCGCCGCGAAGGACGCGGTCTCGAGCGCGCGGGACGCCGTCGACGGCCTCCTCGCCGCGTGGCGCACGACCCCGCTCGGCGCGAACGAGCCCGTCACGCTCGGCCAGCTCGGCGCGGTCGCGAGCCGGCGCGGGCTCGAGTACCTGCCGCTGTTCGGGAACGCGAGCATGCTCCGCCTCCTCGACCTGCCCGCGATCCTCGAGCTGCGCGTCCCCGACGCGGACGGGATGCGCTACGCGGTGCTGACGGGCCTCGACGACGAGCGCGCCGTGCTGGTCGTCGACGGCGCCTCGATCCCGGTCGAGCGCGTGTTCCTCGAGGGTCACTGGTTCGGCCAGGCGCACGTCCTCTGGCGCGACTTCGAGTCGCTCGGGCCGAGGTCGCTCGGCCCGGCGTCGCGCGGCCCGGGCGTCGCGCGCCTCCAGGCGCTCCTCCGGCGGGCCGGCGCGTACGCGGGTCCGGCGAGCGGCGACTTCGACGCGGAGACGACCGCGGCCGTGCAGGCGTTCCAGCGCTCGCGGCTCCTCCTCGTCGACGCGCGCGTCGGCAAGCTCACGCGCATCGTGCTCTACGCGGCCGCCGGCGGCTACGCGCGCCCGACGCTCGCGCTCGGGGCGGGAGCCGCGTCGTGAGCTCGATCCTCGACGCGCTCCAGAAGATCGAGCGGGCCGCCCCGCCGGGGATTCACACGCGGCCCGCACCGCGCGACCGGCGCGGGCCGCGCCGCCTGACGCTCGGCGGGCTCCTGGTCGCGTTCGTCGCCGGCGCCGGCGTGACGGCGTCGCTCTACGCTCGCCGCCCCGCATCTGCGCCTCACGAGGTTGCGCTCGGCCCCGCAGCCGACGGGACGCGCGCCGCGACGCCGGCGCCCGCGCGGGCGGGCCGCGCCGACTCGAGCCCGGGGTCCCGACCGCCGCACGTCGCCCGGCGCGCCCCGGCACCCGCGCCCGCCGCGACCCCGGGGACGTTGGTCGCGCCCGCCCCGCCCGTGACCGCGCCGGAAACGCCGAAGGCCGCCGCCGCGAGCGGCGCACCGGCTGCGGTCGCGTCCGCGCCGGCGACGGCGGCCGTCTCGCCGGCGACCGCGCCGCCGCCCGCCGCCGCGCCGCCGCCCACGGTCGCGGCGGCTCCCTCGCCGGCCGGCGCCGCGGCCTCCGCCCTGCCGCTCGCCGCGCCCGCGCCGCCGCTGCCACCGGACGCGGCGCCCGTCGGTCGCGTGGCGCTCGGCGCGCCGGCGCCGGCCGCGCGCCCGGAGTCCGCGGTCGCCCCGCCGCCCACGGTCGCCCCGCCCGCTGCGGCGGCGCCCGCGGTCGCCGCGCGCCCACGCGCGCCGCGGGCGCCGGACCTCGTCGTCCCGCGGCCGCCGGCGGACGCGCCGCGCATCCAGGTGAGCTTCCTCGTCTACTCGCGCGTTCCGGAGCGGCGCAGCGTCACGCTCACGATCGACGGCGGCGGGCTCACGACGCTCCACGAGGGCGAGTCGGCCGACGGCGTCGAGGTGGCGCGCATCTTCCCCGACCACGTCGAGCTGCGGCACGCGGGGAAGTCGTTCGTGCTCGTGCCGCGCGACTGACGTCTGCGCCGGGCCGCGCGAGGGCCGCCCAGAGCGCAGCGGCGAGGAAGAGCGCGCACGGGCGGACGGAGCGGTGGGCGGTGGAGGGCATGTATAGATGTAGCAACGGCCGTGCCAGCGGCCGTGCGTGCAGGCAGGTCGGCTTTCTGGCGGCGCGCGCTCCGGCGCGCGCGGCGCCTCACACCTTCCAGGTGATCTGCTGGATCTCGGTGTACTCCTCGACGCCGTACTTCCCGCCCTCGCGGCCGATGCCCGACTCCTTGAAGCCGCCGAACGGCGCGTCGATGAAGTTGAGGCCGTTGTTGATCCAGACGACGCCGGTCCGGATGCGCTTCGCCAGCTCGAGCGCCTTCGCCGTGTCGCGCGAGTAGATCGCGCCGCCGAGGCCGTACGTCGAGTCGTTCGCGATCCGGATCGCCTCGTCGGCGTCCCGGAACGGGATCACCGAGACGACGGGGCCGAAGATCTCCTCGCGCGCGATGCGGATGTCGTTCCGGACGTCGCAGAAGATCGTCGGCTCGAGGAACCAGCCGCGCGGCTGGTCCTTCGGCCGGCCGCCGCCGGTCGCGAGCGTCGCGCCCTCGGCCTTCCCGGCGGCGATGTACTCCTCGATCTTCCGCCGCCGCTCCTCGCGGATCACCGGCCCGAGCATGATCGACGGATCGGCCGGGTCGCCGATCGTCACCATGCCGCGGACGAAGCCCACCATCTTCTCGACGAACGCATCGTGGACGTCGCGCGGGACGAGCACGCGCGTCGACATCGCGCAGCCCTGACCGGCGTGGAACATGGCCGGTCCCGAGGCGATCATCGCGTTCATCTCGAGGTTGTCGCCGTCGAGGTAGATGCCGACCGACTTGCCCCCGAGCTCGAGGTGCACGCGCTTGAGCGTCGCGGCGGCCGCCGCCATGATCTTCTTCCCCGTCGCGACGCTTCCGGTGAAGCTCACCTTGTCGATGCGCGGGTCCGTGACGAGCGCCTCCGCGATGGCGGTCGACTGCCCGGTGACGAAGTTGACGACCCCGGGCGGGAGATCGGCCTCGGCGACGATCTCGGCGAGGAGGAGGTTCACGAGCGGGCCCCACGGCGACGGCTTGAAGACCATCGTGCAGCCCGTCGCGAGCGCCGGC
>DASRHG010000193.1:0-4949 GCA_035650655.1 Binatia bacterium | reverse complement strand
CTGCCGTACCACAACCCGCTGATGCTCGCGGACCGGATGGTCCTCCTCGACCACCTGACGATGGGGCGCGCGATGTTCGGCGTGGGGCCCGGCGCACTGCCGTCGGACGCCTTCATGCTCGGCATCGATCCGATGCGCCAGCGCGAGATGATGGAGGAGTCGCTCGAGGCGATCATCGCCCTCTTCACCGCCGACGAGCCGATCACGCGCGAGACGTCGTGGTTCACGCTCCGGAACGCGCGCGTGCAGCTCCGCCCGTACACCCGCCCGCACATGGAGATGGCGGTCGCCGCGACCGTCTCGCCCGCAGGCCCGCGCGCGGCGGGAAAGCACGGCATCGGGCTCCTCTCGATCGGCGCCACGACGCAGGGCGGGTTCGACGCGCTCGGGAACGCGTGGGGCATCGCGGAGGAGATGGCAGCCGAGCACGGCAAGCGCGTCGACCGGGCACGGTGGCGCCTCGTCGGCCCGATGCACCTCGCGCCGACGATGGATCAGGCGCGGAAGGACGTGCAGTTCGGGCTCGCGAAGTGGGTCGACTACTTCGCCCGCGTGGCGGCGCTGCCGCTCGTCGGCGACATTCAGGACGTCGGCGAGATGGTCGACGTGCTGAACGCGAGCGGGCTCGCCGTGATCGGCACGCCCGAGATGGCGGCCGCGCAGATCGAGCGGCTCTGGGACCAGACCGGCGGCTTCGGGACGTACCTCTTCATGGCGCACGACTGGGCCGACCGGGAGGCGACGCTGCGCTCCTACGAGCTGTTCGCGCGCCACGTGATGGCAGCGTTCCAGGGCACGCTGCCGCGCCTCGCGGAGAGCCGCGATTGGGCGGCGGAGAACCGCCCCACCTTCATGGGACGCTCGCTCGAAGCGATCGGCAAGGCGATCCAGTCGCACGCCGAGGAGCGGGCCGGCCGCACGCGCCAGACGGGCTGAGCCCGCCGGCGCGATTTCGCGCTCACCGACACCCGTCGCGAAAAACCCCCCTCGCCGCCGTTGCTGCGGCGCCCGGGCCGCGGTGTCCTGCCGGAATGCAGGACGCGGCTCGCGCGCCGCCGTCCTGGGCGTCCCGACGCGGGCCGCGCGCCCGCCATCGAGCTCGAATCCCAGGAGGGGTCATGAAGATGACGGGAAGAAATCTGCTCGTAATCGTCGCCGCTGCGACGATGCTGTCCGCCGGCGGCGGCTACGCGCAGACGATGAATCACTTGAAGTGCTACAAGGTGAAGGAGCCGGGGGTGACGGGTAAGGCACGCGCCGCGTACACGATGAACCTCACGGGTACGGGTATTCCGGCCGAGAGCGGCTGCGTCATCAAGACGCCCGCGCAGCTCGTCTGCGAGCCGGTCGTGAAGACGGTGACCAGCACGACGCCGACGCCGCCCGGCGGCGGCCCGACCGCGGCCACGACCAAGTTCACGTGCTACAAGCTGAAGTGCCCGAAGGGGCCGTTCTTCAGCGGCACCGCGAAGGATCAGTTCGGCACGCACAACTTCCAGGTCGGCAGCCAGAAGCGGAACGTGAGCCTGCCGAGCATGCTGTGTGCGCCCGCGTCGCCGAGCGGCGCGTTCCTCGACACGTCCGCGGACGCATTCTGATTCGTGCGCGTGGGGAAGGGGCCGTCGGGCTCCTTCCCCGCGCGACGCGAGCCTGACGCTGGCCACGAGCGCCCGCGGCCTGCTATTCGCGTCGCGTGTCGCTCCGCGACCAGGCCGCGATCGTCGGCGTCGGGCAGCTTCCGTTCTCGAAGGACATCGGGCGCTCCGAGGAGACGACGGCGCTCGAGGCGTCGAAGCTGGCGCTCGAGGACGCAGGGCTCCGGCCGGCCGACGTCGACGGGATGGTGAAGTGGTCGATCCAGACCACGGCCGAGAACGCGATCGCGCGGAACCTCGGCGTCCCGAACCTCCGCTTCTTCGGCGAGGTCGGCTACGGCGGGGGCGGCGGCTGCGGCATCGTCGGCCACGCGGCCGCGGCGATCGCCGCCGGCATGGCGCGCTGCGTCCTCGTCTATCGGTCGCGGAACCGCGGCTCCGGCGGCCGGCCGTGGGCGGGCACGTCGCGGGAGCGGGATCAGAGCACGTCGGACGCGAACGAGACCGCCTTCTACGCACCGTACGGCTTCGTCCGGCCCGCGGATCAGGTCGCGATGTTCGCGCGCCGCTTCCTCCACGAGCGCGCGTACACGACCGAGCACCTCGGCTGGATCGCGGTCGCGTGCCGGCGGCATGCGAGCGTGAATCCGATGGCGATGATGCGGGAGCCGATCACCGTCGCGGACCACGCGCGCTCGCGCTTCATCTCCGAGCCGCTCCGTCTGCTCGACTGCTGTCTCGAGACCGACGGGGCGGCCGCGGTCGTGGTCGCCCACAAGGACCTGGCGCGGGATCTCCGGCAGAAGCCCGCGTGGATCACGGCGGCGTCGCAGGGCATGGGGCCACGCAACTGGATCATGAACAACTTCTTCAAGGACCCGTTCCTCGAGTCGCCGGGCGCGTACGCCGCCCGCGACCTCTGGCGCATGGCGGGCGTGTCGCCGCGCGACGTCGACGTGGCGCAGCTCTACGACGCCTTCACGCCGCTCGTCCTCGCGTCGCTCGAGGAGTACGGCTTCTGCAAGCCGGGCGAGGCGGGCGCGTTCGTCGAGGACCATGGCCTCGAGGTCGGCGGGCGGCTCCCGACCAACACGAGCGGCGGCAGCCTCTCCGAGGCGTACGTCCACGGGATCAACCTGATCATCGAGGCGACGCGCCAGATCCGCGGGACGTCGGTGAATCAGGTACCGGGCGCGCGCCTCTCGCTCGCGACCAGCGGCAACATGGTGCCGACGGGCGCGCTGCTCCTGCGAGGCGACTGATGGCGGACGAGCAATTCGTACGCCGGACGGGCGGCCGCGATTGGGAGCCCTACTGGGCCGCCGCGCGCGACCGCGAGCTCCGCTTCCAGCGCTGCGCCGACTGCGGGCTCTGGCGCCACCCGCCGGGTCCGATGTGTCCGTCGTGCCATTCGCTCCGGAGCGAGTGGGCGCAGGCGAGCGGGCGCGGGCGGCTCCTCTCGTGGGTCGTCGTCCACCCGCCGGTCCTGCCGGCGTGGAAGGAGCGCACGCCGTACCCCGTCGTGCTCGTCCAGTGCGACGAGGGCGTACGGACGATGGGCGGCCTCCTCGGCGCGACGCCGGCCGATCTCGTCATGGACATGCCGATGATCGTCGACTTCGCGCCGTCGCCGGACGGCGATCTCGTCCCGCAGTGGCGGCCGGCGTAGCGGACCCCGCATGAGCCCGGGCGGGAGGGCCGCCGCGCGCGCTTGCGCTCGTGGGCGCCGGCTGGGACGCTCGGCCTCCGGAAGATGCACGCACCCGTCCCGTTCCAGCGCGGGCTGTTCGCCGCCGGCGAGCCCGCGATCGACGCCTCCGCGGTGTTCGAGCGCCGCCGTCTCGACGACGTCTCCTGGGTCGACGTCGCGCGGACGTTCCTCCGCGGCGCCGATACGCTCTTCGAGCGGCTCCGCGACACGGTGCCGTGGGAGCAGGACCGGCGCCGCATGTACGATCGTATGGTCGACGTGCCGCGGCTGTCCCGCTGGTACGGCGACCGCCGGCTCCCGGACGGGATACTGGCGACGATCCAGCGCGCGCTCGAGGCGCGGTACGGCGTGCCGTTCCGCGGCGTCGGGCTCAACTACTATCGCGACGGCCGCGACAGCGTCGCGTCGCACCGGGATCGGGAGCTGCGTGCGCTCGACGACACGCTGGTCGCGCTGGTGACGCTCGGCGCGCGGCGGCCGTTCCTCCTCCGGCCGCGGGCCGGCGGACCGTCGCTGGACCTCGCGCCCGCGTCCGGCGACCTCCTCGTCATGGGCGGCGGCTGCCAGGCGCGCTTCACGCACGGCGTCCCGAAGGTGGCGTACGCCGGGCCGCGGATCTCGATCTCGTATCGCTGGTCGCCGGCGCTCGCGTCGCGTCAGCCTGCGCCCATCAGGTCGACGAAGTTGTCGCAGTAGAAGCGCTGCCTCGCCCGCTCGCTCGTCCCCGCCATGGTCGCCTCGAAGCGGCGGATCGGATTTCGCCCGCCTTCGACGTGCGGGTAGTCGGACGAGAACATGCAGATATCCTCGCCGGCCTGCTCGATGATCCAGCCGACGGGCTCGGTCGGGTAGGGCGTGGCGCGGACCTGGCGGCGGACGTACTCGCTCGGGCGGAGCGAGAGCTTCCGGAGCCGCTCCTCGGTCTTCGCGAACGCCTCGTGCGCGGAGTCGAGCTGCCGCATCCAGCTCGGCACCCAGACGGCGCCCTGCTCGATGACGCCGAACTTGAGTCGTGGGAAGCGCTCCAGGATGCCGTCGATGATGAGCGTCGCGAGCGTCTGCATGGGCGGGAACGGAATCGCCATGTAGTCGACGGACCGGAAATTCTCGCTGCCGCCGTGGAAGTCGGTCGGAATCGGCAGCCCGTTCCGGAAGTACGCGGGATCGATGAGGCGCCCGCCGCCGCCGACGTGGAAGAGGATCGGGATGCCCGCCTCCTCGGCCTGCGCCCAGACGGGGAACAGGCCCGTGTGGCTCGGCGAGTGGCCGACCGGACACGCCGACGGCACGAGAAGCGCCTTGCAGCCCGCGTCGATCGCCTCGCGCGCCATCGCCCGGGCGCGCTCGAAGTCGGCGAGCGGGACGTAGCCGGTCGCGAGCAGACGGCGATCGATGCTGCAGAAGTCGAGCATCGCCCGGTTATGGGCACGGGCGATGCCATACGCGACGTCCGGCTCGTCCTTGTGCTCGAGCGTGCAGAGGTAGTCGTTCAGGAACGTGTTGAAGACGAGCTGGCTCGCGAAGCCGAGGAGATCGAGCGCGCGCGGGCGGTCCTCCTTCACGAACGATCCCATCGCGCTCCAGTTCTTCCGGAGCATGATCTCGGCCTCGGCGCGCGGGCGGTCGGCCGGGTCGGCGTGGCG
>DASRHG010000192.1:0-6142 GCA_035650655.1 Binatia bacterium | reverse complement strand
ACGGCTGGCGATGGGGCGCATCCGCCGCGATTCGAGCGTCTGGTGGAACTCCGCGCCGCACGACCTCTCGATCCTCCTCTACCTCGTCGAGCGGCCGGTCGTCGCCACCCGGCTCCACCTGCACGCGTACCTGCAGTCCGGGGTCGCCGACATGGCGGTCTGCGACCTCGAGCTCGAGGGCGGCGTCTCCGCCCACGTCTACCTCTCCTGGCTCCATCCCGAGAAGACGGCGAAGCTGACCGTCGTCGGCCGCGAGCGGATCCTCACGTACGAGGGCCGCTTCGAGAAGCGGGGCATCACGCTCTACGACTACACGCTCGACCGGTCGAACGGGCGTCCGACCGGCGCCGCACCCATCATCCCGATCCGCGACTTCACCGCCCGGCCCCTCGAGGTGCCCACCGCCGCCGAGCCGCTGGCACTCGCCGCCGACCATTTCCTGGAGAGCATCCTGACGCGGACCGAGCCGCTCACGAGCGGCGCGCGCTCGCTTCGCGTCGTCGAGGTCCTGGAGGCGGCGGAGCGTGACGCTACCCACGGGGGCCGAGCAAATTGACGTCCCGCGGGGGCCGGAGGAGGCCCCCGGCACGCGTCTCCGCGTGCCCTTCGCCCGCACGGCGATCGCGCTCGTGGCGGGTCTCGCCCTGCTCGGCTTCCTGATCTACCACGCCGACGTCGACGCGATTCACGACCGGATGGACGAGCTGCGCTGGTACGGGCCGCTCGTCCTCGTCCCGTGGGTCGTGATCGCCTGCCTCGACGCGCGCGGGTGGCGCTGCACGCTGCCGCCGGACGCGGCGCGCCGCGTCCCGTTCCACTCGCTCGTCCTCGTGCGGATGGCGGGCGAGGCGGTGAACAGCCTCACGCCGACGGCCGCCGTCGGCGGCGAGCCGGTGAAGGCGCACCTGCTCCGCGCCTGGGGCGTGTCGGGCTCCGACAGCCTCGCGTCGATCGTCATCGCGAAGACCGCGCTCACGGTGACGCAGAGCCTCTTCGTCGTCGTCGGCATCGCGGCGCTCCTCTACCGGATGGGGGAGCAGGCGCTCGCGCTCGCGTGGGGCCTCCTCCTCCTGCTCGTGACCGCGGGCTTCGCCATCGCCCTCGTCCGCATCCAGCGCGGCTCACCGGCGTCGGTCGTCTGGCGCTGGCTCCACCGCCTCGCGCCGCGCGCGAAGTTCATCGCGCGCCTCGAAGAGACCGTCGCCGCGATCGACCTCCGCCTCGCCGACTTCTACCGACGCGAGGGCGACGCGTTCTGGCGCGCGGGCCTCTGGCACTTCGCGGGCTGGCTCTTCGGCGTGACGGAGGTGGCGCTCATCATGAGCCTCATCGGCGCCCCGGTCACGTGGCTCGACGCGCTCATCATCGAGGCGCTCTCGCAGCCGATCCGCGCGGCGGCCATCGTCGTGCCGGGCGGGCTCGGCACCCAGGAAGTGGGCGGCGTGGCACTCTGCACGTTCCTCGGCATGGCGGAGTCGGACGCCGCGACGCTCTGGCTCCTGAAGCGCGGGCGGGAGCTCGCGTTCGATGGGCTCGGGCTCCTCTACCTCACCCGTCGATCGGCGCGCCGGCGCCGCCAGGGCTGAGGCGCCGTGTCGAGGCGGCCGCTCGGGAATACCGGGCTCGTCGTGTCCCGGCTCGGCGTCGGGCTCGCGGCGGTCGGCCGGCCCGGCTACATCACGCTCGGGCGTGAGCGCGACCTCGGTCCCGAACGGACGCCCGAGGCGCTCTCGGCCCGGAGCAGGGCGCTCCTCGACGCCGCGCGCGCCGCCGGCGTCCGCTACGTCGACGTGGCGCGGAGCTACGGCCGCGCGGAGGAATTCCTCGCGCGCTGGCTCCGCGAGCGGGCCGTCCCCCGCGACGCGCTCACGGTCGGGAGCAAGTGGGGCTACCGCTACACCGCCGGGTGGGCAATCGACGCGCGAGTCCACGAGGAGAAGGAGCTCACGCTGGCGCGCTTCGCCGGCCAGCTCGCCGAGACGCGCGCGCTGCTCGGTGGCTGGCTCGACCTCCACCAGGTGCACAGCGCGACGCTCGAGTCGGGCCTGTTCGAGAACGAGCCGCTGCTCCGCGCGCTCGTCGGCGCACGGCGCGCGGGCGACTGTCGTGCCGTCGGCCTCACCGTCACCGGCCCCCGGTCCGCGGACACGATCCGCCGCGCGCTCGACGTCCGCGTCGACGGCGAGCGCGTGTTCGACGCGGTGCAGGCGACGTTCAACTGCCTCGAGCCGTCGTGCCGCGCGGCGCTTCGTGCCGCCCGGGACGCCGGGCTCGGCGTCATCGCGAAGGAGGTCTTCGCGAACGGCCGGCTGACGGACGCGAACGGGCGCCCCGCGGACACGCCGCTCGTCGCGGAGCTCGGCGCCGTCGCCGCAGCCGTCGGGTGCGCCGTCGACCAGCTGGCGCTCGCCTTCGTGCTCGCGGAGCCGGCGGTCGACGTCGCGCTCTCGGGTGCTGCGACGACGGCGCAGCTCGCGTCGCACGTGGCCGCGCTCGACCTCGCGCTCGACGCGACGACCGCCGCGCGGCTCGACGCGCTCGCGGAGCCGGTGGAGCGCTACTGGCGGACGCGCGCCACGCTCGCCTGGAGCTGACGGGCGCGCGCGAGCACCCGGAGGAGCAGCGCGGCGACGACGAGCCAGAAGGCGTGCGCGCCGATCGCGCCGCCGAGGACGAGGAGGTCGAGCCGGCCGGCCAGCGCGAAGGCGACGACGAACACGTGCCAGTCGCGCGTCGAGAGCGGCGAGAGGACCCCGTCGAGGACGGCGTTCTCCCAGCCGCCGGCGCGGCGGCGCCGCTCCTCGACGTGCTCGCTCCACGTCATCGCGACGAACGCGCCCACGATGCCGGCGCCGAGGAGCGCGAACACGGGCCACGGGGGGACGGTCCCCGCGCGCGCGAGACGAAGGGCGATGCCGGCCACGACGGCCAGGTGGACGACCGTGTCGCCGACGACGTCGAGCCAGTACCCGAGCGCGGACTCCGTGAAGCGGAGGCGCGCGAGCTCGCCGTCCGCGCAGTCGAGGATCCCCGAGACCGCGAGGCACCCGACGCCGGCGAGTACGCCCCACCAGGTCACCGCGCCGAGGAGCACCCCGCCCAGGATGCCGACCGCGATCCCGACGAGCGTGACGGCGTTCGCGGAGAGCGGCGTGCGCAGGAGGAGCGGCGTCACGGCGCGCGAGCCGCGCCGGAAGAGCGCGCGGTCGAGATACCCGTCGCGCGCGTTCTCGAGGCCGCGGAGGAGCCGGCGCTCGACCGCCGGCGCCGACGCCGCGCAGAGCGTCCCGGCGGGCGGCGGCGTCCCGGCGCCGCCGTTCGTCGCCACGAGCGGCCCGGGCGCGACGCGCACGCGCACGCCGTCGGCCTCGACCTCGACGACCGTCCCGGCGCGCGCCCGCCGGGCGAGCGCCGCCACGAGCGTCCCGTCGACCACGGCGTTCGGACCGACGACGATGCGGAGCGCGTCGTCGGGGAGCGGCGCGAGCGACGCGGCCGGTGCGACGGCGAGCCGGAGGCGCGGATCGGCCGGCACCCGGGCACCGACGAGCGTGCAGCGCTCGACGCCCGCCCGCTGGAGGACGAGGAGGGTGCGGAGGAGGAGCGGCACGCCCGCGATCCGGCGCTCGGCGTCGCCGGGCCCCGCGACGACGATCGCGTCGCGCACGGCGCTCATCGAAGCCGGGGCAGCACGTCGCGCTCGGCGCGCGCGACGTCCTCCGGGAAGTCGATCTCCGTCCACGGCATCCCGTCCACGCGTTCGTACCCGATCCGGACCGCCGCCATCAGCTCGGGATAGACGTCCTCGTGCTCGATCCCGGTCTCGCCCGCCGCGACGCGCCGCTCGAGGAGCGCGCGGAGGAGGCGGGCGGCGCCGGCGTCGAGCTTCAGGAACCCGACCGACTCGCCGGCGAGCTCGTAGCCCGGCGCCCCTCCGCGGACGATGTTCCGCACGACGCCGTCGCGCACGAGGAGCATCTGCTCCTCGCCCGTCGGCGTGACGCTCGCGTCGAGGAGGAAGCAGTTCGGGTGCGCGGAGCCGACGAGTCGCGCGAGCATGGCCGTCCCGCAGAGGACGTCGGCGTCCATGACGAGCGCGGGGCCGTCGAGGAGCTCGCGCGCGGTCCAGAGCGAGAGGATCGCGCCTTCGTGGAAGCGCGGGTTGAAGAGCCAGCGAAGGCCCAGGCCCGCCGGGCCGGCGCCGATCGCGGCGCGGACGGCATCGGCACCGAAGCCGGTGACGACCGCCGCCTCGCCCACACCGACCGCGGCGAGGCTCTCGAGCAGGCGGACGAGGAGCGGCTGGCCGCCGATCGGCACGAGACACTTCGGCCGGCCGCCGGACGCCGCGAGAAGGCGTTTGCCGACGCCCGCGGCGAGCAGGATCGCCGTCACCGCCCGAGCACCGTTGCGAGGGCCTCGAGGAAGCGCTCGAAGTCCGCCCGCGCGAGCGCCCCCATGTTCGCGACGCGGAAGATCTCGCGAGCGAGGCGGCCCTGCCCTTCGTAGATGACGAAGCCGCGGGCCTTGAGCCCGTCGTGCAGCGCGACGTAGTCGACGCCGGCCGGGAACCAGAGCGACGTGATCGAGCTCGAGCGGCGTTCGGGCGGAAGGAGGAAGCGGAGCCCGAGGCGCGCGAAGCCGTCGCGGAGGAGCGCCGCCGCCGCCGCGTATCGCGCGGCGCGCGCGGCCACGCCCTCTTCGAGCAGCTCGGCGAGGGCCTCGTCGAATGCGTACGCGAGCTGCACGGCCGGCGTGTAGGGGACGGTGCCGCGGCGCCGCGACGCTTCGTAGAGCGGCAGCGAGAGATACAGCGAGCGGGCGGGATACGCGGCGAGACGCTCCATCACCGCCTCGCGGACGAGGACGAAGCTCATGCCCGGGAACGCCTGGATGCACTTCCCCGCCGTGCCGACGACGAGGTCGGCCCCGACGGCGTCGAGATCGAGCGGCTCGCCGCCGAGGCCGCTCACCGAGTCGACGAGAAGGAGCTTTCCCGCCGACCGCGCGAGGCGCCCCACGGTGGCGACGGGGTTGAGCAGCCCCGTCGTCGTCTCGTGGTGCACGACGGCGACGGCCTCGACGTCGGGCGCCGCGATCGCCCGCTCGACCGCGGCCACGTCCGGCACGTCGGTCCACCTGCCCTGCACGACCGTCGCCGGCAGCCGCGCGGCGTCCGCCATCGCGGCGATCCGCTCGCCGTACACGCCGTTCGCGACCACGACCAGGCGGCCGCGCGGCGAGAGGACGCTCGTCACCGCGGCCTCGAGCGCCGCGGTGCCCGAGCCGGTGAGCACGACGGCCGTGAAGCCGCCCGCCGGCGCGAACGCGGCGAGGAGGCGCGCGCGGATCGACGCGAGCAGCGCGTCGCATTCGGGCTCGCGGTGGCACATGTCACCGCGCGCGAGCGCCGCGGTGACGCGCGCGGAGACGTTCACCGGGCCGGGGTTGAGGAGGATCACGGCTCGACCCCGAGCGCGCGCCGCATCCGCGCCGTCATCGCCTCGGGCGCGTACGGCACGCGCTTTCCGGGCGCGCCGGCCGGGCCGAGCGCGATCTTCACGTGGAGGAACGCGGGGCCCGACGCGGCGAGGAACCGCCCGATCGCCTCGCGGAGGGCGGGCGCCGTGTCGACCCGCTCGACGAGCGGATACCCGGCCGCGCGCGCGAGCGCGTCGAGCGCCACCCGGTCGGCGATCGTCCGCTGCCCGCCCGTGGAGGCGTGGACGCCGTTGTCGAAGCAGACGTGGACGAGGTTCGCGGGCCGCGCCGCGGCGATCGACGCGAGCGCGCCGGGGTTCATGAGCACGTTGCCGTCGCCGTCCAGGACGAGCACGCGCCGGTGGGGCCGCACGAGCGCGAGCCCGAGGCCGATCGACGACGCGAGGCCCATCGAGCCGATCATGTAGAAGCACTCGTCCCGGTCGCGGGCGGCGCAGCCCGCGCGCGACAGGAAGCCGTTCGCGTACACGCAGACCGTTTCCTCCGGGACGAGGGGGGCGAGCACCGCGAGCGCGTCCGTGAGCGTCATACGAAGAGGCCGGGCCGGGCGACGAGCGCGACCGGGGTCCGCGTCTGGCGCAGCGTCGCGGCGGCCCAGGCGAGGTCGCCCTCGAGCTCGTCGACACCCGGGGCTCGGTGG
>DASRHG010000191.1:0-4383 GCA_035650655.1 Binatia bacterium | reverse complement strand
CGGCGGAAGTACTCCGACGGCTTCATGCGGAGCGCCGGCACGTCCCAGCGGAAGATCTCGTAGTGGTGATCGAGCCGCTCGAGCCACGGGACGATCCAGCCGCCGTTCGCCTCGAGGAAGAGGACGCTCAACCCGGGAAAGCGCTCGAGCACGCCGCCCGCGCACAGGAGGGCGACGGCCTCCATCATGTCGAACGGGTTCGAGAGCGCCTGGCTGAAGAACACGTTGCCGAGGTTGCGGACCGGGTTCGCGTCGTTGCCCGCGGGCCCGTACTTCGTCGTGCTCGTGCCCATCGCGAAGTAGCCGAGGTCGCGGCACGCGCCCGGCATGTCGGGGGCGAGGAAGGGGTGGAGCCCGACGGGCAGCCCGAGCTCCTGGCACGCCGCCCAGATCGGGTCGTAGACGCGGTCGTGGAGCTTCCGTCCCTCGATGGCGGCGTTCGGGCGCAGGAAGACGGCGACGTGTCCGCGCGCCTTCGCGCGCCGGATCGTGCGGACGGCGCGCGCGACGTCCTGCGTCGGCACGATCGCCGCGCCGAAGAGGCGCTCGGGCGCGGCCGCGCAGTACTCGGCGAGCCAGTCGTTGTACGCGTTCGCCTGCACCTCGGCGAACTCGGCGTCGGTGAGCCCGGGGAGGCCGAGCAGCATCGTCGGGTAGAGGACCGACTGCCGGATGCCCTCGACGTCCATGTCGGGGAGGCGCGGGTGCGGCTCGAAGGCGCCCGGCCGGACGTCGCGGTAGCGCATCTTGCCCGCGAGCGCGCGGGCGCGGTCCTCGGCGGTCATGCCCGCCGTGCCGGCGAGCGCCATGCCGCCGGCCGGGCGCGACGCGCCGTTGAAGTGGAGCCATTCCGTGCCGTCCGGCTTCACCTCGACGTGCCAGATGCGGTCGCGGAATGCCGCCGGTGCGTGCTTCAGCATCGCGTCGGGATGCTCGAGCACGTGGCCGTCCGCGTCGACGATCGTCATGGCGCCTCCTTCGCCGCCGTCATAGTGGGGACGCCGCCCGACCGGCAAGGGTGCAGCGGGCGCGCGCCGCGTGGTATGGACGCGGCCGCATGCCGAATGCCCACCTCTACCTGCACGAGGTCGTCCGCATCGTCGGCACCGGGTCGGAGGCGTACAAGCGGCACACGGGGGAGGGCCGCGGCCGAAGCCCGCGCGGCGCCGCGCTCGTCGGGACGTGGCAGCAGTGCGGGTCGACGGGAGCGTGGCCGCGCGTCGTGAACCTGTGGGAGATGCGCGGCTGGGAGCACTGGGCCGAGCTGCTCGAGTACCAGTACGGGGGCGGCGAGCAGCCGGCCGAGCTGAGGACGTGGTGGACGGCGGCGACCGAGTGGCGCTCCGGCGGCTTCGACCGGCTCCTCGAGCCGGCGCCCTTCTGTCCGACGCGGCAGGAGCTGATCGACCGGCGCGTCCGCGGCCGCGCGTGCCTCCAGGAGATCGCGACCGTGCGCCCCGGGACGGCGGAGGCGTACCTGGACGCCGTCGCGTCCCGCTGGCTCCCGATCGCCGCGGCGCGCGGGTTGACGCTCGTCGGCGCGTGGCGCACCGCGATGCGCGACACCGAGGCGGTTCTCCTCTGGGCGCTCCCGACGTTCCGCGATCTCACGGCGCATCTCGCCGGCGTCCGGTCGTCCCGCGAGACGCGCGCCTGGCTCGAGACGGCGCGCACGTGGCGCACCGACTGGCGCGAGACGGTCCTCGTCCCGAGCCGGTGGTGCGTCGTGCACCTCGACTGGGGCGTGACCTAGAGCGAGCGCGCGAGGGCCTGGGCCCGGGGTCGCGCCCGGCGGAGAGCCGGTCCGCGAGGCCGTCCATGCAGGCCTCCCCGCTCGGCGCTCCGCTCCGCGCGGCCGGAGAGGCGGGCCGCGGCGCGAAGGAGGCGCGTCTCGCGCGTGCGCTTCGCGGTCGCCGCGCGGTCGATCCTCCCGCAGGCCTTCGCGAAGCGCTCGTCGAGCGCCTTCGGCCCCACGCGCCCCGGGCAGCTCGGGTGGACGAGCGGCGGCGGGCAGAGGCACGCGATGCCGGCGAGGCCCGCCCTCGTCGTGTGCGTGCAGGCGGCGTCGGCGCCGCACGCGTCGTCGGTGCACGGGTCGCCGTCCTCGCAGCGCGCGCTGACGCACGCGGGCCCGAGGAGAGCCGTCCGGCGTGAGCGCCATCGTCTGCGGTCCCTTCACGGGCCCGATCGTGTCGCCGACGGCGAGCGCCTGCGTGTCGACGACGGCCACCGCATCCTTCCCCGCCACGTAGAGCCGGGGTGCCGGCGCGTCGAGCGGCATCATGCCCGTGCCGACGTCGCAGGGCAGCGTCGCGGTCACCGTCCCGCTCGCCGCGTCGACGGCGAGGAGCGCCTGCGCCTTGGCGCTCGTCACCCACACGGGGGTGCCGGCCGGGCTCACCGCGAGCGCCATCGGGATGCCCGGCCTCGGAGAGGACGCCGGCGGCGACGGCGCGGCCGAGGTCGCCTCGGACGCCGGGACCGGCGCCGCGCACACGAGCTCGATGCGCGACCAGACGCGGCGGAACGGCCGGCGCATCGCCCGCCCGTCCTTACGGCTGAAGAAGCCGCCCCGGAGCCCACGGAGCGCCATCGGCACGACGGGCACGGGCGTCCGGGCGACGATGCGCTCGACGCCGGGCCGGAAGGGCGCCAGCTCGCCGGTGTCGGGGATGCGCCCTTCCGGGAAGATGCAGACGAGCTCCCCGGCGTCGAGCGCGCGCGCGACCTCGTCGAAGGCGTGCTCCACGAGCGCGTCGACGAAACTCACGTGGTTGCAGACGAGGACGGCGGCGCCGGTCTCCGGGAGGTGCTCGAGCCCCGTCTGCCGGACGCGATACACCGCGTATGCGCGAGGAGCCAGATGATGAAGCGCATCAGGAACTCGGGCAGGAGCGTGTAGATGTAGGCGGCGACCGCCGCGTTCACGATCGCCGTGAAGAGGAAGAGCTGGGGCACGGTGAAGCCGGCGACCTCGAGCAGCACGACGCCCAGCACGGCGGCGAGCACCATGAACGCCGCGCTGATGATGTTGTTGCCCGCGATGACGCGGGAGCGATGCGCCGGCTCGCTCCGGTCCTGGACGAAGGCGAGGAGCGGCACGATGAAGAAGCCGCCGAAGACGCCGATCGCGAGGAGATCGGCCGCGATGCGCCAGTGCCGCCAATCGCCGAGGAACGCCGCGGCGCCCGTCGACCCCGGCGCGGCCGCGGCCGCGGGCGACGCGAGGTAGAGGTCGAGCGCGAAGAGCGACAGGCCGATCGACCCGAACGGTACGAGGCCGAGCTCGATCGTCCCGCCCGAGAGCCGCTCGCAGAGGAGGCAGCCGAGCCCGATGCCGATCGAGAAGACGGTGAGGAGGAGGGTGACGACGTGCTCGTTCCCGCCGAGCACGTCGCGGCCGAAGCTCGGGAACTGCGCGAGGAAGAGGGCGCCGTAGAACCAGAACCACGCGACGCCGAGGATCGCGAGGAAGACCGCGCGGTTCTCGCGCGCGAAGCGCATCGTGCGGAGCGTCTCCGTGAGCGGGTTCCAGCCGATGCGAAGCCCGGGCGCCTGCGCGGGCGCGGCCGGCACGCCGCGGGACACGAGCCACCCCGCGACGGCGAGTCCCAGGACGGCGACGGAGACCACCAGTGTCCCCCACCCCGGCACGCTCACGAGGAGCCCGCCGAGGATCGTCCCCGCGAGGATCGCGACGAACGTGCCCATCTCGACGAGCGCGTTCCCGCCGACCAGCTCGTCCTCGGCGAGGTGCTGGGGGAGGATCGAGTACTTGACCGGGCCGAAGAGCGTCGAGTGACAGCCCATGAGGAAGAGGGCCGTGAGGAGGATCCCGACGCTCCGGACGAGGAAGCCCGCGGCGCCGAGCGCCATGATTGCGATCTCGAGGATCTTGACGGCGCGGATCACGCGCGATTTGTCGAGCTTGTCGGCGAGCTGGCCGGCCGTCGCGGAGAAGAGGAAGAAGGGCAGGATGAAGACGCCGCCGGCGATGTTCACGAGCGCCCGCGGCGAGACGACCGTCTCCGCGGCGCCGAACGCGAGCAGGATGACGAGCGCGTTCTTGAAGACGTTGTCGTTGAGCGCGCCGAGGAGCTGGGTCCAGAAGAACGGTCCGAACCGCCGGCGCCGGAGCAGGTCGAACTGGCTCATGTCCGTGCCGCCGTCATTCCATCCGCCGTGCCGGCCGTCCCCCCCATCCCACCACGCAACGAAACCAAGCCGCGCGCGGGGTGCCGTGCGGAGTGCTCGACATTCGGTGTGCGCGCGTGTGCGCTGAATGCACATGCCCTTCCTCGCGGGTGCCGAGCGCGCGAGGCATGGATGGCGCGTACGCTCGGCCCGGACCACGGCTGGCCCGGGAACGTCCGCGAGCTCGAG
>DASRHG010000190.1:0-58194 GCA_035650655.1 Binatia bacterium | reverse complement strand
GGCGGAGTTCCGCTGGCTGCCCGAGGAGCTGATCGCGGAGCTCGCGCGCGCGCTCGGCGTCCCGCTCGCGCGGATCTACCGCGTCGCCACCTTCTACAAGGCCTTCAGCCTGGCGCCGAAGGGCAGGCACGTGCTCCGCGTCTGCACGGGCGCGGCGTGCCAGGTGCGCGGCGCCGCGCTCGTCGTCGCGGTCGCCGAGCAGCTCCTGAAGGTCGCGCGCGGCGAGACGACGCCCGACATGCGCTGGACGCTCGAGACGGTCAACTGCGTCGGATGCTGCCCGATCGCTCCGGTCGTCCTCTGCGGCGACGACTACCACGGGAAGGTCACACCCGCCGCCGTACGGGAGCTGCTCGCGAAGTACGCGTGAGGACCGGATGCCGCGCCTCGCCTCCGTCGCCGACCTCGAGGCCCTCCGGGAGCGGCTCCGGACGGCGGCGGACGCCGGCCGGGCACGCATCGCCGTCTGCACGGGGACCGCCTGCCACGCCTACGGGTGCGAGGCCGTCGCGGACGCGTTCGAGCGCGCCGTCGCCGAGCGCGGGCTCGCGGGCACGCTCGCCGTGCGCCGCACCGGCTGCCACGGCTTCTGCGAGCGCGGGACGTGGGTGGCCGTCCACCCCGAGGACACGTGCTACGACCGCGTCGACCCGGCCGACGCGGGCCGGATCGTGGACGCCGTCGCGGCCGGCGCCGTGGCCGAGGACCTCGTCTACGCGGACCCGGTCTCCGGGGCGCGGATCGCGCGCGCCGCCGACATCCCCTTCTACCGCCGCCAGCAGCGGACCGTCCTCGGGCCGAACCGCTGGCTCGACCCGGGCGACATCGAGGACTACGTCCGCGGCGGCGGCTACGCGGCCCTCGCGCGCGTCCTCTCCGGGATGCGGCCCGAGGAGGTGATCGCCGCCGTCGGGGCCGCGGGCCTGCGCGGGCGCGGCGGCGCCGGCTTCCCGACGGGCGCGAAGTGGGAGGCGGCCCGCCGTGCGGGGGGCGCGCCCAAGTGGGTGGTCGTCAACTGCGACGAAGGCGACCCGGGCGCGTACATGGACCGCTCGCTCATGGAGGGCAACCCCCACGCGGTGCTCGAGGGCCTCGCGATCGGGGCCTACGCGGTCGGCGCGCGCGGGGGCGTCATGTACGTCCGGTGGGAGTACCCGCTCGCCACGCGGAACGCCGACCGCGCGATCGTGCAGGCGCGCGAGTACGGCCTGCTCGGCGAGCGCGTGCTCGGCACGGACTTCGCGTTCGACGTGCGCGTGCACCGCGGCGCGGGCGCGTTCGTGTCGGGCGAGGAGACGGCGATGCTCGCCGCGATCGAGGGGCGCCCCGGCGAGCCGAGCCTCAAGTACGTGTACCCGGCCGAGCGGGGCCTCCACGGGAAGCCGACGGTGATCAACAACGTCGAGACGTGGGCGAACGTCCCGCTGATCGTCGAGCGCGGACCGACGTGGTTCGGGAGCCTCGGCACGGCGCGGAGCAAGGGCACGAAGATCTTCTCGCTCGTCGGCAAGGTGAACAACACGGGGCTCGTCGAGGTCCCGATGGGCATGACGCTCCGCGAGCTCGTCTACGATGTCGGCGGCGGCATCCCGAGGGGCCGGCGCTTCAAGGCCCTCCAGATCGGCGGGCCGTCGGGGGGCATCGTCGGGGAGGAGGCGCTCGACACGCCGGTCGACTTCGAGGCGCTCACCGCGATCGGCGCCATGATGGGCTCGGGCGGCATCGTCGTGATGGACGACACGACGTGCGTCGTCGCGGCGGTCCGGGACCTGGTCGCGTTCTGCCACGACGAGGTGTGCGGGAAGTGCGTCCCGGGCCGCGAGGGGATGCGGCTCCTCCGCGGCTGGATGGACGACATCTGCGCCGGGCGCGCGGACGCCTCCGTCCTCGCCCGGGTCCCCGACGTGACGGAGGTGATGCGCGAGGCGTCGCTCTGCGCGCTCTGCGTGACGGCGACGAACCCCGTGCAGACGAGCCTCCGGTACTTCTCCGCAGAGTACGCGGCGCACGTCGAGGGGCGGCGGTGCCCGGCGAAGGTCTGCCCCGACCTCCTCGAGTACCGCATCAGCGCGCAGAAGTGCGACGTCGCGTGCACGGCGTGCCTCCAGAACTGCCCGACGGAGGGCGCGATCCTCGGCCGCAAGGGGACGCGCAAGCAGATCGACCAGGAGAAGTGCGTCAAGTGCGGCGTCTGCATCGAGGTGTGTCCGACGCGCTTCACGGCGGTCGCGAAGTTCTCGGGCGAGCCGGTCCCGAAGGCCTTTCGGACGGTGCCCGCATGACGGCGGCGACGGTCGGGCTCGAGATCGACGGGCGCGCCGTCACGGTGCCCGCGGACGCGACCGTGCTCGGCGCCGCGCAGGCGGCGGGCATCGAGGTCCCGACGCTCTGCTGGCACGAGAAGGTGGCCGTCTACGGCGGCTGCCGGCTCTGCGTCGTCGAGGTCGAGGGGCGGGCGGGCCCGCGCCTCGTCGTCGCGTGCGGCTACCCCGTGGCCGAGGGGCTCCGCGTCCGGACGCGCTCCCCGCGCGTCGACCGGACGCGCCGCACGATCCTCGAGCTCACGGCGCCGCTCGTGACCGACGACGCGTGTCTCAAGGGCAAGCTCCGGCGCTTCGCCGAGGAGTACGGCGCCGACGCGGGGCGCTTCGCCGCGGGCGCCGTCCCGGACCCGACCGGATGTACCCTCTGCGGCCTCTGCGTCCACACGTGCGCCGAGGTCGTCGGGGCGCAGGCGATCGGGTTCGCAGGCCGGGGCATGGACCGGCAGGTCGTCTACTTCCCGGACGCGGGGTGCGAGTACCGGAGCTGCAAGAAGTGCTTCTCGGTGTGCTTCACGGGGAAGATCGCCCGCGAGTCGGCGGCGACCGTCTTCCCCGGCGCGTCGATCCGCGAGTGGCTCGCCGCGCACGGCGTCGCGGTGCACAGCCTCCGTGCCTTCATGGAGCGGCGCCGATGACGGCCGCCGGTCGCCCGCGCGCCGCGCTCCTCCTCGTCCTCCTCTCCGACGACCCGGGCCTCGCGGCCGCGATCGGCGCGGAGCTGGCGCCGCTCGGCGTCCCGGTGGGCGCCTTCCGGCGGACGGCGTCGGCGGCCGAGGCGCGCCGGCTGCTCGCGCACGAGCCGGGCGCGCTCTTCGTCCTCGACGACGCGCTCCCCGGGCTCGCCGGGCCGATGCTCCTCTCGACGCTCGTCGCCCAGGGCGTCCACCCGGCGCGCGTCGTCTACCTGGCGAACCGTCACGCCGTCCCGCTCGAGCTCGCCGTCCGCCGGCACGGCGTCCTCTACTATACGGGAAAGCCGCCGGCCGCGGGCGTCATCGCGAAGCTCCTCGGCGCCGCGCTCGCGCGTGCGCGGGCCCCGGGCCGCTCCGGCGCCGCGCTCCCCCCGCGCCCGGGCTAGAGGCGCACGACCCGACCTCGCCGTCTCGCCCAGGCTCCCCGGCCCGGCTCAGCGTCCAAAGGGGAGCCCGTACTTCGCGAGCTTCGCGTAGAGCCGCTTGCGGGAGATGCCGAGCAGGCGGGCGGCGCGGAGCTTGTTCCCGCCCGTCGCCGCGAGCGCGCGCACGACGAGCCGGCGCTCCATCTCCGCGAGCGGCCGGACGGCGTCCTCCTCGCCCGGCGGGGGACGGTCGGCCGGCGGAGTGCCCGTCACCGCGGGCGGGAGGTCGCCCACGTCGATCGTGTCGCGCCCGCCGAACGTGTAGGCGCTCTCGACCGCGTTCATCAGCTCGCGCACGTTGCCGGGCCACGCGTAGGCCTCGAGCGCGGCCAGCGCCGCGGGCGAGACCGGACGCTTCGGGCACGCGAAGCGCGCGCTCGAGAGCTCGGAGAAGTAGTCCACGAGCAGCGGCACGTCCTCGGGCCGCTCGCGGAGCGGCGGAAGGCGGAGGGTGTTGACGTTCAGGCGGTAGTAGAGGTCGCGGCGGAGCCGGCCGTCCAGCAGGGCCTGATGCGGGTCGATGTTCGTCGAGGCCGCGATCCGGATGTCGATCGGCACCTCGTGGATGGAGCCGACGGGGCGGATGCGCCGCTCCTGGAGCGCGCGCAGGAGCTTCGACTGCGTGTCGAGCGCCATCTCCGTCACCTCGTCGAGGAAGAGCGTGCCGCCCTCGGCGGCGCGGAAGAGGCCGACGTACTCCGTGTGGGCGCCGCTGAACGCGCCGCGCCGGTAGCCGAAGAGCTCGCTCTCGATCAGCTCGCGGGGCAGGGCGGAGCAGTTGACGGCGACGAACGGCGCACCGGCCGGCGCGCCGCACTCGTGGACGGCGCGCGCGACGAGCTCCTTGCCGGTGCCGCTTTCCCCGATGATCAGGACGGTGCCGCGGGACGCCGCGGCCGCCTGCACGCGCTGGAAGATCTCGTGCATCGCGACGCTGCGGCCGACGATGCCGTGGAAGATCTCGCGGGCCCCGGGGTCGGGCGCAAGCCGCGCCGCCTCGGCCTCGAGCCGGTGCCGCCGCGCGGTCGCCCGCGCCCGGACGGCCTCGAAGTAGGCGTCCGCGACCACGACCACGCGGCAGTGCGAGAGCTTGTCGAGCACGCGCAGGAGCTCGAGCTTCCGCTCCGCGGCGTCGCCCGGGGCGCCGCCCGCGTCCTCGGCGTCGAGCACATCGCTCACGCAGTCCTCGAAGAGATGGAGCGCGGCGACCAGCTCGCCGAACGGGACGCCGCGCTCGACGAGCCGCTCCCCGCTCGCACGGAGGTCGGCGACGAAGGCGTCGATCGTCCCCCGGAGCAGGTTCTCGACGACCTGGAGGAGGTCGCGGCCGTAGAGGTCGCCGAACTCGCGCTCGCCGAGCGTCCGCGTCTCGCCGAAGTGGACGGCATAGCGCTCGTACCAGAGGTGGACGACCTCGCGGTAGCGGCGCGAGAGGAGGTGGAGGACGGGCCGGAGTTGCTCCAGGTCCTCGTCCCAGAGGAGGTGGAGGTAGCGCGGGCGCGCGGGGGGGCGTTCCGAGGAATGCGACGCGGCGGCCAACGATTTTCCTACGCGCGGCGCGCACACGCCGCGACCGCGACCGCGGTGACCCCGTGCCGCGCCCGTCTCCCGGCGGAGACCGGCATGCGGTCGGAGCAGTGCAACGCCCGTGCCCGGCACCTGCGCGGTGGCCCGGCACTTGCTCGGTCGGCGACGACGAAAGGGAGGACCGAATCGATGCCGATCTCCGTCGACACGACGCTCGCCGACCTCGCCACCCGCGTGCCGGGGGCCGCGGAAGTGCTCGAACGCCATCGTCTCGACTACTGCTGCCACGGGCAGCAGACGCTCGCCGACGCGTGCGCGGAGCGCCGGCTGGACGCGGCGGCCGTCGCCGCCGAGATCGCTGCAACCGAGCCGGCAGCCGACGAGGTCCGCTGGGACGAGGCGCCGCTGCCGGCGCTCGTGGCGCACGTCCTCGAGCGCTACCATGCGCGGCTGCGCGAGGAGATGCCGCGGCTGGTCGCGCTCGCGGCGAAGGTCGAGGCCGTCCACGCCGAGAAGCCGACGTGCCCCCACGGGCTCGCGGACCATCTCCGCGCGATGGAGCAGGCGATCGAGATGCACCTCGAGAAGGAGGAGCGGGTGCTCTTCCCGCTGATCGCCGCCGGCCGGGGCGCGCTCGCCGCGATGCCGATCCGGTGCATGGTGTACGAGCACGAGAGCCACGGCGCCGCACTCGCCCGCGTGCGGGGGATCACGGCCGACCTGACCCCGCCGCCGGAGGCGTGCGCGACGTGGCGCGCGCTCTACCTCGGGCTCGGCGCGCTCGAGCGCGACCTCCACGAGCACATCCACCTGGAGAACCACGTCCTCTTCCCGCGCGCGCTCGGGGCCTGACGCGGGCGACGGGGAGGATCAGGCGCCGATCTGGCGGGCGTACCAGGCGACGAAGTCGCGGCCGTGGACTCCGCCAGTCGGAACCCGCGCAGCTCCCGCTCGAGGGGCGCGAACCGCGTCGCGAGCGGCTCCGCGCGCCCGTCGAGGTTGACGTCGCTCCCCGGCCGGCGCGGTTCCCGTAGGGCTTCGGCATGAAGGTCGCGACCCCGCCGTGCCGGCGCGCGATCGAGTGCGCCATGAGGCGCAGGAAGACGTATCGGTCGGCCATGTCGAGGGCGGGGAGCTCGTCGAGCCAGGGCCCGGCGTCGAGGAGGCGCGCGACGTCGTAGGCCGGCTTCGCGAGGTGGCGGAGATCGTGCTCGGTCGTGCGGCCGCTCATCGTCCGGACCTCCTCGGTGCGCTCGGATGACTGTGCGACCGCCGTCGACGACGGGACGGACAGTCACCTCGGGGAGGTCCGCGCGGCCCGCGATCGGAGGCTGCCGCGCGCCGGCGCCTCGGCGTGCCACTCGGGCGGCACGTCGACGAAGGAGCGGTCGAGGTCGCCGACGGCGGCGCAGCCGAGGAGCTTCATCGTGCGCACGAGGTCCGCGCGGAGGATCTCGATCGCGCGGGCGACGCCAGCGTACCCCGCGGCGCCGAGCCCCCAGGCGTACGCGCGCCCGACGAGCACCGCGCGCGCGCCGAGGCAGAGCGCCTTCACGACGTCGCTCCCGCGCCGGATGCCGCCGTCCATCAGCACCTCGGCCTGCCCGCCGACGGCGGCCACGACCTCCGGCAGGGCGTGGAGGCTCGCCGGCACCGTGTCGAGCTGCCGTCCGCCGTGGTTCGACACGACGACGCCGTTCGCGCCGGCGTCGACGGCGCGGCGGGCGTCATCGGCGGAGAGGATGCCCTTCACGAGGAGCGGCCCGCGCCAGGCGTCGCGCATCCAGCGGAGATCCTCCCACGTGACGGTCGTCCGCTCGAGGAGCTTCGTCACGTCGGCGTAGAGCATCGGCCCGTCCGGCAGGACGACGTTCGGGAACTTCATGAGCCCGCCGTCGGCGAGGAAGCGGAGCACCCACCCGGGCCGGGTGAGGAACTGGCCGAGGTGGGGGAGGCGCGCGAGGAGGCTCCCCCGGAGGAGCTCGGGCGTCCCGTTGTAGAAGTCGCGCTCGCGCATGCCAGACGTGGGCGTATCGATCGTGACGACGAGCGCGGCGTACCCGGCGGCGCGCGCCCGCGCGATCGCGGCCTCCGCGACGTCCCGCCCGCCGGGCACGTAGAGCTGATACCAGAGCGGGCCGGCCGCGCCGTCGCGCACCTCCTCGAGCCGGCAGCCGGAGAAGGTCGAGAGGACGTAGGCCGTGCCCGCCGCGCTCGCGGCCGCGGCCGCGACGACCTCGCCGCGCGGATGGAACATGCGGCAGCTCCCGACCGGCGCCAGCAGCAACGGCAGCCCGAGCGACGTCCCGAGGACGGTCGTCCGGAGATCCACGGCGGCGACGGCGACGCCCTGCCGCGGCCGGAACGCGACCGCCGCGAACGCGGCCGTGTTCGCCCGCAGCGTCACCTCGTCCTCCGCGCCGCCGTCGATGTAGTCGAAGACCACGCGCGGGAGCCGCCGCTTCGCGAGGCGCCGGAGATCCTCGATCCGCACGACGCGCGGCGACGCGACCGCCCGGGCGCCCCTCGTCATGCCCGCGCGCCATAGCGTCGCCGGAAGGAGCGCGCAAGTCGCCGGGGGAGCGGCGCGCGCGGCGCTTGCCCCGGCGGCTCCGTCGTCTGGTGCGAGTGGGGCCGGCACGGCGACCGGGAGGAAGCAGGCTTGAAAGATCGCCATCGCATTCTACTCGCGGCGGCCGCGCGCTCGCGGTCGTGCTCGCGATCTGCCGGCGCATGGAGGTGGGACACGTCCTCGGCCTCTTCCACGGCGACGGTGCGTTCGACGTCGGATGCGACCCGTGATCTGCTAGGTGGACGAGTCTGGGAACGACGTCCGCAAGGGCGCTACTTCAGCTGCCTGACGTCGATGGTGCAGGTTGCGGACCTCTTCGGCCGCATCTACCGGCGGTTCGGTCGAACTACATCGGGTTGGCTCGTGGGGCTCCGCCACCACACCGGGCGCACTCGCTGCACCTGCAAGGTCTGTGCGGATCACGGTCGCTGATCCACGCCGAGTGGCGGAATCAGACTGAGGCACTCCTCGGTCGGGCGGCGCGCTTGCGGACGGCGGGGCGAGTCGGTAACTACGGGGCTTCGCTCGGTGGGCGGCGTAGCTCAGTTGGCTAGAGCGAGGGTCTCATAATCCCTAGGTCACTGGTTCGATTCCAGTCGCCGCCACTCGATCCCGCCCGGGGCACGGTCGCGCGCCTCACATGACGTCGCCCGAGCCGCCGCCGGCGTTGTAGCCCGTGCCGCCGCCGCTCATCCCACCGCCGCCGCCCGCGGTTCCCTTCGCGCCCGCGAGCTGCGTCTTCAGGCGCTGTGCGTCGCGGAGGTGGCGGCGGAGGAGCGCCAGGTTCTCCGACGCGAAGCTCGCGAGCCCGGCGGCGGCGCCCACCTTCGCCTCGCGCTTGAACATCTGGATCGCGCTCTTGTGGGCGTCGATCTGCGTCTGGAGGTAGCTGCGATCGAAGTTCGGATCGGACCGCGCGGGGGCCGGAGCCGCGTCGTCGTTCGCCGCCGTGAGGCTCCGAGGCAGGGACGCGCCGGCCGCCGCCGACACGGTGAGGAGCGTCGCCTGGGCGGCGGTGTGGTCCGCGACCATGCGGTCGCCGAAGGCTCGCACGCGCGGGTCGGTCCCGGCGACGCTCGCGAGCCGTCCGAGGTCGATCGCGGAGGCGTTGTGCAGCGCCGCGTCGTGCGCGAAGAGCAGGTCCTGGTTCGTGAGCGTGCCGCCCGCCTGCGCGCGCGCGACTGCGGCGACGGCGAGGGTCGCGAACACGGCGGCGAGAACCCCCTTCGGCACGAGTGCGCTCATGCTCGCGTGACCTCCCGGTTCGGTCGTCCGCGCCAGCATGGTCGCCCGAGGCGCGCGTTCAATCACCGGGATCCTCGCCAGGCGGTCCGGCGTGCCCGCGGGCCGGACGCCGCGCCGCGCGTCAGTCCACGTAGCCGAGCGCCTCGAGGCGCCTCTTCAGCGAGCCGCCGAGCGACTTCGCCTCGGCCGGCGGCGCCCCGGCCGCCCGCGCGGCGAGCGCGCGCATCTCCCCGGCGAGCGCCGCGGCGCGCTCCGGCTCGTCGGCGGAGCGGTCGTGGCGCTCCTGGGGGTCGGAGGCGAGGTCGAAGAGCCGCGGCTTCGGCGTGAAGCCGTTGTCGAGGAGCTTCCAGTCGTGCTCGCGGATCGCGCGCTGGAGGCGGCGGTGCTCGTCGCCGAGGACGCGCGCCTCGGCCGCGGCGCGCCTCCGGCGGTACGCCGCCGCCTGCCCCGCGAGGAGCGGAACGAGGCTCTCGCCGTCCGTCTCCGGAGGCGTGGCGCCCGCCAGCTCGAGGAGCGTCGGGAAGAGGTCGAGCGTCGAGACGACATGGTCGACGACGCGCGGCGCATCGCCCGGGCGCGCGATGATGAGGGGCACGTGCACCTCCTCCTCGTAGAGGGACACGCCGTGGTTCCACTGCCGGTGCTCGAGGAACGCCTCGCCGTGGTCGGCGGTCACGACGACGACGGACCGCTCGAGGACCCCGCGGCGGCCGAGCTCCGCGAGCAGCTGGGCGACGCGCTCGTCGGTGTAGCGGATCCCGCCGTCGTAGCGCGCGACGTAGTACTCGAGATCGTCGGCGTCGCCGGGCAGCGTGAGATACCCCGGGCGCGCGCGCACCTCGGCGGGCGAGAGCGGACGCGGCGCCGGCGCGTGGAAGACCGTGTCGTACGGCGGCGGCGGGAGGTAGGGGCCGTGGACGTCGCGGTAGTGGAGCCAGAGGAGGAAGGGCCGCTCGCGGGTCGCGTCGACGAAGGCGAGCGCGCGCGCGTTGATGACGCTCGCCGTCTCGTGCGCCTGCCAGGTGCGCTCGCCGCCGGCGGCCGCCTCGAAGTCCGTCTCGTACACGTCCCAGCCCTGCGCGAGCCCGAAGGCGCGGTCGAGGCTCGGGTTCGGGCACCACGCGCCCGTCCGGTAGCCGCGGGCGCGGAGCAGCTCGGCCGCGGTCGCGAAGCGCTCGGCGAGGACGTCGCGCCGGTCGAGGACGCCGTGCCGCGAGGGGAGGAGCCCCGTCCAGATCGAGGGCATGCTCGAGCAGGTCCGGTTCGAGGGTGCCATGGCGCGCGTGAAGCGCACGGCGCGCGCCGCGAAGGCGTCCAGCTTCGGGCTCGTCGGCCGCGCGTACCCGTAGCTCGAGAGATGATCGGCGCGGAGCGCGTCGATCACGATCACGATCAGGTTCGTCGCGGCGACCGCCTCGCCCGGCGCGAGGGCGAGGAGGAGGAGGGCGGCGACGCGACGCATGGCCGCGCCCTATAGCACCCGCCGCCCCCGGCGCGCGACGGCCGGCCGTCGCCGGCCGCGCGGCCGTAAGTGAGTGGGCGCGTCGCCCAGCGACCCGGTGCTCCCGCGCGACGTGCTACGACCCCCCGCCGTGCGCTCCCCTTGACGGCGCGCGCGCGGGACGATACCGGCGCGCATGCCAGCCGACACCCCCGACGCGTGCGACGTCGTGCTCGCGGAGCGGATGGCCGCGGGCGACATCGACGGGATCGTCGCGCTCTACGAGCCCGACGCCGTGCTGATCGACGCCGCGAGCGGCGCGCCCCTCATGGGGCACGCGGCCATCCGCGAGTGCTTCGCCGCGCAGGTCGCGGCCGGCGCGCGCGTCGAGTGCCGGGTCGTCGAGGTCGTCCAGAGCGGCGACATCGCGCTCACGTACAACGACTGGACGGGCTCGGTCGTCGGGCCCGACGGCGAGCGGACGCCGATCGGCGGCAAGGCGATCGAGGTCGTGCGACGCCAGCCCGACGGGACGTGGCGCTTCGTCCTCGACGACCCGAACGGGCGCGGCTGAGCGCGCCCGCCGCACGCCGATGTGGTTCGCGATGCGGAAGGAGAGCCTCGCGTTCCTCGCGCGGGCGCCCGCCGTCCACGTGACCGAGGGCCGGGTCGCCGCACCCCGGCCCGCCGTGTTCGCGGCCTTCGCCGACGCGGGCGGCTGGAAGGCCTGGTTCCCGCGGCTGCGCGACGCGCGCTACACGAGCCGCCCGCCGTACGGCGTCGGGACGACCCGCGTGGCCGACGTCGGCGGCACGCGATGGCAGGAGGAGATGATCGCGTGGGACCCCGACGCGCGCCTCGCCTGGACCGTGACCGGCGCGTCCGTCCCGTTCGCGACGGCGCTCGTCGAGTCCTGGGACCTGGCCGACGCCGGGGAGGGGACGCGCGTGCGGTGGACGTTCGCGCTCGAGCCGCGGCTCCTGGCGCGCCTCGGCGCGCCCTTCGCGCCGCGGGCGCTCGCGCGCGTGCTCGCGGGGGCGACGGTGCGTCTCGAGGCGCGGCTCGCGCGCCCCGCGGCCTGAGCGGCCGGCGCACCCGACGACGCCCGCCGGGCGCGACGGCGCCGACGCCGGCCGGCGCTCGCCGCCGGGAGCGCGACCCTCCGGCCGACGGGCATTTACCGTGGCGGGCGCGTCCGGTACCCGGAGAGGCGCGTGGATGCCCCACGGACCATCGGCGACTACGCCGTCGTCGGGAACTGCCGCACGGCCGCGCTCGTCTCGCGCACGGGCGCCGTCGACTGGCTCTGCCTGCCGCGCTTCGACGGCCCCGCCGTCTTCGCCGCGCTCCTCGACCGGGAGCGGGGCGGGCGGCTCGCGATCACGCCCCGGGGCGAGGCGCGCGTCGAGCGACGCTACGAGCCCGACACGAACGTGCTCGAGACGGTCTTCCGCGTGCCGGGCGGCGCCTGCGTCCTCCGCGACGCGATGCCGGTCGAATCCGAGGAGGCGAAGCGGCGCTTCCTCGTCCCCGAGCACGAGCTCCTCCGCGAGATCGAGGGCCTCGAAGGCGAGGTCGCGCTCGACGTCGTCTTCGAGCCGCGGCCCGACTACGGCGCCGGGGGCGCCGTGCTCACCGAGCACGGCGCGCTCGGCCTCCACGCCGAGGTCGGGCACGGGGAGCTCGTGCTCCGGACCGACGTGCCGCTCCGCCGCGCGCCGGACGGCGCGAGCGCGGCGGGCGTGTGCCGCGTGCGCGCGGGCGAGCGGCGCCACGTCTCGCTCAGCTTCGCGAGCGAGGCGCCGTCGGTCGTACCGCCGCTCGGGGAGGCGGCGCGGGAGCGCCTGGCGACGACCGCCGCGTGGTGGCGCGCGTGGGCGGGACGGTGCGCGTACGGCGGCCCCTACCGGGCGGCCGTCGCGCGGAGCGCGCTCGCCCTCAAGCTCATGACGTACGCGCCGTCGGGCGCCGTCGTCGCCGCGCCGACGACGTCCCTCCCGGAGTGGCCCGGCGGCGTGCGCAACTGGGACTACCGCTACTGCTGGCTCCGCGACGCGTCGATCACCGTGCGCGCGCTCTTCGCGCTCGGCTACGCCGCGGAGGCGGAGGCGTTCCTCCAGTGGATGCTGCACGCGACCCGGCTCACCTGGCCGGCGCTCCAGGTCGTGTACGACGTCTTCGGCGGCGCGCGGCTCTCCGAGCGGACGCTCGAGCACCTCGCCGGCTTCGCCGGCTCGCGCCCCGTCCGCGTGGGAAACGGCGCGCACGCGCAGCTCCAGCTCGACGTGTACGGCGAGGTCGTCGACGCCGCGGCGCAGTTCGCCGGCCGGGACGGCCGCTTCGACCGCGACACGCAGCAGTTCCTCGTCGGCCTCGGGCGCACCGTGTGCGAGCGCTGGCGCGAGCCGGACGAGGGCATCTGGGAGGTCCGCGCGGGGCGCTTCCAGCACACGCACTCGAAGGTGCTCTGCTGGGTGGCGCTCGACCGCCTCCTCGGGATGCACGCGCGGCGGTGGCTCGCGGTGCCCGTCGACCGCTTCCACACGGTCGCGGCGGCGATCCGGACGGTGATCGAGACCGAGGGCTGGAGCGCGCGGGCGGGCAGCTACGTCGCGCGCTTCGGCAGCGACGCGGTCGACGCGAGCCTCCTCGTCCTGCCGCTCTACGGATACGTCGACGCGCGCGCGCCGCGCATGCGCGCGACCTGGACCCGCGTCCTCGGGAGCCTCGGCCGCGGCGATGCCCTCGTCCAGCGCTACGCTCCCGAGGGGCTCGACGACGGGCTGCCCGCGGGCGAGGGGTGCTTCGGGCTCGCGAGCTTCTGGGCGGTCGAGTGCCTCGCGCGCGCGGGCGAGGTCGAGCACGCGCGGCGCCGGTTCGAGCGGCTGCTCGGGTACGCGAACGACGTGGGCCTCTACGCGGAGGAGATCGACCCCGCGACCGGCGCCGCGCTCGGCAACTTCCCGCAGGCCTTCACGCACGTCGGGCTCATCAGCGCGGCGCTCGCGCTCGCCGAGGCTCGGGGCGAGGACGCCCTCGACCGCGCGCGCGCACCGCGCCCGGGAGTGGCGGTGTGAACTGGGGCAGCGCGATCCTCTGGGGCTTCGTCGCGACGGTCGTGATGACGACGCTCATGGCGGCGACGCAGTGGCGCGGGCTCACGCGCATGAACCTGCCGTTCATGATCGGGACGATGTTCACGCCCGACCGCGACCGGGCGAAGGTGATCGGCTTCGTCGTCCACCTCCTGAACGGGTGGGTGTTCGCGTTCGTGTACGCGGCCGTGTTCGAGAGCTGGGGCCGGGCGACGTGGTGGCTCGGCGCGGCGCTCGGGCTCCTCCACGCGGCGTTCGTCCTCTTCGTCGGCGTCCGGCTCGTCCCGGGCATCCATCCCCGCATGGCCGACGAGCTCCGGGGCCCGACGCCAACGCGCGAGCTCGAGCCGCCGGGCTTCCTCGCGCTCCACTACGGGCGGCGGACGCCCGTCTCGGTCGTCGTCGCGCACCTCCTCTACGGCGCGATCCTCGGCGCCTTCTACCGCGTCGCGGGGTGACCCGGTGCCGTGGCGCCGCCACGCTGGCGGCCCGGGGCCGCTTCCCCGTAGGATCGCCGCGTGCGCGAGGTCGAGAGCCGCCTCCTCCGGACGGTCGTCCGGGCGCTCCGCGCGCCGAAGGCCCCCGCGCCGGGGTCCCACGTGCTGGTCGCGGTGTCGGGCGGGCCGGATTCGACCGCGCTGCTCGCCGCGCTCGCCGCGCTCGCGCCCGCGCACGGCCTCCGCGTGACGGCGGGCCACGTCGACCACGGCCTGCGCGGGGCGGAGAGCGCGCGCGAGGCGCGCGAGGTCGCGGCGCTGGCCGCGCGTCTCGGGACGGCCGCGCTCGTCCGGCGCGTCACGCTCGCCGCCGGCGCGAACCTCGAGGCGCGCGCGCGCCGCGCCCGCTACCGCGCGCTGCTCGCGATGGCAGCGGAGGCGGGCGCGGACGTCGTCGCGACGGGTCACACGGCCGACGACCAGGCGGAGACGCTCCTCCTCCGCCTCGTCCGCGGCGCCGGCCGCCGCGGGCTCGGCGGCATGCGGCCGCGGCGCGGGCGTCTCTGGCGGCCGCTCCTGGAGGCGACGCGCACAGACGTCCGCCGGTTCCTCGCGGACCGGGGGCTCCCGTTCGCGGTCGACCGGACGAACGCCGACCTCTCGCGCACGCGGAACCGCATCCGGCGCGTCCTCCTGCCCTTCATGGCCGCGGACCTGAACCCGCGCGTCGTGCCCGCGCTCGCGGCGCTCGCGGCGCGGCTCCGCGACGAGGACGCGCTCCTCGAGACGCTCGCGGCCGCGCGGCTCGCGGCGCTCCGCACGCGCGAGGGCCGGCTGCGGGCCGAGGTCGCGGCCGAGCCCGCGGCCCTCGCGCGGCGGGTCGTGCGCGCCTGGCTCGAGCACGGGACGCGCGCCGGCGTCGCGGCCGTCCACGTCGAGCGCGTGCTCGCGCTCGCCGCGGGCCGCACGCGCGGGGCCGTCGCGGTGCCCGGGCCCGCGCGCGTCGTCCGCGAGGGCGACGTCCTCGTCCGCCGCCGCGGGCGGCAGGCGACGCCCGAGCCGTTCGCGCTCCCGATCGCGCCGGGCGACGTCGTCGTCCACCCGCGCGGCGCCTGGCGGCTCTCGCTCTCCCCGCCGCGCCCGCGCCGGCCCGGGGAGGAGCGGGCGGCCGATGCGGCCCACGCCCTCTTCGACGCCGACCTCGTGCCCGGCGGCCTCGTCGTCCGCTCGCCCATGGCGGGCGACCGCGTACGGCTCCTCGGCGGCGGGACGAAGAAGCTCCAGGACGTGCTGGTCGACGCGAAGGTGCCGCGGGAGCGCCGGCCGGGCGTGCCCGTGCTGGTCGCCGACGGCGACGTGCTCTGGGTCGCGGGCCTCGTCCGCGGGGCCGGCGCCGCCGTCGGGCCCGGCACCCGCCGCGTCGTGGAGGCGGCGTTCGAGCGCGCGGAGTGAGCGGGCGGGATTGCAGAGCCAAGATTGCCGCTGCGGGGACCGTGTGTTACGATCCGCCACGCGCTGCTCGGGTCGGTGTGCCTTTGAATCCCATCTCCCGTAACCTCGGCCTCTGGCTTCTCCTGCTGCTCATGGGGCTGCTCCTCTGGTCGGTGGTGACCAAGCAGCAGCCGCGCGAGCCGGAGATCAGCTACAGCCAGTTCATGGAGGCCGTGGACCAGGGCCGCGTCGCGGCCGTCGTCATCCAGGGCAAGAACGTCCGCGGCCACTACCGCACCGAGCACGGCGGCGTCGGTGACGGCTTCAAGACGATCGTCCCGGACGATCCGGACCTCGTCCGCAACCTGAAGGAGCACCGGGTCGAGATCGAGGCCCGGCCCGAGGACAGCGAGCCCTGGTACCTCCTCGCCCTCGTCAACTACTTCCCGATGCTCCTCCTGATCGGCGTCTGGATCTTCTTCATGCGCCAGATGCAGGTGGGCGGCGGGAAGGCGATGTCGTTCGGGAAGAGCCGCGCGAAACTGCTCTCCGAGAACCAGCACAAGGTGACGTTCGGCGACGTCGCCGGCATCGAGGAGTCGAAGGAGGAGCTCGAGGAGATCATCGCCTTCCTGAAGGATCCGAAGAAGTTCACGAAGCTCGGCGGGCGCATCCCGAAGGGCGTGCTCCTCGTCGGGCCGCCGGGCACCGGGAAGACGCTCCTCGCGCGCGCGGTCGCCGGTGAGGCGGGCGTGCCGTTCTTCTCGATCTCGGGCTCGGACTTTGTCGAGATGTTCGTCGGCGTCGGCGCCTCCCGGGTGCGCGACCTCTTCGTGCAGGGGAAGAAGAACGCGCCCTGCATCATCTTCATCGACGAGATCGACGCCGTCGGCCGCCATCGCGGTGCGGGCCTCGGCGGCGGGCACGACGAGCGCGAGCAGACGCTCAACCAGCTCCTCGTCGAGATGGACGGCTTCGAGACGAACGAGGGCGTGATCCTCGTCGCGGCGACGAACCGTCCCGACGTGCTCGACCCGGCGCTCCTGCGGCCCGGCCGCTTCGACCGCCGCGTCGTCGTGCCGCGCCCGGACGTGAAGGGGCGCGAGGGGATCCTCCGCGTGCACACGCGCCGCGTCCCGATCGCAGACGACGTGAACATCGAGCTGCTCGCGCGCCAGACGCCGGGCTTCGCCGGCGCCGACCTCGAGAACCTCGTGAACGAGGCCGCGCTCCTCGCCGCGCGGAAGAACCGCGACCGCGTCGAGATGGCCGACTTCGAGGTCGCGCGCGACAAGGTGATGATGGGCTCGGAGCGCCGCTCGATGATCATCAGCCTGGAGGAGCGCCGGATCACGGCGTACCACGAGTCGGGGCACGCGCTCGTCGCGAAGCTCGTCCCGGCGGCGGACCCGGTCCACAAGGTGACGATCATCCCGCGCGGGATGGCGCTCGGGCTCACGCAGCAGGTCCCGATCGACGACCGCCACACCTACTCGAAGCCGTACCTCCTCGACGAGCTCGCGGTCTTCTTCGGCGGGCGCGCGGCCGAGGAGCTCGTCCTCGGCAACATGACGACCGGTGCGGGCAACGACATCGAGCGCGCCACCGAGCTCGCCCGCAAGATGGTCTGCGAGTGGGGCATGAGCGAGAAGCTCGGCCCGATGACGTTCGGGAAGAAGGAGGAGGAGATCTTCCTCGGGCGCGACTTCACCCAGCGCGTCGACTACTCCGAGACGACCGCCGTGCAGATCGACGCCGAGGTCCGCCGCATCCTCCTCGAGGCGTACGAGCGCGCGAAGCTCCTCCTCCGGCGCAATCTCGAAGTGCTGCACAAGATGGCCGAGGCGCTCCTCGAGCGCGAGGTCATCGACGGCGCCGAGATCGACGAGATCCTCCGGCAGTACGGAAGCCAGAACGGTGGTCTCCGGGGCGCCGCCGCCGCGTCGGCCTGACGCCGGCCCCGTCCTCGACACTCCCGCGGGCCCGCTCGTCCTCGATCCCCCGGTCGTCGTCGGCGTCCTGAACGCGACCCCGGACTCCTTCTGGGCGGGGAGCCGCCACCCCGACCCGGCGGCCGCGGCCGACGTGGCCCGGGCCATGGTCGCGGGCGGCGCCCGCATGCTCGACGTGGGCGCGGAGTCGACGCGCCAGGGCGCGACCCCCGTCGACGCGGCGGAGGAGCGGCGCCGCCTCCTGCCCGTGCTCCGGGCGGTCCGGGCCGCGGTCCGGGTCCCCCTCTCGGTCGACACGACGAAGGCCGCCGTCGCCGCCGCGGCGCTCGACGAGGGCGCGGACGCCGTGAACGACGTCTCGGCGGGCCGGTTCGATCCCGCGCTCCTCCCGCTCTGCGCCCGGCGCGGGGTCCCGGTCGTCCTCATGCACATGAAGGGCGTCCCCGCGACGATGGCTCACGAGCCGCGCTCCACGGACGTGGTGGGGGAGGTGACGGCGTTCCTCGCCGAGCGGGCCGCCGCAGCCGAGGCGGCCGGCGTCGCCCGCGACGCGATCGTGCTCGACCCCGGGATCGGCTTCGGGAAGCAGGCAGACGAGAGCCTTCTCTTGCTCCGCCATCTCGACGCGTGCGTCGCGCTCGGGTATCCGGTGCTCGTGGGTCCGTCGCGGAAGAGCTTCATGCGGGCCGTCCTCGGCGAGCGGGACGCCGGGGGCCGGCTCTTCGGCACGGCGGCCGCGGTGGCGCTCGCCGTCGCGGCCGGCGCGCGGCTCGTGCGCGTCCACGACGCCGCCGCCATGGCGGACGTCGTCGCCGTGGCGCACGCGATCGCGAGGGCGGGGACGTGATCGAGCTGCTCAAGGGCTTCCGCTGGCAGGACGGCCTCGACATCTTCGTCCTCGCCGGCGGCATCTACTTCACGATCCGCTTCATCCGCGGCACGCGGGCCGTCCCGATGCTGATCGGGCTCTCCTTCGTCTACGGCATCTACCTCCTGTCCGGCTGGCTCGAGGTCTACACGCTGAACGTCTTCCTCCACTACCTCCTCGGCTCCTCGCTCGTCCTCATCTTCATCGTGTTCCAGAACGACATCCGCCGGGCGCTCACGCAGGTCGGCACGGGCCCGCTCTACTCGCCGCGCGACCGCATCGCGCAGAACCAGGCCGTCGAGGAGCTCGTGAAGGGCGTCACCTTCCTCGCCTCGCGGCGCGTCGGCGCGCTCATCGTCCTCCAGAACGAGGTCGGGCTGAACGAGTACATCGACGTCGGCACGCGGCTCGACGCCCAGGTGTCGAAGGAGCTCGTGACGAGCATCTTCCTTCCCGACTCGCCGATCCACGACGGCGCGCTCATCATCCAGCACGGCCGCATCACCGCGGCCGGCTGCTTCCTGCCCCTCACGACGAACCCGAACGTCTCGAAGACGCTCGGCACGCGCCATCGCGCGGCGATCGGGCTCACGGAGGAGACGGACGCGCTCGCGATCGTCGTCTCGGAGGAGGACGGCATGACGTCGCTCGTCCGCGAGGGGAAGATCACGCGTGACGTCGATGCGGGAACGCTCCGCACGACGCTCCAGCGGGAGCTCATCGGATGAGGCTCCTCGCGCTCCGGGCCCGTCCCGCGGAGACGCCGCCGAGCGACGCCCTCCCGGGGCCGCCGGCGCCCGTCCCGCCGTGGCGGCGCCTCCGCCTGCCGCGCCCGCGCGAGCTGCGGGACGCGCTCCGGCGGAACACGGGGTTGAAGCTCCTCTCGCTCGTCCTCGCGATCCTCGCCTGGGTCTCGGTGAACGTCCAGGGCGGCGGGGCGGAGCGCGAGCTCGAGCTGAACGTCGAGACGCTGCGGAAGCCGCCGGACCTGGTCGTGTCGAATCCGCCGCGCCCGGTGAAGGTGACGATCCGGGGCCCCCGCACGATCCTCGACCAGGTCGATGAGCGGCGGGAGAAGATCATGCTCGACTTCTCGCGCGCGACCCCGGGCGACGTCCGCATCGATCTGAAGCAGGAGATGATCCGCCCCTCGCTCCAGGGACGCCTGAGCGTCGTGCGCATGGAGCCCGCGCGGTTGAAGATCCGGCTCGAGCGGCTCGTCCGCCGTGCGGTGCCCGTTCACGCCGACCTGGCGGGCACTCCGGCCTTCGGCTATACGGTCGCGGAATCGCACGTGACGCCCGCGCAGGTGGAAGTGACGGGACCCGCGAGCAAGGTCGACGACCTGAAGGAGATCACGACGGAGCCGATCGACCTCCGCGGCCTCTCGGAGAGCTTCCAGCGGCAGGCGCTGCTCACGTGGGCGGGCGACCTCCTCAACTTCGCGCCCGACCGGGTCACGGTCGCGATCACGATCGAGCCCGTCATCGTCGTGCGCGAGTTCAAGCACGTCGACGTGACCGTCCGGAACGCCGGCGACGTCCGCGCGCACATCGTGCCGGAGAGCGTCGACATCGCCATCCGCGGGCCGCAGCACCTTTTGAAGAACTACAAGCTCACCGACGGCCAGGTGTACGTCGACGCGAAGGGGCTCGAGCCGGGCGCGCACCGCGTGCCGGTCAAGGTGGACCTCGCGCCGCCGCTCGAGCTGACGCGCCAGCAGCCCGAGATGGTGACTCTCCAGCTCGGACGCCCCGCGCGCTGACCCCGATGGCACGCGACGGACGCAAGCTCTTCGGGACGGACGGCGTGCGCGGCGTCGCGAACGTCGATCCGATGACGTCCGAGACGGCGCTCCGGCTCGGCCGCGCGCTCGCGCACGTGAGCAAGCGGTCGACCCGGCGCCACAAGATCCTGATCGGCAAGGACACGCGGCTCTCGGGCTACATGCTCGAGACGGCGATGGCGTCGGGCATCTGCTCGATGGGCGTCGACGTGCTCCTCGTCGGCCCCCTCCCGACGCCCGGCATCGCGTTCCTCACGCGCTCGCTGCGCGCCGACGCCGGGGTCGTCATCTCCGCCTCGCACAACGCGTTCCAGGACAACGGGATCAAGTTCTTCGGGCAGTCGGGCTTCAAGCTCGCCGACGACGTCGAGGCGGAGATCGAGCGGCTCGTCCTCTCCGACTCGATCGACACGCTCCGGCCGACCGCCACCGAGATCGGGAAGGCCTTCCGCATCGACGACGCCGTCGGGCGCTACAACGTCTTCGCGAAGAGCACCTTCCCGCGCCACCTGACGCTCGATGGGCTCCGCCTGGTCGTCGACTGCGGCCACGGCGCCGCGTACAAGGTCGCGCCCGAGGTCCTCGAGGAGCTCGGCGCGGACGTGGTCGCGCGCGGCGTCGAGCCCGACGGGCAGAACATCAACCAGGACTGCGGCGCGCTCCACCCGGCCGGGCTCCAGGCCGCCGTGCGGGAGCACGGCGCGCAGGTGGGGATCGCGCTCGACGGCGACGCCGACCGCGCGATCTTCGTCGACGAGACGGGCGCCGTCGTCGACGGCGACGAGGTGATGGCGATCCTCGCCGCCGAGCTCGGCGCGCGGGAGGGGCTGCGCCACGGGACGCTGGTCGCGACCGTGATGTCGAACCTCGGGCTCCACCTCGCGATGAAGGAGCGCGGCATCCGCGTGGTGACGACGCCCGTCGGGGACCGCTACGTCGTCGAGGAGATGGTCCGCGGGGGCTACAACCTGGGCGGCGAGCAGTCGGGCCACGTCGTCTTCCTCGACCACAACACGACGGGCGACGGCCTCATCACGTGCCTCGCGCTCCTCGCGGTCATGGTCGAGAAGGGCCGGCCGCTGTCGGAGCTTCGGCGCGTCATGCAGCGCTTCCCGCAGGTCCTCGTGAACGTGCGCGTCGCGGCGCGCCGCGACGTCGCCACGGTCCCCGCGCTCGGCGAGGCGATCCGCGCCGCCGAGGCGGCGCTCGGCGACCGCGGCCGCGTCCTCGTGCGGTATTCGGGCACGGAGCCGCTCCTCCGCATCATGATCGAAGGGGAGCGCGAGGCCCAGATCCGGTCGCTCGCGGAGGGGATCGCGGGCGCCGCGCGGCGGGCGCTCGGCGCCGCCGACGGCGCCGCCGCGGAATCGTGACGTGATCCGGCTCGGCGTCAACGTCGACCACGTGGCGACGCTCCGCCAGGTCCGCCGCGTCGACTACCCCGACCCGGTCGAAGCGGCGCTCCTCGCCGAGCAGGCGGGCGCCGACGGCATCACGGTGCACCTGCGCGAGGACCGCCGCCACATCCAGGAGCGCGACGTCGAGGAGCTCCGGCGCCGCCTCGGCGTGACGCTCAACCTGGAGATGGCCGTCACCGACGCCATGATCGCCTACGCCTGCCGCGTCCGGCCCGACCACGCCTGCCTCGTTCCCGAGCGCCGCGAGGAGCTCACGACGGAGGGTGGGCTCGACGTCGCGCGGCACGCCGCGCGGGTCCGCGACGCCGTCGCCCGGCTCGGCGCGGCCGGCATCCAGGTCGCCCTCTTCATCGACCCCGAGCCGGCGCAGCTCTCGGCCGCGGTCGCCGTCGGCGCGCCCGCGGTCGAGCTGCACACCGGCGACTGGGCGAACGCGACGGACGAGGAGGCGCGCGCGCGCGAGCTCGAGCGGCTGCGGACGGCCGCGGTCGACGCGGGGCGCCTCGGGCTCGAGGTGCACGGCGGCCACGGTCTCACGGTCGAGAACGTCGGGCCCGTCGCGACGCTCCCGGGCATGGTGGAGCTGAACATCGGGCACAGCATCGTCGCGCGCGCCGTGCTGATCGGGTTCCACGCCGCCGTCCGCGAGATGCGGGACGCGCTCACCGCGGCGCAGCGGGCGGCGAGGCGCCGGTGATCGTCGTCACGGCGAGCGAGATGCGCGCGCTCGACCGGTGGACGATCGAGCACGGGACCCCCGGCCACGTCCTCATGGAGCGCGCGGGCGCCGGCGCGGCGCGCGTGCTCCGCGAGCGCCTGCGGGCGCCGCGCGGCCCGGCGGTCGTCCTCTGCGGGCGCGGGAACAACGGAGGCGACGGCTTCGTCGTCGCGCGCCACCTCCGCCGGGGGCGCATGGCGGTGGAGGTCTGGCTCGCCGGGCGGCCGGAGGACGTGCGCGGCGACGCGGCGCGGATGCTGGCGGCGTGGCGGCGCGCGCGCGGCACCGTCCGGACGCTCGCGACCGCCGCCGACGTGGCGGCGTTCCGCCGCCGGCTCGCGGAGGCGGCCGTCGTCGTCGACGCGCTCTTCGGGACGGGGCTCGACGCGCCGGTCGCGGGGCTCGCCGCGGACGCGATCGGCGCGGTAAACGCGTGCGGGGCCCCCGTCCTCGCGGTCGACATCGCGTCGGGGCTCTCCGCCGACACCGGGCGCCCGCTCGGGACCGCCGTCCGGGCGACCGTGACGGCGACCTTCGGCCTGCCGAAGGTGGGGCAAGTCGTCTACCCCGGCGTCGACTACACGGGCCTCCTCGCCGTCGTCGACATCGGCATCCCGCCGGCCGCGCTCGAAGCCGTCGGGCCGCGGACGTCGCTCCTCGAGACGCGGGAGGTGGGCGCGCTTCTGCCGCCGCGCGCGCGCGACGCGCACAAGGGAACCTTCGGCCACGTCCTCGTGGTCGCCGGCTCCGCGGGCAAGTCGGGGGCGGCGCTCCTCTGCGCCGAGGGCGCAGCGCGCGCGGGGGCCGGGCTCGTGACGCTCGCCGTGCCGGCGGACCTCCAGCCCGTCTGCGAGGGGCATGTGCGCGAGGCGATGACCGCGGCGTGGCCGGCCGACGATGACGCGTTCGACGCGCTCGTGGGGGGGCGCACGGCGGTCGTGTGCGGCCCGGGGCTCGGGCAGACGGACACGAGCCGCGCGCTCGTCGCGCGCGTCGTCCGCCGCACGCGGGTGCCGCTCGTGCTGGACGCCGACGGGCTCAACTGCGTCGCCGGCACGCACCTCCTCCGCGCGCGCCCGGCGCCGACGATCGTCACGCCGCACCCCGGCGAGATGGCGCGCCTCACGGGCGGGACGACGGCGGCCGTGCAGGCGGACCGGCTGGGCACGGCCCGGCGCGTCGCGGCGGCCGAAAACGTCGTCGTCGTGCTCAAGGGCGCGCACACGGTCGTCGCGGCGCCGGACGGCGGCGCCGCGATTTCGCCCACCGGCAATCCCGGCATGGCGAGCGGCGGGACGGGCGACGTGCTCGCCGGCGTCGTCGGCGCGCTCCTCGCGCAGGGCCTCGCCCCGTTCGACGCGGCCGCGTTCGCCGCCTTCGCGCACGGCGCGGCGGGGGACGCGGTCGCTGCGCGGCACGGCGAGGTCGGCCTCCTCGCGCACGACGTCGCCGACGAGCTGCCCCCGACGATCGCGCGGCTCCAGGCGGCCGCGCGGCCGGAGGCGGCCGCCGGGCGGGGCTACCGTGCCGGCGCGTGAGGTCGTCTCGGCGAGCCCCGCAGAGACCGAGGCGCTCGGGGCGGCGCTCGGGCGGACGGCGCCGGCGGGTGCGCTCCTCGGGCTCGTCGGCGACCTCGGCACGGGGAAGACGTGCCTCGTGCGCGGGCTCGCGGCGGGCCTCGGAGCCGATCCCACGCTCGTGGCGAGCCCGAGCTTCGTGATCGCGACGGAGTACCGCGGCGGCCGCCTCCCGCTCGCGCACGTCGACGTCTACCGCCTTGAGCGTCCGCTCGACGATGAGCTATTCTTCCGGGACGTGCTCTACGGCGAGGGAGTGGCGGCCGTCGAGTGGTTCGATCGGCTCCTTCCGGCCGCCGGAGACGAGGTTCTCGTGGTGACGCTCACCGCCGCGGGCGGGGAGCGTCGCGCGATCCGCCTGGAAGCGCGCGGGCCGCGCCACGCGGCGTGGCTCGCCGCCGCGCTCGGGGCGTGAGATGGCGCTCGTCGTCCAGAAGTACGGCGGCACGTCCGTCGGCGACGTCGAGCGCATCAGGCGCGTGGCGGCGCGCGTGGCGCGGACGCACGAGGCGGGGCACGCCGTGGTCGTCGTCGTCTCGGCCATGGCCGGCGAGACGAACCGGCTCCTCGCGCTCGCCCGCCAGGCCGCTGCGACGCCCGACGAGCGGGAGAGCGACGTGCTGGTCGCGACCGGCGAGCAGGTGACGGCCGCGCTCACCGCGCTCGCCCTCCGCGACCTCGGCGTCCCCGCGCGCTCCTTCCTCGGCCACCAGATCCGCATCCAGACCGACAACGCGTACGGCCGCGCGCGCATCGTGCGCATCGACGAGGGCCGGCTCCGCCGCACGGTGGAGCAGGGGATGGTCGCCGTCGTCGCCGGCTTCCAGGGCGTCGACGGCGAGGGGAGCATCACGACGCTCGGCCGGGGTGGATCGGACACGAGCGCGGTCGCCCTCGCCGCCGCGCTCAAGGCCGACGTGTGCGAGATCTACACCGACGTCGACGGCGTCTACACGAGCGACCCGCGCATCGTCCCGCAGGCCCGGAAGCTCGAGCGCATCGCGTACGACGAGATGCTCGAGCTCGCGAGCCTCGGCGCGAAGGTGCTCCAGATCCGGTCCGTCGAGTTCGCCAAGCGCTACCACGTGCCCGTCCACGTGCGCTCGTCGTTCAACGAGTCGACGGGCACGTGGGTGGTCGAGGAGGACCCGACCATGGAGGAGGTGTCCGTCGCCGGCGTCGCGTGCGACCGGGACGAGGCGAAGCTCACGCTGCTCCGCGTCCCGGATCGTCCGGGCATCGCCGCCAGGGTGTTCGGTCCGATCGCACGCGCGAACATCGTCGTCGACATGATCATCCAGAACGCGAGCGCGGACGGCACCACCGACTTGACGTTCACCGTGCCGCGCGCCGACTACGAGAAGGCCCGCGCGCTCCTCGACGCGACGGCGCGCGAGATCGGCGCTCACGGGATCGCGGGGGAGACGAACGTCGCGAAGGTGTCGATCGTGGGCGTCGGCATGCGCACGCACGCCGGGATCGCGGCGCGGATGTTCGAGGTGCTCGCCGCGGAAGGCATCAACGTGCAGATGATCTCCACGTCCGAGATCAAGATCTCGATCGTCATCGACGCGAAGTACGCGGAGCTGGCCGTCCGGACGCTCCACGACGCCTTCATCGGCGGCGCGAGGACCGCTTCGTGAAGCGGATCCAGCTCTACGACACGACGCTGCGGGACGGCGCACAGTCCGAGGACGTGTCCTTCACGCTCGAGGACAAGCTCCGGATCGCCGAGCGGCTCGACGACCTCGGCGTCCACTACGTGGAGGGCGGCTGGCCGGGGTCGAACCCGCGCGACGAAGAGTTCTTCCGCGCGGTCAGGCGGCTCGGCCTCCGGCACGCGAAGGTGGCCGCCTTCGGGGCGACCCGGCGCGCCGGTGTGAAGGCCTCGGAGGACCGGAACCTGCTCGCCTGCGTCCGCGCGGCGACGCCCGTCGTGACGATCGTCGGGAAGACCTGGGACTTCCACGTCCGCGAGGACCTCCGGATCCCGCTCGCCGAGAACCTCGACGTCATCCGCGACACGATGGCGTACCTCCGCCGGCACGCGGACGAGGTGATCTTCGACGCCGAGCACTTCTTCGACGGCTTCGCCGCGGACCCGGCGTACGCGCTCGACTGCCTCCGCGCCGCCGCCGACGGGGGCGCGACGCTCCTCTGCCTCTGCGACACGCGCGGCGGCTCGCTCCCGGACCGGATCGCCGCCGCCGTCGACGCGGCGCGTGCCGCGGTGCCGGCGCCCCTCGGCATCCACTGCCACAACGACTGCGAGCTCGCCGTCGCGAACACGCTCACGGCGGTCGAGCACGGGTGCGTGCAGGTGCAGGGGACGGTGAACGGTTTCGGCGAGCGGACGGGGAACGCGAACCTCGTGTCCGTCGTTCCCGTGCTCCAGCTGAAGCGCGGCTACCACTGCCTCTCGGCCGCGCAGCTCCGCAAGCTCACCGACCTGTCGCAGCTCGTCTACGAGCTCGCGAACATCGAGCCGAACAAGCGCCAACCCTTCGTCGGGCAGGCCGCGTTCGCGCACAAGGGCGGGCTCCACGTCGCCGCCGTGCAGAAGAACGCCGCGATGTACGAGCACATGGACCCGGCGCTCGTCGGCAACGTGCAGCGCGTGCTCGTGTCCGACCTGGCCGGCCGCTCGAACCTCCTCTACAAGGCGGAGAAGTTCGGGCTCGACCTCCACTCGAACAAGCCGGCCGTGACGGCGCTCCTCGCCGAGCTGAAGGAGCTCGAGGCGCGCGGCTTCGCCTTCGAGGGCGCGGAGGCGTCCTTCGAGCTCCTCATGCAGAAGGCGATCGACGGCGACCGCGTGCGCTACTACCGCCTGATCGGCTTCCGCGTGATCGACGAGAAGCGCGCCGAGGGCGAGGCGCCCATCGCGGAGGCGACGATCATGCTCGAAGGCCCGGACGGGCGCATCGAGCACACGGCCGCGCAGGGAAACGGCCCCGTGAACGCGCTCGACCAAGCGCTCCGCAAGGCGCTCGAGAAGTTCTATCCCGAGGTCGCCGAGGTGCGCCTCCACGACTACAAGGTGCGCGTCCTCCCCGGCGAGCCCGGCACCGCGGCGCTCGTGCGCGTCCTCATCGAGTCCGGCGACGAGCACGAGCGCTGGGGCACGGTCGGCGTGTCGCACAACGTGATCGAGGCGAGCTGGCAGGCCCTGGTCGACAGCATGGACTACAAGCTCTACAAGGAGCGGCGGCGGGCCCACCGCCGGCGGCGGGCGCCCGAGGCGACCCAGCGCGGCTGAGCGCCCGGCCCCCGGGACCGTCGGACAGTCCCATGCGCATCTACCTCGACCACAACGCGACGGCCCCGCTCCGCCCCGAGGTGCGCGAGGCGATGGGGGCCGTCCTCGGCGAGCCCGCGAACGCCTCCAGCGCGCACCGCGAGGGCGCGCGCGCGAGGAGCGCCGTCGAGGCCGCGCGCGCGGAGGTGGCGGCGCTCCTCGGCGCGCGGCCGGCGGAGATCGTGTTCACGAGCGGGGCGACGGAGGCGAACAACCTGGCGCTCCGCGGCGCCGTCGCCGCGCGGCCCGGGACGACGCTCGTCGTGACGGCGATCGAGCACGCCTCGGTCCTCGAGACCGCGGAGCGGCTGGCAGGGACCGGCGTGCGGCTCCGCGTGGTCCCGGTCGACGCCGAGGGCCGCGTCGCCGCCGCGGCGGTCGCCGCCGCGGCCGACGCCCCGGGGCCCGTGCTCGCGAGCGTCGGGCTCGCGAACGGGGAGGTGGGGAGCGTCGCGCCGCTCGCCGAGGTCGCGGCTCGCCTCGCCGGGCACGAAGCGTGGCTCCACACCGACGCCGCGCAGGCCGCCGGACGGCTTCCCATCGACGTCGGCGCGCTCGGCGTCGACCTCCTGACGCTGTCCGCGCACAAGCTCGGCGGGCCTCCGGGCGTCGGCGCGCTCTGGGTCGGGCCGCGGGCGACCCTCGTGCCGCAGGCGACGGGCGGCCCGCAGGAACGGGGCCGCCGGGCCGGGACGGAGAACGTGGCCGCGATCGTCGGCTTCGGCGTCGCGGCGCGGCTCGCGCGGGAGCGGCTCGCGGCCGAGGCCGCGCACGCGGCCGCGCTCGTCGAGCGGCTCTGGGACGGCATTCGCCGCGCGGTGCCGGATGCGGTGCGGAACGGTCCCGCCGCGCCGCCGCGGCTCCCGAACACGCTCTCCGTCGGCTTTCCGGGCTGCCCGGGCGAGAGCCTCCTCGTGCTCCTCGACCTCGCCGGCATCGCGGTCTCCGTCGGCTCCGCGTGCGCGGCGGGCGCCGCCGAGCCGTCGCACGTGCTGCTCGCGATGGGGCGCGACCCCGACGCCGCCCGGAGCGCGCTGCGCCTGAGCGTCGGGCCGACGACGACCGCCGCCGAGGTGGATCGCGTCGTCGCCGTCCTGCCCGCGCTCGTCGCGCAGGTGCGCGGAGGGCGGGCGGCGTGAGCCGGGAGCGGGTCGTCGTCGCGATGAGCGGCGGCGTCGACAGCGCGGTGGCGGCGGCCCGCTGCGTGGCGGCCGGGTGGGAGGTCGTCGGGATCTCGCTCCGCCTGGCGCCCGACGGCGCCGGCAGCTGCTGCTCGCTCGACGACTTTCACGACGCGCGGGCAACGGCCGACCGGCTCGGCTTCCCGCACTACGTGTTCGACCTGCGGGACGCGTTCGCGCGCCACGTCGTGCGGCCCTTCGTCGCCGAGTACCTCGCCGGCCGGACGCCGAACCCCTGCGCGCGCTGCAACGAGCACGTGAAGCTCGGGCTGCTCTGGGAGCGGGCGCGCGAGCTCGGCGCCACCCGGCTCGCGACGGGGCACTATGCGCGCGTCGGCACCGACCCCGTGACCGGGCGGCATTGCCTTCGGGCGGCGGCCGATGCGACGAAGGATCAGAGCTACTTCCTCTTCATGCTCGACCAGGCGGCCCTCGCACGAACGCTCTTCCCCGTGGGCGAGCTCGCGAAGGCGGAGGTCCGCGCCGCGGCGCGTGCGCTCGGGCTGCCCGTCGCCGACAAGCCCGAGAGCATGGGGGTGTGCTTCGTGCCGGACGGGGACGTCGCGGGCTTCGTCGAGCGCGCCGCGCCCGACGCCGTCCGCCCGGGGCCGATCGTCGACGAGGCGGGGCGCGTGCTCGGGCGGCACGCGGGCGTGCACGGGTTCACCGTGGGGCAGCGCCGCGGCCTCCGGATCGCCGCGGACGCGCCGCGCTACGTGCGCGCGCTCGACGCCGCGCGCGCGACCGTGACGGTGGCGCCCGCCGCGCGGCTCCGGGCCGGCGGGCTCGTCGCACGCGAGACGCGCTGGGTGGCCGGCACGCCGCCCCCGGCGGGGACCCGCTTCGGCGCCCGCATCCGCCATCGGCACCCGCCCGTCCCCGCGCGGCTCCTCGCCGCCGCCGGCGACGAGGTGCGGGTGGCGTTCGCGGCCGGCGCGGGGCCCGCGGTGACGCCCGGCCAGGCGGCCGTCTTCTACGACGGCGACCGCGTCCTCGGCGGCGGGTGGATCGCGGGAGACCTCGCATGACGGGCCCGCGCGTCGCGATCGCGACCCTCGGCTGCAAGGTGAACGCGTACGACACGGCGGCGATCGGCGCGCGGCTCGCGGCGGAGGGCTGCACGGTCGTCGACCCGGGCGAGCCGGCCGACGTCGTCATCGTGAACTCGTGCACGGTGACGGACGCCGCGGACGCCGACAGCCGGCGGCTCGCCCGGCGGGCCGGGCGCGAGCACCCGGCGGCGCGCGTCATCGTGACCGGCTGCTGGGCGCAGACGAAGCCGGCGGAGGCGGCCGCCGTCCCGGGCGTCGAGCACGTGGTCGGCGTGAACCGCCTCGACGCCCTCGTCGCCGCCGTGCTCGGCTCGCAGCCCGTCGAGCGGATCGTCGTCGGCAACGCGCGGCGCGAGCGGACGGTCGGCGTATTCGGCGCGCGGCGGTTCCCCGGGCAGACGCGGGCGTTCCTCAAGGTGCAGGAGGGCTGCGACCTCTTCTGCACCTTCTGCATCATTCCGACGGCGCGGGGGACGAGCCGGAGCCTCGGGCCGCGCGAGGTGCTCGCCGAGGTCGAGGCGCTGGTCGCGGCCGGATTCGAGGAGATCGTGTTGACGGGCGTCCACCTGGGCGGCTGGGGGCACGACCTCGTCCCGCGCCGCGACCTCGCCTTCCTCGTCGCGGCGATCGCCGAGCGGGGGATCGTGCCGCGGCTCCGCCTGTCGTCGATCGACCCGCACGAGGTGACGGAGCCCCTCGTCCGCCTGATGGCCGAGGCGCCGGGCGTCTGCCCGCACCTCCACGTCCCGCTCCAGGCCGCCGACGACGGCGTGCTCCGCCGCATGCGCCGGCGCTACGACGCGGCCCTCGCCGCCGAGCGGCTGGCGATGATCCGTGCGCTCCTCCCGGACGCCGCGATCGGCACCGACCTGATCGCGGGCTTCCCGGGCGAGGACGAGGCGGCGTTCGAGCGGACGGCGGCCTTCCTCGCCGCGAGCCCGATCACGTACGCGCACGTCTTCCCGTACTCCGTCCGCACGGGGACGACGGCCGCGAAGCTCGCCGGCCGCGTGCCGCGGCCGGCAGTCGCCGCGCGCGCGCGGCGGCTGCACGCGATCGGCGAGCGGAAGCGGGCGGCGTTCGCGCGGCGGTTCGACGGGGCGCCGGCCGAGGTGCTGGTCGAGACGACCCGCGACCCCGGGTCCGGCTGGCTCCGCGGCTACACCCGGAACTACCTCCGCGCGCGCCTCGACGGTCCCGACGCCTGGGCGGGCCGGCGGATCGCCGTCCGGCTCGCGGTCGCGCCCGGGGGCGAGGTGCGGGCCCGGGCATGATCAGCGCCGACGCCAGGAGCCTCCTCGAGACGCGCCTCGGCCACCGCTTCGTCCGGCTCGAGCACCTGACCGTGGCGCTCACGCACCGCTCCTTCAGCCCCGAGCAGGCGAACAACGAGACGCTCGAGTTCCTCGGCGACGCCGTCCTCGCGCTCGCCGTCGCGGACCTCTTGATGGAGCGCTTCCCGAACGCCCGCGAGGGCGACCTCTCGAAGATGCGCGCCGCGCTCGTGAACGCGGAGGTGCTCGCGCGGAAGGCGCGCGAGCTCGAGCTCGGGGTCCACCTCCGGCTCGGGAAGGGCGAGGAGAAGAGCGGCGGGCGCGACAAGGAGTCGATCCTCGCCGCCGCGTACGAGGCCGTCCTCGGCGCCGTCTACCTGGACGGCGGCTACGAGGCGGCGCGGCGCGCGGTCGCCGCGCAGTTCGCGGTCGACGTCGCGGCCCAGCTCGGCGCCGCCTCGCGCGACTACAAGACGCGCCTCCAGGAGGTGACGCAGCGGCTCTTCCGCGAGACGCCCGTGTACACGCTCGTCGAGGAGAGCGGGCCCGACCACGAGAAGATCTTCGTCTCGGAGATCGCGATCGGCGGCCGGTCGTGCGGGCGCGGCGTCGGGCGGAGCAAGAAGATGGCGGAGCAGGCGGCCGCGATGACGGCACTCGCCGCGCTCGCCCGCGAGCACCCGGAGGCGGCGGGATGAGGCGCGCCGCCGCGGGCCTCGCGCTCTTCCTCCTCGCCGTGGCCGCGGCGCCGCGGGGAGCCACGGCCGGCCGCCTCGAGGGCTCCATCCCGGCGGCGCTCGCGCGCCTCCGGCCGGTCGGGGCCGCGCCCGCCGACCTCCGCCTCGCGCACGTGACGGTCGTCCTCGGGCTCCGCGACCCCGCCGGCCTCGATGCGGCGATCGCGGCGCAGGAGGACCCCCGGTCGCCGGCCTTCGGGCGCCAGCTCGACCCGACGGAGATCGCAGACCGCTTCGGGCCGCCGCGTGCCGAGTACGAGCGCGTGCGGCGCTGGCTCCGCGCGCACGGGTTCACGATCCAGCGCGACTCGCCGTACCGGACGTTCGTCGTCGTCGCCGGGACGGCGGGCACCGTCGAGCGCACCCTGAAGGCGCCGATCCGGCTCTTCCGGCACCAGGGGCGGACGTTCTTCGGCCCGGCGGCGGCGCCCGCCCTCCCGGCCTCGATCGCGGCGTCCGTCCGGGGCGTCCTCGGCCTCGACGACCTCCCGCACTTCCGGCCCCTGGCGCTCCTGCCGGACGGCAGCGGCGGCTGCACGCCCGGCCTCCCGTGCACCGCGCTCGCTCCGGCGGACGTCGCCGCCGTGTACCGGACGGCGCCGCTCGCCGCGGCCGGGCGGACGGGCGCGGGGCGGTCGATCGCGGTCATCGCGCGGAGCAACTACGACGACGCGGACGTGGCACTCTTCGCCGAGCGCTTCGTCCCCGGGCGCCCGCTCCCCGTGAAGCGCATCGCGAGCCGGGATCCGGGCATCGCCTCCGACCTCGGGGAGGTGACGGAGGTCCTGATCGACGCCGAATGGGCCGGCGCGCTCGCTCCCGGGGCGACAGTGAACGTCGTCATCGGGTCCGTGGACGGCGACCTCTTCGAGGCGCTCGTGAAGGCGGTCGACGAGCGCCTGGGTGACGTCATCACGCTGAGCTTCGGGCTCTGCGAGTCGGCGAGCCGGATCCTCGCCGAGGTCTTCGACGCGCTCTACGCGATCGCGAACGCGCAGGGTCAGACCGTCGTCGTCGCCTCGAGCGACTTCGGGGCGAGCGACTGCCTCGGGAGCGACCCGCCGGAGCGCGGCCTCGCGGTGAGCGGGCTCGCGTCGTCGTCGCACGCGGTCGCCGTCGGCGGGACGGCCTTCCCGCTCGAGGCCGACGGAAGCGTGCCGAGCAACGTCGTCGAGCGCGTCTGGAACGACGGCACCTTCGCGAGCGGCGGGGGCGAGAGCATCCTCTTCGCGCGGCCCGCGTACCAGCTCGGGCTCGGTGCGTCGGGCAGGCCCGGCCGCGTGCTCCCCGACGTCGCCCTCGCGGGTGATCCCGGCCTTCCCGGCTACGTGATCGTCCAGGACGGGAGGGACCAGGTGACCGGCGGGACGAGCGTCGGGGCACCCATCTTCGCGAGCATGCTGGCGCTCGTGAACGAGGTGCAGGGCCGCAACGGCCTCGGACAGCTCCTGCCGTCGCTCTATCGGCTCGGGAGCGAGCAGGCGCGCGGGCTCCGTCCGCCCGTCTTCCGCGACGTGACCGAGGGCAACAACCAGATCGACGCGAGCGGGGGCTTCGCGGCCGGCCCGGGGTTCGACCTCGCGAGCGGCTGGGGTGCGCCCCTCGCCGACGCGCTCGCGACGGCGATCTCGGGGCCGGGACGCTGCGAGGGGGAGGTGCCGTGCCTCGTGCCGGCCGGCGGGCCGCGGTCGCAGGCGTGCGCCGGCGAGTGGCTCGTCGAGCAGGAGCTCTTCGCCGTGCGCCGAAACGGCATCCCGCTCCGCGTGCAGACCTGCCACGACGGCGAGGCGCAGTGCGACACGGACGGGACGGTGAACGGGACGTGCACGATGAACGTCGCGCTCTGCCTGAACGTCTTCGACTTCCGGCGGCTCACGAAGAAGGGCCTGCCGGTGTGCCCCCGGCGCAAGATCAAGGGCGTCCGCCTCCTCTCGCCGCGCGCGGGGAAGGACCCGGTCGCGGCGGACAACCAGCGTACGCTCGCCGCGGCGCTGGGCGCGCTCCCGCCGCTCCCGAGCACGCTCCGCGCGCAGTGCACGGCGACCGTCCCCGTCCGCGTGCCCGTGTCCGGCGGGCGGCGGGGCGTCGAGCTCAAGGCGCGGGTGCGGACGAAGCGGGGCACCGTCCGGCCCGCCGTCCGCCTCCGCTGCGTCTCCCCATGACCGCCTCCGCGCCCGGGACGAGCCGCGCCGGGACGGTCGCGATCATCGGGCGGCCGAACGTCGGCAAGTCGACGCTGCTGAACGCGCTCGTCGGCACGAAGGTGGCGATCGTCACGCCGAAGCCGCAGACGACGCGGAACCGCGTCGTCGGCATCCGGACGCTGCCCGACGCCCAGCTCGTGTTCGTCGACACGCCCGGCATCCACGCGGCGCGGTCGCTGCTCAATCGGCGGATGGTCGACGTCGCGACGCGTGCGCGCGCCGACGCGGACGTCGTCCTCTTCGTGCTGGACGCGGCGGCGGGCGTGACGCCCGGCGACCGCGAGATCGCGGCGGACCTCGCGGCGAGCCGTGCGACCACCGTCGTCGTGCTGAACAAGCGGGACCGCGTCCGGCCGCCGGCGCTCCTCCCGCTCATGGCGGCGCTCGGGACGCTCCTCCCCGGTCGCGAGGTGATCCCGGCGAGCGCGCGGACGGGCGAGAACGTGGAGGTCGTGCTCCGCGCGGCCGCCGCCGCCCTGCCCGCGGGCGCGCGGCTCCATCCCGAGGACGAGTACACGACGGAGACGGTCCGCTTCCTCGTCCAGGAGATGGTGCGCGAGCAGCTCTTCCTCCAGACCGACGAGGAGGTTCCGTACGGGACGGCCGTCGAGGTCGAGGAGCTCCGCGAGGTGCCCGCGCGCGGGCTCACGGTCGTGCGCGCGAGCATCCTCGTCGAGCGCGAGAGCCACAAGGGCATCGTGATCGGGAAGGGCGGCGCGCGTCTCCGCGAGATCGGGACCCGGGCGCGCCTGGCGCTCGAGGAGCTGCTCGGCGGGCGCGTCTTCCTCGAGCTCTTCGTGCGCGTCGAGCCGGGCTGGGCGACGAACCCGCGCCGCCTGCGGGAGCTCGGGCTGTGAATGACGCGCGGCTCCCCGACCCGGCGGCGAGCGCCGGCGGCCTCCCCGTCGTCGCGCTCGTCGGCCGGCCGAACGTCGGGAAGTCGACGCTCTTCAACCGGCTCGTCCGGGCGCGGCGCGCGATCGTCGATGACGTCCCGGGTGTGACCCGCGACCGCCTCGTCGCGCCGGCGACGCACGCCGGACGCGAGTTCCTCTGCGTCGACACGGGCGGCGTCACCTCGGCGCCGGCGCGCGACGCCCTCGCCGCCGGCGTCCGCGCGCAGACGCTCGCGGCGATCGCGGAGGCGGACGTGGTCGTGGTGGTGGTGGACGGCGTCGCCGGCCTCGAGCCGGAGGACCGCGAGACGATCCGGCTCGTGCGCCGGAGCGGGAAGCCGATGCTTCTCGCCGTGAACAAGCTCGACCGGCCGGGGCGCGACGCGCTCGCGCACGACTTCCTCCGCGAGGGGCTCGAGCCGCTCGCGGTGTCGGCCGCGCACCACCGCGGCGTGGAGGCGCTCCTCGACGCGATCGTGGCGGCGCTGCCGCCGCCCGGGGGCGCCCCGGCGGGCGGGGAGGGCGGTACGCGCGTCGCGATCATCGGCCGGCCGAACGTCGGCAAGTCGTCGCTCCTGAACCGCCTCCTCGGCGCCGAGCGGACGATCGTCGCGCCGGAGGCGGGGACGACGCGGGACGCGATCGACACGCCGATCGTCGTCGGCGGGCGCCGCTGGGTGCTCATCGACACGGCGGGCATCCGCCGCCGGACCCACGTCCGCGATCCGCTCGAGCGCCACGGCGCGGTGCGGGCGCTCGGCACGCTCGAGCGCAGCGACCTCGTCCTCGTCGTGCTCGACGCCGCGGAGGGGATGACGGACCAGGACGCGCGCATCGTCGGCCGCGCGTGGCAGGCCGGCCGCGGCGTCGTCCTCCTCGCGAACAAGTGGGACACGTTGCCGCCCGAGCGGCGGGACCCGGCCGACTTCCGCGCGGCGATCGCGACCTTCCACGGCGCGTTCGCGGACCTTCCGCTCCTCTGCGTCTCCGCGAAGACGGGCGAGGGCCTCGGCGGGCTCTGGCCGCTGGTCGCCCGCGTGGAGCGCGCGTACGACGCGACGCTCCCGACGCCGGCGGTCAACGAGGCGCTCGCGGACGCGGTGGCCTCGCACCCGCCCCCGAGCCCGGGCGGGCGGCCGCTCCGCTTCTTCTACGCGACGCAGACGGCGCGCCGGCCGCCCGCAGTGACCGTGTTCACGAACGCGCCGGAGGCGGTGCCGGCAGCGTACGCGCGCTACCTGGCCGGGCAGCTCGTCGCCCGTTTCTGCCTGGTCGGCGTGCCGCTCCGGCTCCGCTTCCGTGCGCGCCGGCGTGCGGAGCGGCCCCGGGTGCCGTCCCGGGCCGCCGCAGGCGAACGGCCGCGCCCCGCGCGCGGGCGGTCGCGGCGGTAGCCGGCGTCCCGGGTCCGCCGGGAACTCCCCTCAGCAGGCGTTCCGGCAGCGGCCGGTGAGCTGGTCGATGATCCAGCACGGCCCGCACGTCCCCGCATCGTAGTAGCAGGAGAGCAGGCCGGTCGGTCCGATCACCTGCAAGTCGACGTGACCGCCGTCGGTGAACGCCTTCTCGCACGAGACCTGGTCGCCGTCGAAGTCCTCGCACGCCCCGAACAGCGTGCGCGTCGGCTCGCGGCAGGACGGGCGCACGCCGCAGGTGTTGGCGCACGCGCCCGCCGCTTCGCTCTTCGCGTCGCACAGCTTGCACGTGCCGCTCCCGGTATCCCACCAGCATGGCGCCACGATGAGCGACCCGCCGATGCTGGGAACGTTCCCGAAGCCCTGCTCGCAATCGGCCTGGGTCAGGAGACGCCCGCACTTCGCCCGCCGCGTCCGCGTCGCGTCGTGACAGTCGGCGGGATTGCAGGCGTTGCGGCAGACGCCTTCGTCCTGCGAGGCGAGATCGCAGGGGAAGCAGGTGCCGCCGTCGTATTCGCACGAGGACGCGCCGAGAAGGTTCGATGTCTGGTACGCGGCGGCGCAGGCCGCCGCATCGCCGTCGAACCGGCGGCACCCGCTCGTGGCGGCGTGCGTCGGATCGAGGATCGCGCTCACCGCCAGCCGACGGGATGGGTCTCCGGCGCACGAGAAGCCGGCCCAAGCCTCCAGTGTCGCGAGCCGCGTCCCGACCGCAGCGGCGCTGGCCGTGTCGAGCAGCTGCGTCTCCTTCGGGCGGCAGCGATCGACGCGCAGCCGCAGGCGGTGCTTCCGCTGGCAGATGACGGCGGCGTCGCCGTGCGAATCTGGACCGGCTCCCAGCACCGACAGCGCGATCGCGCAGACGAGCCCGACCCGCATGGGCGTCCTCCTCTCCGCCGTCCCTCCGCCTCATCTCTGCCCGCCGCGGACACCGAGGTCAAACGGGCGGGACGCGCGCGCGCCCGAGCGCCCCGAGGGACGCCCGGCGGCGGTCAGCGCACGCCGAGCGCGCGGTAGCGGCGCGCGTGCTCGACGTAGTTCGCCGCCGACTGGCGGACCTGCGCCACCTCCTCGTCGGTGAGCGCGCGCACCCGCCGGGCGGGGCTCCCGAGGACGAGCGAGCGGGCCGGGATCCGCGTCCCGGGCGTCACGAGCGCGCCGGCGCCGATCAGACACTCGGGCTCGACGACCGCGCCGTCGAGGACGACGGCGCCGATGCCGACGAGGCAGTCGTCGCCGATCGTACAGCCGTGCAGCACGACCGCGTGGCCGACCGTGACGCCCGCGCCGACGAGCGTCGGCCAGCGCCCGCCCGTCACGTGGACGGTCGCGTTGTCCTGCACGTTCGAGCGCGCGCCGATCCGGATGCGCTCGACGTCCCCGCGGACGACGGCGCCGAACCAGAGGCTCGCCTCCGGGCCGAGGACGACGTCGCCCAGGACGACGGCGGAGTCGACGACCCAAGCCGTCGGGTCGATGGCGGGGCGCTTGTCGCCGAAGGGCGCGATCATGGCCCCGTCTCTAGCAGGGGCCGCTTGCGGACGGTATGGGCGTCTGCTACCAAACCTCATGGCACGTGAGCAAAGGGCCTGTCCGCACCGGCGGCCGGGCCCTTTCGCGTTATCGGAGGGCGCATGACGCCCGCCGCGCTGCGCGAAGGCCTCACCTTCGACGACGTGCTGCTCGTGCCCGCGCCGTCGGACGTCCTGCCCCGCGACACCGACGTGTCGAGCCAGCTGACGCGCTCGATCCGGCTGAACATCCCCCTCCTGTCCGCCGCGATGGACACCGTGACGGAAGCCCGCACCGCGATCGCCATCGCCCAGGAGGGCGGGCTCGGCGTCATCCACCGGAACCTCTCGATCGCCGAGCAGGCGCTCGAGGTCGAGAAGGTGAAGAAGTCCGAGAGCGGGATGATCGTCGACCCGGTCACGGTGAGCCCCGACCAGCCGATCGCCGAGGCGCTCGCCGTCATGCAGCGCTACCGGATCTCCGGCCTGCCCGTCACGCGGGACGGCGCGCTCGTCGGGATCCTCACGAACCGCGACCTTCGCTTCGAGAAGCGTCTCGACCGGACGGTCGCCGACGTGATGACGAAGGAGCGGCTCGTCACCGCGCGCCCCGGCATCACGCTCGAGGAGGCGAAGGAGATCCTCCACCGCTACCGGATCGAGAAGCTCCCCGTCGTCGACGAGCGGCACCAGCTCCGTGGGCTCATCACGGTGAAGGACATCGAGAAGGCGCGCCGCTTCCCCGCCGCCGCGAAGGACGGGCTCGGCCGGCTCCGCGTCGGCGCCGCGATCGGCACGGGGCCGGATCGCGAGGCGCGCGCGGAGGCGCTCGTGCGGGCGGGCGTCGACGTCCTCGTCGTCGACACCGCGCACGGACACACGACCTCCGTCCTCGACACGATCCGGGCGGTGAAGGCGGCCTTCCCGAAGGTCGAGCTGATCGGGGGCAACGTGGCGACGGCCGACGGCGCGCAGGCGCTCGTGAAGGCCGGGTGCGACGGCATCAAGGTGGGCATGGGGCCGGCGTCGATCTGCACGACGCGCGTCGTCTCGGGCGTCGGCGTGCCGCAGCTCACGGCGATCTTCGACTGCGTCGAGCCGGCCGCGCGGGCCGGCGTCCCCGTGATCGCGGACGGCGGCATCAAGTTCTCCGGCGACATCACGAAGGCGCTCGCCGCGGGCGCGCAGACGGTGATGCTCGGGAGCCTCTTCGCCGGAACCGAGGAGAGCCCGGGCGAGACGATCCTCTACCAGGGACGCACCTACAAGCTCTACCGCGGCATGGGCTCGCTCGAGGCGATGCGCGAGCGGGAGGGCAGCCGCAACCGCTACTTCCAGGACGACGAGGACGACACGGCGGGCGGCGGCATGAAGCTCGTGCCCGAGGGCATCGAGGGGCGGGTGCCCTACAAGGGCGCGCTCTCCTTCATCGTGCAGCAGCTCGTCGGCGGCCTCCGGGCCGGCATGGGCTACCTCGGGGCGCGGACGCTCGACGAGCTGCGGGCGCGGGCGCGGTTCGTCCGCGTGTCGAGCGCGGGGCTCAAGGAGAGCCACGTGCACGACGTCTACATCACCAAGGAGGCGCCGAATTATCGGCTCGAGTGAGGGGGGTGCGGCCGTCGTAGCGGGCGCCGCGCAGCGGCCGGGCCGCGCGAGCCGATGATCCTGATTCTGGATTTCGGGTCGCAGTACACGCAGCTGATCGCACGGCGGGTGCGGGAGTTGCGCGTGTACTGCGAGATCCATCCGTTCGACCTGCCGCTGGAGGCGATTCGGCGGATGGCGCCGGAGGGGATCATCCTCTCGGGTGGGCCCGCGTCCGTGTACGCCGAGGACGCGCCGCAGCTCCCGGCGCCGGTCCTGGACTTCGTCCGCAGCGGCGAGGTGCCGGTGCTCGGCATCTGCTACGGAATGAACGTGCTCAACCGCGCGTTCGGCGGCGAGGTGGCACGCGCGGTGCGGAAGGAGTTCGGGCCGGCCGACATCCGGATCACGAAGCTCGACCCGCTGCTCGCGCTCGGGGGCCGCTCGACGCGCGTGTGGATGAGCCACGGCGACCAGGTGACGTCGGTGCCCGACGCGTTCGAGACGCTCGCCGCTTCGGACAACTCGCCGCACGCGGCGTGGCGCCACCGGGAGCGCCCGATCTACGGCGTCCAGTTCCATCCCGAGGTGACGCACACGACCGAGGGACGGGAGATCCTGCGCAACTTCGTTCTCCGGATCTGCGCCGCGCGGGCCGACTGGACGATGGAGAGCTTCGTCGACACCTGGGTCCCGCGCATCCGCGAGCGCGTCGGCGGGCGCCGCGTCGTCTGCGCGCTCTCGGGCGGCGTCGATTCGACCGTCGTCGCAGCGCTCGTCCACGCCGCGATCGGCGACCGGCTCACGTGCATCTTCGTCGACAACGGCCTCCTGCGTGCCGGCGAGGCGGACGCCGTGACCGCGCTCTTCCGCGGGCGCATGGCGCTCGACGTCCGGCGCGTCGACGCGTCGCGACGATTTTTGAGGAACCTCCGCGGCGTGGAGGATCCGGAGAAGAAGCGGCGTACGATCGGCGTCACCTTCATCGAGGTGTTCGAGGAGGAGGCGAAGACGATCCCCGACGCCGCCTTCCTGGCCCAGGGGACGCTCTACCCGGACGTGATCGAGTCCGTCTCGGTGCGGGGTCCGTCCGCCACGATCAAGAGCCACCACAACGTGGGCGGGCTCCCGGAGCGGATGCGCCTCGAGCTGCTCGAGCCGCTCCGCGAGCTGTTCAAGGACGAGGTCCGCGCGCTCGGGCGCGTGCTCGGGGTGCCGGAGGAGATCGTCGCCCGCCAGCCGTTCCCGGGCCCGGGGCTCGCGATCCGCGTGATCGGCGCGGTCGACGAGGACCGGCTCCGGATCCTGCGGGACGCCGACGCCGTCGTGCAGGAGGAGATCCGCCGCGCCGACCTCCACGACACGCTCTGGCAGGCGTTCGCGGTCCTCCTCCCGGTGAAGACGGTCGGCGTCATGGGCGACGAGCGGACGTACGAGAACGTCGTCGCGATCCGCGCCGTCACGTCGACCGACGGGATGACGGCCGACTGGGCGCGCCTTCCGCCCGACGTGCTGGCGGCCCTCTCGACCCGCATCATCAACGAAGTCCGCGGCGTGAACCGCGTCGTGTACGACGTCTCCTCCAAGCCGCCCGCGACGATCGAGTGGGAGTAGGCGCCGCCTTGCACCGCCCGCCCGGGTGACGTAGGAGCGTCCCAGCGCGTTCGGTCGGGGCCGCAAGACGATGGGAGCCGCCGCCGTCATCGCGAGCGACGAGTGGGGCGAGTGCCTCGTGCCGCGGTCGTCCGTGCCCGAGGACCTGAAGGCCGCGGTGCGCCGCGCGATCGGGGTCGTCCCCGGGTGGCTGCCGCGCGTCGCGCCCTGTCCGTGGCTCGCGCGCGCCATGACCGCCCTCATCCAGCGGCCCGTCGCGTTCGCGCCCCCGGACCTCTGCGACCTGATCGCGCTCGTCGTGAGCCAGGACAACTCGTGCCGGTACTGCTACGGCATGCAGCGCACCGCGATGCGGATCTACGGCTTCGACGACGCCCACATCGACCGGCTGATCCGTGACTTCCACGCCGCCGCGCTGCCGCGCGAGCAGCAGGCGGCGCTCGAGTTCGCCCGGCGCGTGACGCGCGCGAACCCCCGCCCGGGGCGGCCCGAGCTCGAGGAGGTGCTCGCCGCGGGCGTGACGCGCGAGGTGGCGGTCGAAGTGGTCGCGCTCGCGGCGCTCAACACCTTCGCGAACTGCGGCTCGACGCTGCTCGCGCTCCCCCCCGAGCCGATCCAACGCTTCACGGCCCATCCGCTCTTCCGCGTCGTCCGCCCGCTGATCGCCTGGCGCATCCGCCCGCGCCCACGGCCGCCGGAGCCGGCGCCGCCGCCGGCCGAAGGCCCCTGCGGCCGCGTCGTCGGCGCGCTCGGCCGCCTCCCGAGCGCGCGCGTGCTGCGCGGCATCATCGACGACGCCTGGGCCTCGGACATCCTGCCGCGGCGCACGAAGACGCTCCTGCTCGGGGTCGTCGGGAAGGTCCTCGGCTGCCAGCACGCCGAGGAGGAGGCGCGGGCGTTCCTCGCCGCGGACTTCTCGCCGGCCGAGGTGGACGACGTCTTCACGCACCTCCACTCGCCGCGCCTCGACGCCCGCGAGGCGCGCCTGGTGCCCTTCGCCCGCGAGACGGTGCGGTACCAGCCGGGCGCCGTCCAGCGGCGCCTGCGCGAGGTCGCGCGCGGGCTCACCGTCGCCGAAACGGTCGAGACCGTCGGCGTCCTCGCGCTCGCGAACACGGTCTGCCGCCTGAGCGTCGTCCTCGACGCCTGCTGATGCTCGCCCTCGTCCTCGGCGTCGCCGCAGCCGGCCTCGCCGTCCTGCTCCTCCGGGCGCGCCGGAGGATCGGCGCGCTCGAGCGGCGCCTCGAAGCGGCGGGCGAGGGCCTCGAGACGCTCCAGCGCGCCTTCTCGCGCTTCGCGCCCGCCGAGGTCGTCGAGGACTTCATCGCGAAGGGCACGTCGCACCGCTCGGAGAAGAAGGAGGTGACCGTCCTCTTCGCCGATTTGAAGGGCTTCACCGCGCTCTCCGAGCCGCTCGACCCCGAAGTGCTCGTCCGCATCGTGAACGGCTACTTCGAGCGCATGAGCCGCGCGATCCGGCGGCACCAGGGGCACGTCGCGGAGTTCATCGGCGACGGCATCCTCGCGCTCTTCGGCGCGCTCGAGCCGAATCCGTGGCAGACGAACGACGCGGGGCACGCGGCGCTCGCGATGCGCGCGGCGCTCGAGGACTACAACACGGCGCTTCGCGCGGAGGAGCTCCCGACGCTGGCGATGGGCGTCGGGGTGCATCGGGGGACGGTCGTCGCCGGCGTGTTCGGGAACGCGGAGCTCTCGAAGTACGGCGTCATCGGCAGCACGGTGAATCTGGCCGCGCGCACGCAGGGGCTCACGCGCGTGCACGGAGTGGACGTGCTCGTCACGGACGCGGTCGCCGCGGTGCTCGAGCCGCGCTTCCGGCTCCGCGCGATGCCGCCGACGGCCGTGAAGGGCGTCTCGACGCCCCTCGCGACGTTCGCGCTCGACGGCTTCGCCGGGGAGGACGCGGCGCTCGCGCGCGGGTAGCGGGTCGGTTCGCGGTTCGTACCGCATCGTGCGGGAGCACGGGTCGATGGTCGTCGTGCAAACCGACCCACGACCCGCGCGCGAGCCTGGTTGACGCCCGCGGCGGGCGCGCGCTAAACGAGAGGGTCGCGCGCTCGCAGGACGGAGCGGACGGAACGAGGAGGAGGGGATTCGGGGTCGATGTCCTTCGTCCACCTGCATCTGCACACGCAGTACTCGCTGCTCGACGGCGCGAACAAGATCCGGGAGCTGCTCGCCCACGTGGCGGCCGCCGGGATGCCGGCGTGCGGCATCACCGACCATGGCAACATGTTCGGCGCCGTCCAGTTCTCGCAGGAGGCGGCGAAGCACGGCGTGCAGCCGATCCTCGGCTGCGAGATGTACGTCGCCCCGGCGAGCCGGTTCGACAAGGGCGGTCGCGCCGACGACTACGAGACCGGCGGCAACTTCCACCTGATCCTCCTCGCCATGAACCGCGAGGGCTACCGGAACCTCTGCCGCCTCGTGAGCGCGGGCTACCAGGAGGGGCTCCACTACGGGAAGCCGCGCGTCGACAAGGAGCTCTTGCGCGCGCTGAACGGCGGGCTCATCGCGACGTCGGGGTGTCTCAGCGGCGAGGTGGCGCGCAACGTGCTCGCCGAGCGCCCCGAGCGGGCGCGCGCGGCCGCCGAGGAGCTGGCGACGATCTTCGCGGACCGCTTCTACTTCGAGATTCAGGACAACCATCTGCCGGCACAGGAGCGCGTGAACGCCGAGGTGAAGCGCCTCGCGCGCGAGATGGGCCTCCCGCTCGTGGCCACGAACGACTGCCACTACCTCCACCGCGACCACGCCGCCGCGCACGAGGTCCTCCTCTGCGTCCAGACGGGGAAGACGTTTTCCGACGAGCGGCGCTGGCGGTTCGAGACCGACCAGCTCTACGTGAAGACGCCGGAGGAGATGGCGGCTGCGTTCGCCGACGTGCCGGAGGCGATCGCGTCGACGCTCGAGATCGCCCGGCGCTGCGAGTTCACGTTCGAGCAGCGCTGGCAGTTCCCGGTCTACGCGGTGGGGTCGGGCGAGACGCTCGAGGACGTGCTCGAGCGGGAGGCGCGCCGGGGCCTCGACGAGCGGCTCAACGCGCGGCGGACGCTCGACTGGAAGCCCGAGCGGCAGCGTGCGTACGAGCACCGCCTCGCGCTCGAGCTCGCCACCATCGAGTCGATGGGCTTCGCGGGCTACTTCCTCATCGTCGCCGACTTCATCAACTGGGCGAAGGGGCAGGGGATCCCCGTCGGGCCGGGCCGCGGCTCGGCCGCTGGGAGCCTCGTCGCCTACGCCCTCCGGATCACCGACCTCGACCCCCTCGAGCACGGGCTCCTCTTCGAACGGTTCTTGAACCCCGAGCGCCGCTCGATGCCCGACATCGACGTCGACTTCTGCTTCGTCCGGCGCGACGAGGTGATCCGCTACGTGAAGGAGAAGTACGGCGCGGACCGCGTCGCGCAGATCATCACGTTCGGGACCCTCAAGGGGAAGCAGGCGATCAAGGACGTCGGCCGCGTCCTCGATTTCACGTTCGCCGAGACGGACCGGATCGCGAAGCTCTACCCGGAGCCGAAGCAGGGGAAGGACTTTCCGCTCGAGCGGGCGCTCGAGATGGAGCCGCGGCTCCGCGAGCTGCGCGACTCGGGCGAGCGCGAGCGCCGCCTCTTCGACCTGGCCCTCCGTCTCGAGGGCCTCATGCGGCACGCCTCGAAGCACGCCGCCGGCATCGTCATCTCCAACCGCCCGCTCACCGACGACGTCCCGCTCTTCGTCGACAAGGACGGGGCGGTGATGACGCAGTACCCGTACACGGACGTCGAGGCGATCGGGCTCATCAAGTTCGACTTCCTGGGGCTGAAGACCCTCACGCTGATCGACGGCATCGTGCGGCGGATCCGCGAGGGGCGCGGCGTCGCGGTCGACGTGAGCACGCTGCCGCTCGACGACCCCGCGACGTACCGGCTCCTCCAGGCCGCCGACACGATCGGCGTCTTCCAGATGGAGTCGGGGGGCATGCGGCGCCTCCTCGCGCAGCTCAAGCCCTCGTGCTTCGCCGACATCGTCGCCGTCCTCGCCCTCTACCGGCCCGGCCCCCTCGACAGCGGCATGGCCGAGGAGTTCATCAAGCGCAAGCACGGCAAGGAGAAGATCCGCTACCTCCACCCCGCGCTCGAGCCGATCCTCCGCGACACCTACGGGGTCATCGTCTACCAGGAGCAGGTGATGCAGATCGCGCAGGCCCTCGCCGGCTACTCGCTGGGCGACGCCGACAACCTGCGCCGGGCGATGGGGAAGAAGAAGAAGGAGGTGATGGCGGTCGAGCGCGAGCGCTTCATGCAAGGCGTGCGCGAGCGGGGCACGGCCGACGCGAAGCTTGCGGGCGAGATCTTCGACCAGATGGAGACCTTTGCCGCGTACGGCTTCAACAAGAGCCACTCCGCGGCCTACGCGCTGATCACCTTCCAGACGGCGTATCTCAAGGCGCACTACCCGACGGAGTTCATGGCCGGGCTCCTCTCGCTCGAGGCGGGCGACACCGACAGCACGTACAAGAACATCGCCGAGTGCCGCGACCGCGGCATCGACATCCTGCCCCCCGACGTGAACGAGAGCCGCGAGGACTTCACCGCCGCGGGCGAGAAGATCCGCTTCGGCCTCGGCGCGGTGAAGGGCGTCGGCTCGAAGGCGATCGAGGCGATCATCGCGGCGCGGCAGGACGAGGCCTTCACGAGCCTCCACGACTTCTGCCTCCGGGTCCGCGGCGCGGTCGTGAACAGGCGCGTCGTCGAGAGCCTCATCAAGTGCGGCGCCTTCGACTCGATCGAGCGCAACCGCGCGCGGCTCATGGCGGGCGTCGAGGCCGTGATGCAGTGGGCGACCAGCCGCGCCGAGGAGCGGGCGACGATGCAGATCGGCCTCTTCGGCGGCCCGGGCGCGCACGACGCGCCCCCGCCGCTCCCGGCCGTCGCGCCGTGGCAGCCGGAGGAGGAGCTGAAGGCCGAGCGCGAGGCGATCGGCTTCTTCATCACCGGGCACCCGCTCGACCGCTACGAGCACGACCTCCGGAAGTTCACGAGCGCGACGACCGGGACGCTCCGGACGAAGGGCGCGGAGCTGCCCCCCGCGTCGGCGGAGCAGCGGAACGGCCGACCCGACCCGCGCCCACGCGTCCGGCTCGGCGGCGTGATCCACACGCTCAAGCTGAAGAACAGCAAGAAGGGCGAGCGCTACGCGACCTTCGTCCTGGAGGACAAGGAGGGCGTCGTCGAGGTGATCGCCTGGCCCGACACGTACCGCAGGCACGAGGCCGTCATCCACGGCGGTGACCCGGTCGTCGTCGCCGGCGCCCTCGAGATCTCGGAGGAGCGCTGCCAGGTGATCGCCGACGACCTCGTGCCGCTCGCGCGGGCGCGGGCGCAGGCGATCCGCCAGGTGCACGTTCGCGTGCCGCTCGCACGCACCGGCCGCGACCTCCTCGAGCAGCTTCGCGCCGTGCTGGCCGCGCATCCGGGGCCGTGCGACGCCTTCCTCCACCTCGAGCGCGACGACGAGACGGAGACCGTCCTCGCGCTCCCCGACGCCTTGCGGGTTGCGGCGACCGACCAGATCGTCGATGCTGTCGAAGGAGTGCTCGGTGCGGGTGTAATGTACTTCCGGTGAGCCGACTGCACAGCACGAAGGTCGCGCCGGAGCGGGCCGTCCTGGTCGGCGTCGAGCGTCCGAAGACGCTGCTCTCGGCGCGCGAGTCGCTCGCCGAGCTCGCCGCCCTCGCCGACACGGCGGGCCTGATCGTCGTCGGGGACAGCATCCAGGCGCTCCGGCGCATCCACCCCGCGACGTTCGTGGGGCAGGGGAAGGTCGAAGAGGTGAAGGAGCTGGTCGCGCGGCTGCCCGCCGACGTCGCGATCTTCGACGACCCGCTCACGCCGGCCCAGCAGCGGAACCTCGAGAAGGCGATCGGGAAGAAGGTCATCGACCGGAGCGCCCTCATCCTCGACATCTTCGCGCAGCGCGCCCGGAGCCTCGAGGGCAAGATGCAGGTGGAGCTGGCGCAGCTCCAGTACCTGCTCCCGCGCCTCACGCGGCAGTGGACGCACCTCTCGCGCCTCGGCGGCGGCGTCGGAACCCGCGGCCCCGGCGAGACCCAGCTCGAGGTCGACCGCCGGCGGATCCGGGAGCGGATCGCGCAGCTCACCCGCCGCCTCGACGACGTCGAGCGGACGCGCGCGCTGCACCGCACGAAGCGGGCGAGCGTGCCGTTTCCGACGGTCGCGCTCGTCGGCTACACGAACGCCGGCAAGTCGACGCTCATGAACGCGCTCACGAAGGCCGGCGTCCTGGTCGAGAACCGGCTCTTCGCGACGCTCGACCCCACCGTCCGCCAGCTCCGGCTCCCGGGCGGCTTGACCGTCCTCCTCGCCGACACGGTCGGCTTCATTCACAAGCTCCCGCACCAGCTCGTCGAGGCGTTCAAGTCGACGCTCGAGGAGGTGCGCTCGGCGGACCTGCTCGTCCACGTGATCGACGCCTCGCATCCGAGCTGGGCCGAGCAGAGCGAGGTCGTGGAGCGCGTGCTCGCGGAGATCGGCGCGGCCGAGCGGCCGATCGTCCGCGCGCTCAACAAGGTCGACCTCCTGCCCGGCGGCCAGCCGCCGGCGGGCGCGGGGGCGGACGGCGTCCCGATCGCGGCGCTCGGCGGGCGGGGCGTCAGCGACCTGCTGCGCGTCGTCGAGGAGCGGCTCACGCGCGGGCTCGAGCGCGTCCGCTGCGCGCTGCCCTCGGCCCGGGGCGACCTCCTCGCGTGGCTCAAGCGCTCCGGCACGATCGTCGAGGAGTACTACCGCGACGGCACGGTGACGGTGACGGCGCTCCTTCCGCCGAAGGTCGCGGGCCAGCTCCGCCAGCGGCTCCCCGCCGGCGTGGAGCGCCCGTGCTGACGGACTTGAACGTCCCGAACCTGCTGACGCTGCTCCGGATCGTCGGCATCCCGATCTTCCTCATCCTGCTGGAAGACCTCCGCTACCGGGAGGCCCTGGTCGTCTTCGTCGCGGCGGGCGTGACGGACGCGCTCGACGGGGCGATCGCGCGGCTCACGCACACGAAGACGACGCTCGGCGCGTATCTCGACCCGGCGGCGGACAAGGCGCTCCTCGTGTCGTCGTTCATCGCCCTCGGCTTCATGCACCTCGTGCCGCGGTGGCTCGTCGTGATCGCGATCTCGCGCGACGTCGTGATCGTCCTCGGCTACTTCCTCCTCTTCGTCATGACGCAGCAGCCGATGGCCGTCCGGCCGAGCGCGAGCGGGAAGGCGTCGACGTTCTTCCAGCTCTGCTCCGTGACGCTCGTGCTCACGACGCTCACGTGGCCGGACCTCCTGCCGGCGAGGCTGATGCCCGTCGTGTTCGTCGTGACGGGCGCCGTCACCGCGTTCGCGGGGCTCGAGTACATGTACCGCGGCCTCGCCTGGCTCCAGGGCACGGGGCAGGCCGCCGTCACGCCGCGGTCCGGCGACGATGCCGAGCGCCGGCGCGCGTGAGCGCGCTCCTTGCGACCGGGCCCCGGTCGTTGGTATGGACGCCCCGGATGCCGCTGCGTGCCTGCCTCCTGCTCGCCGCCGTCGCGCTCGTCGCGCCGGCCCTCGCGCGCGGGGAGACGGCGCGCGAGATCCTCGACCGGCGGAAGGCGCTCGAGGACGGGGCCCAGCACTGGAACGACCGTCACGAGCGCATGAAGCTCACCATCGTCGACAAACGGGGCGGCGAGCGCGTGCGCGAGCTCGAGGTCTACGAGCGGCGCTTTCCCGGCGACGAGAGCAAGTCGATCGTCTTCTTCCTCGCCCCGGCGGAGGTGAAGGGGACGGGCTTCCTCGCCTTCAACCACAAGGGCCGCCCGGCGGACCAGTGGCTCTACCTCCCGGAGCTCCAGCGCGTGCGGCAGATCACCGCCCGGGCGCGGAGCGAGAGCTTCATGGGGACGGACTTCAGCTACCACGACCTCGACCTCATCCAGGAGATGCCGAGCTGGACGGAGGCGGACGCGCGGTCGAGCCTGCGCGGGGAGGAGACGGTCGACGGCACGCCGGCCCACGTGATCGAGCTCCGGCCGCAGCGCGAGGACATCGGATATCAGCGGATCGTCCTCTGGCTCGGGAAGGAGGACCTGGTCCCGCGCCGCCTCGAGCTGTGGGAGGGGGAGGGGGAGCCGAAGAAGCGCGTGCTCCAGTCCGACGTGCGGTCGATCGGCGCGATCCCGACCGCGCATTCGGTGAAGGTCGAGACGCCCGCCGCCGGCTCGCACACGACGATCGAGGTCTCCGACGTGCAGTTCAACCAGGGGCTCGGGGACGACCTCTTCAGCGAGCGCTTCCTCGAGCGCGGCGCGCGGTGAGGCGCGCGTAGCGTCGCGGCGGACCTTCCGCTATCCTCCCCGCCCGATGGAGCTGAGCGGGCGGTGGGCGCTCGTCACCGGCGCGGCGAAGCGGGTCGGCAAGGCGATCGCCCTCGAGCTCGCCGCCCACGGGGCGAACGTCGCCGTCCACTACCACAGCTCCGCCGAGGAGGCGGCGGCCACCGTCCGCGAGATCGAGGCGGCGGGGGTCCGGTCGCTCGCGTTGCGGGCGTCGCTCGAGCGGACGGCGGACGTCGACGCGCTCGCGCGCGACGCCGAGGCGCGGACGGGCGGCATCGACGTCCTCGTGAACAGCGCCTCGAACTACCTCCGCGTGCCGTTCGACCGGCTCACCGAGGACGTCTGGGACCTGACCCTCGACACGAATCTCAAGGCGCCGTTCGTCCTCGCGTGGCATCTCGGGCTCGCGATGCGCCGGCGTGGCCGGGGGACGATCGTCAACATCGCGGACTGGGCCGGCGAGCGGCCCTACCGCGACTACCTCCCGTACTGCGTCTCGAAGGCGGGCGTCATCGGCCTCACCCGCGCGCTCGCGAAGGAGCTCGCCCCCGAGGTTCGCGTGAACGCGGTCGCGCCGGGGCCGGTCATGCCGCCCGACGACATGGGGGAGGCCGAGCGCGCGGCCGTCGTGCGCGCCACCCCGCTCCGCCGCTTCGGCGCGCCGGAGGACGTCGCGCGCTGCGTCCGGTTCCTCGTCGCGGAGGCGGAGTTCACGACCGGCGCGCTCTTCCACGTCGATGGCGGGCGCGCGATCGGCTGAAGGGGCAGGCGTCTGACCGCGTACGTCGTCCGCCGCCTCCTGCGCGCGCTCACGACCCTCCTCGGCACGACGCTCGTCCTCTTCGTCCTGGTCCGCGTCGTGCCGGCCGACCCGGCCGTGTCGATCGCGGGCCCGAAGGCGGACCCGGAGACGTACGCGGCGATCCGCAAGGACCTCGGGCTCGACGATCCGCTCGCCGTCCAGTACGGCCGCTACCTCTGGCAGCTCGCCCACGGCGACCTCGGCCGCTCGTACGTCTCGGGCCGGAGCGTCGCGAGCGTGATCGCACAGCGGCTCCCCGCGACCGCGCTCCTCGCCGTGACGAGCCTCGCCGGCGGGTTCCTCCTCGGCCTCGTGGCGGGGCTCCTGACCGCGGCCCGCCAGGGCTCGCGCACGGACCTCCTCGTCCTCGTCGGCACGCTCGTCGGCCTCTCGCTCCCCGCGTTCTGGGTCGGCAACCTCCTCATCTACGCCTTCGGCTATCGGTGGGGCGTCCTGCCGCTCGGGGGGTACGGCGGCCTCCGCCATCTCCTCCTCCCCGCCGCGACGCTGGCGCTCTTCGAGTTCTTCTTCTACGCGCGCTTCGTCCACACGAACGTCGCGGGCACGCTCGCCAGCGACTACGTGCGCACCGCCCGCGCGAAGGGGGTGGGGCCCGGGCGGCTCTACCTCCGCCACGCGCTCCGGAACGCGCTCATCCCGATCGTGACGCTCCTCGGGCTCGACATCGCGGCGCTCATGAGCGGCGTCGTCCTCACCGAGACCGTGTTCAACTGGCCCGGGCTCGGGCGGCTCGCGGTGCAGTCCGTCTTCAGCCTCGACGTGCCGATCGTCGCGGGCACGGTCCTCTTCTCGGGCGTGCTCGTTCTCGCCTGCAACCTCGCCGTCGACCTCCTCTACGGCGTGATCGATCCGCGGGTGCAGCATGGCTGACGCGACGGCGCCCGATGGTGCGCGGAGCCGCCGCCTCCTCGCCGTCGGCGGCGTGCTGATCGCGGCGCTCGCGCTCGTCGCCGCGGCGGCGCCCTGGCTCACGCCGTACGATCCCGCGGCGATCGTGGTCGGGCACTACGCGGGGCCGCTTCCGGTCGGCACCCCGGGGCATCCGCTCGGCACGGACACCCTCGGGCGCGACCTCTGGGCGCGGCTCGCGTACGGCGCGCGCACCTCGCTCCTCGTCGGCGCGCTCGCGATGGCGATCAACCTCGTGATCGGCGTCGCGATCGGGCTCCTCGCGGGCTACTTCGGCGGGTGGGTGGACGCCGCGCTCATGTGGCTCGTCGACCTCGTGCTCACGATGCCGACGCTGCTCCTCCTGATCGTGCTCGCCACGGTCCTCCCGCCGACCATCTACACGATCCCGCTCGTGATCGGGGTCGTCGGGTGGACGACGTTCGCCCGCACCGTGCGCGGCGAGGTGCTGTCGCTCAAGGAGCGGGACTACCTCCTCGCCGCCCGCGCGCTCGGGGCGTCGCACGGGCGGATCCTCCTCCGGCACCTCCTGCCCGGCGTCCTCCCCGGCGTCATCGTGCTCGCCGCCCTCGGCATGTCGGCGGCGATCGGCATCGACGCGGGGCTCAGCTACCTCGGGCTCGGCGTGCCGCTGCCGACGCCGTCCTGGGGCCGGATGATCAGCGACGCGCAGACCTACTTCGCCGTCGCGCCATCGCTCGTCGTGCTCCCCGGCGTCGCGATCGCGCTCGCGGTGATCGGCTTCAACCTGATCGGCAACGGGCTGACCGACGTGCTCGGGCCGCGGCGCTCGTGAGCGGGCGCGCGACCCGCGTCGCGGCGTGCGTGCTCGCCGCGCTCCTCGCCGCCGGCTGCGCCGTCCCCCTCGACCCGCCGCCCGCGGGGCCGCCCGGCGGCGACGAGCCGCCGCGCCGCGGCGGGACGCTCCACCTGGCCGCGGGGGAGGACCCGAAGACGCTCGACCCCGCGCGCGGCTACGACACGGTGTCGTGGCTCTTCGAGCAGATGCTCTTCGACACGCTCGTCACCTACGACGAGGGGACGAACATCGTGCCGGACGTCGCGGCGTCGTGGGAGACGAGCCCGGATCGCCTGCGGACGACGTTCCGGCTCCGGCACGACGTCCGCTTCAGCTCGGGGCGCGCGATGACGGCGGCCGACGTCAAGTACTCGCTCGAGCGCCTCCTCTCCCGCGCCGTCCACTCGCAGGGCGCGGAGTTCTTCCAGGGGCTCGTCGGCGCGGCCGACTTCATGGCCGGCCGGGCGCCCGCGGTCGCCGGGATCGCGACGCCCGCCGACGACGTCGTCGAGTTCACGCTCACGGCGCCCGACGCGCTCTTCCTGCACAAGCTCACCATGCCGTTCGCGTCGATCGTCGACCGCGAGACGGTCGAGCGCACGGGCGCCGAGGGGTTCGAGCGCGAGCCGATCGGCACGGGCGCCTTCGTCCTCGCCGAGTGGACGTACGGGCAGCGTCTTCGGCTCGCGCGGAACCCCCACTACTTCCGGCCCGGGCTCCCGTACCTCGACGCCGTCGACGTGACGATCGGCGTGAGCGACCAGATCGCGTGGTTCAAGTACCCGCGCGGTGAGATCGACATCTCGGGCATCCCGGCGGCCGAGTTCGCCCGCGTGACGAGCGACCCCCGCTACCGGCCGCTCCTCCTCCAGCGCACGACGCTCTCGACGCAGTACCTCGGTCTCAACTGCGGGATGGCGCCGTTCGACCGGATCCCGGTGCGCCAGGCGATGAACCTCGCGATCGACAAGGCGCGGATCGTGGAGCTGCTGAACGGCCGCGGCGTGCCCGCACGGGGCGTCCTGCCGCCCGACATGCCGGCGTACGACCCGGCGTTCCGCCCCTACGCGCACGACCCCGAGGCGGCGCGCGCCCGGCTCGCCGAGGCGGGGCTCGGCGCGGGGTTCGACACCGTGCTCTGGGCGTCGCGCGACGACGGCTCGATGCGCATCGCGCAGTCGATCCAGCAGGACCTCCACGCGATCGGCGTCGGCCTCCGGATCAAGCCGGTCGACTTCCCGGCGCTCATCGAGGCGGTGCGGCACCCCGGGCAGGTCGCGCTCTTTCTCCTCGGCTGGGAAGCCGACTTCCCGGACCCGTCGAACTTCCTGACGGTGCTGCTCCACTCGCGGAGCCGGGAGACGAACAACAACACCTTCTTCGCCGACCCCCGGGTCGACGCGCTCCTCGACGAGGCGGACGCGCTCCCGCCCTCGCCGCGCCGACTCGCGCTCTACCACGAGGCCGAGGTCGCGGTCATGCGCGCGGCGCCGTGGGTGCCGCTCGTCCACCCGAAGAGCTTCGTCGTCCGCCACCCGCGCGTGCGCGGCTACCGGATCCACCCGCTCCGGCCGGCGCGGCTCGAGCGGGTGTGGGTCGCCTGGTAGGCGCGTCAGGGCGCGCCGCCGAACGGCGGCGGGACCTCGGCGAGCGGCGTCCGGCACGGGGGACCGTCCGCGAAGAACGTGCGCGTGCCGCGGCGGCCGACGAGGATGACGCTCGACGACCGGGTGCCGTACGCGCCCGCGTGCACGCAGAGGCTTCCCGGGCCGCGGGGATCGGCGGGCGTTGCGTGGTCGGCGAGCACGTCGCGCAGGCGCCGGACGAACGCCGCCTCGTCGCCGTCGGCGCGGAACGCGTCCCCGGCCGCGACGAACCGCCGGTGGGACGCCGCGATGCGGGGGCAGGTGGGGTCGTTCACGTCGAGGTTCGTGAGCACGTGGACGCCCGGCTCGAGCGCCGCCGCACGGGGCGCGCCGTCGCGCGCCTGGACCAGGACGACGGCGTCCTCGGGGTCGACGACGAGGAGGTTGAAGGGGTTGTGGTGCCCGGCGGGCTCACGCAAGACGCGGGCCGCGGCCTCGCGCGCCCGCCGCGCCTCGAGCGCGTCGAGGCAGAGGAGGCCGCGCGAGCGCCGCCCGGGGTCCGGCGGCGCGGGCGCGCGGCGGTTCAAGAGCCCCGCGACGAGCCCGGCGTCGTTCACCCCGAGCCAGGTGCCGCCCGCGACGAGGTCGCGGCCCCCGAACGCTCGGGGCGGCTCGTCGCGGAGGAGGGTGGGCGGCGCCGCCGGCCGCGCGAGCAGCTCGTCGCGGTTCGCCGCCACCACGACCGGACGCGACGGAAAGACACGGAAATAGACGGCGAGCGTGCACACGCGTCGAATCTAGCCGCTCGATTGTCATTGGGAAACCCGTGTGTTAGCGTTCGTCGAAATCGCCCGCCTCCGGCGCCCAGGAGCCCCCCACACGGTGTTCACCTCGATCGACGACGTCATCGCGCGCTTCGCGACGCAGCAGTACATCGCGAGCCGGACGATCGGCACGGTCGTGTACCTCGCCGAGCAGATGAAGAAGCCGATGCTCGTCGAGGGGCCGGCCGGCGTCGGCAAGACCGAGCTGGCGAAGGTCCTCGCCGGGGCGCTCGGGCAGGAGCTGATCCGCCTCCAGTGCTACGAGGGGCTGGACGAGGCGAAGGCGCTCTACGAGTGGGAGTACGCGAAGCAGCTCCTCTACACCCAGATCCTGAAGGACAAGATCAGCGAGGTGATCGGCAGCTCGCGCTCGCTCGTCGAGGCCGTCGACCGGATCGCGAAGGAGGACGACGTCTTCTTCAGCGACCGCTTCATCCTGCCGCGGCCGCTGCTCCGCGCGATCACGTCGGAGCGGCCCGTCGTGCTCCTGATCGACGAGATCGACAAGTCGGACAGCGAGTTCGAGGCCTTCCTCCTGGAGGTGCTCTCCGACTTCCAGGTGAGCGTCCCGGAGCTCGGTACGCTGCGCGCGAACCAGGTGCCGCTCGTCGTGCTCACCAGCAACAACGCGCGCGAGATGTCGGACGCCCTCAAGCGCCGCTGCCTCCACCTCTACATCGACTTCCCGGACCGCGCCCGGGAGGTCGAGATCCTCCGTCTCAAGGTCCCGGGGATCTCGGAGCGGCTCGCGGGCGAGGTCGTGTCCGTCGTGCAGCGGATCCGGAAGCTCGACCTGAAGAAGGCGCCCAGCATCAGCGAGACGCTCGACTGGGCGCGGGCGCTCATGCTCCTCAACGTGAAGACGCTCGACGAGCAGCTCGTGAGCGACACGCTCTCGACGATCCTCAAGTACGAGGGCGACATCCGCAAGGCGCAGCAGGAGCTCCGCGAGTGGGTCGACAAGCAGCGCGCGAAGGTCGCGGCGTCCGCGGTCGAGTCCGACAAGGACGTGCTGCACTAGGGCCGCCGGACGCGTCGCCGATGGACGCGAAGCTCGTCGAGTTCTCGGGGTTGCTGCGCCAGAACGGGCTCCGGGTCTCGCTCGCGGAGAGCATGGACGGCCTCCGCGCGCTCGACGTGCTCGGCCTCGCCGAGCGCGACGTCGTGCGCGCGACGCTCCGCGCGACGATGGTGAAGCGGGCCGTGGACGTCCCGACCTTCGACCGCCTCTTCGATCTCTTCTTCTCGGGTCTCGCCGACGCCATCAAGGAGGTGACGGCGGCGACGGCGGCCGCGATGGGCCTCGACGATCCCGAGCTGCAGCAGCTGCTCGAGGACCTCCAGGCGATGCTCGAGGCGGCGGGCATCCGGCTCTCGCCCCTCGCGCAGGCACTGCTCTCCGCGGACGCCGGGCGCCTCGAGCGGCTGCTCCGCGTGGCCGCGGAGCGCGCGCGCCTCGGCGAGATCCAGCACGGCTTCCAGGAGGGCCGGTTCGCGCACGGGATCGCCGCCGAGCTCGGCCTCGCGGACCTCGCGCGCGAGATCGCCCTCCTGAAGGAGCAGCTGCGGGGCGGGGGAGGGGACCGGGTCGGCGAGTTCCTCGATCGGCGGCTCCAGGACCTGAACGACATGGTGAAGGCGATGGTCCGCGGGCAGCTGGCGCGCCAGGACGTGACCCGGCAGGACCAGCGCCTCCAGTCGCTCGGCGAGAAGAGCTTCTATTATCTCTCCGAGGACGAGATCCGCCGCATGCAGGACGCGGTGACGCGCCTCGCGCAGCGGCTCCGGAACGTCATCTCGATACGCCGCCGCCGCGCGAGGCGCGGTAAGTTCGACTCGAGCGCGACGCTTCGCCGCAACCTCCAGTACGGCGGCGTGCCCTTCCGGATGGTCTTCGACCGGAGGAGGAAGGACCGCCCCCAGGTCATGGTCCTCTGCGACGTCTCGGACTCGGTCCGCAACGTCTCGCGCTTCATGCTCCAGTTCGTCTACTCGCTCCAGGACCTCTACTCGAAGGTGCGGAGCTTCATCTTCGTCTCCGAGCTCGGCGAGGTGACGAAGCTCTTCGAGGACCGTGACATCCACGAGGCGATCGAGACCGCGCTCCACGGCGACGTGATCAACGTGTACGCGCACTCCGACTTCGGCCGCGCGTTCAAGGCCTTCCATCGCGACTTCCTGGGGGCCGTGAACAAGCGCACCACGGTCATCGTCCTCGGGGACGCGCGCAACAACTACAACCTGCCGCACGAGTGGGTGCTGCGCGACGTCCGCGAGCGCGCGAAGCAGGTGATCTGGCTGAACCCCGAGAACAAGATGACGTGGGGCTTCGGCGACAGCGAGATGGACCGCTATGCGCCGTACTGCACCCTGGTGGAGGAGTGCCGGAACCTGAACCAGCTCTATCGCGTGATCGACCGGCTGGTGGCGGTGTGAGAACCGCTTCTGCCATTGACGGCGTGGACCGGCTTCTTCAGAATGGCCTGCATGGGCGAGCCCGAGCGGGAAGCGATGAACCGTGAGAACTTCATCCTCATGACGGTGGGAGGTCTCACGCTCGACCCCGTCACGAAGACGCCGATCGTCATCCTCCGCGACCCCGACAACAAGCTGAACCTGCCGATCTGGATCGGCCTCCTCGAGGCGACCGCGATGGCAACCGAGCTCGAGGGCATCAAGATGGCGCGGCCGATGACGCACGATCTCCTCCGCAGCGTGATCGGCGAGGTGGGCGCGGCGGTCGAGTGGGTCGAGGTGACGGAGCTGAAGGACAACACGTACTTCGCCCTCATCTACCTGCGCATCGACGGCCGGCAGGTGACGATCGACGCGCGCCCATCCGACGCGATCAGCCTGGCGCTCCGGACGAAAAGCCCGATCTACGTTGCGAAGAAGGTCCTCGAGGCTTCGAGCGTCCTCCAGCAGCAGATGGAGGAGGGGCAGGAGCAGAACCTCTCGAACGTCTCGCGCGACAAGTGGGCCGAGATTCTCGAGAAGATGTCGCCGGACGACTTCAAGTACAAGATGTGAGTGGGCGACCCGCGTCCACCCGCATGCCGTCCTCATCCCACCGCGTCAAGATCCGCCGGAAGGACCTCCGGCGCCCCGATGAGTTCAAGACGCTCGCGACCGAGGCCGGGGAGTGGCTCGTCGCGCACCGGGCGCTCGCGTTCGGCGTCGCCGGGGCGCTCGTCGTCGTGACCCTGGTGGCGCTCCTCGTCGGGTGGTACTCCGCGTCGCGCAACCACGCGGCCGGGGTGGCCTTCCGGAGCGCGCACGAGACGTTCCAGGCCGGGAAGTACGCCGAGGCGGCGGCGAGCTTCGGGGCGCTCGCCGACGAGTACGGCTCGACGTCGTTCGGCCGCCTGGCGGCCCTCTATCGCGGCCACGCGCTCGCCCGGCAGGGCGACGCCGCCGGCGCCGCGGCGGCGTACGAGGCCTTCCTCGCCGGCGGCCGCGCCGCGCCGTACCTCCGGCAGGAGGCGCTCGACGGGCTCGGCCACGTCCAGGAGGCGTCGGGGAACGCGGCAGCCGTCGCGTCGTACACCCAGGCGGCCGACCTCGACGGCCCGTACAAGGCGGACGCGCTCATGAACGCCGCTCGCCTCGAGGACGCCGCCGGTCACGCCGACACGGCGCGCGCGCTCTGGGCGCGGCTCGAGAAGGAAGCCCCGGACCCCGCGGCGCTCGAGGTCGCGCGCGCGAAGCTCGGGCAGCAGGCGAGTGCTGCTCCCCCGTCGGCGCCCGCCGCGGCGCCGCCCGAATCGCCCGCCGCGAACTGAGCTCCGCGGGGGGCGCGCGCCCTCAGCTCGTGGGCGCCGGGGACACCGTGCCGAGGTAGATCGAGGACGGGTGATCGGCGCCGAGGTAGAGCGTGTCGATCCCGGCCGACCAGACCGTCGTCGAGAGCGTCGGCGTCTCGTGCGGGAAGTCGCCGGTGGCGATCGTCAGCCGGAGCGCATGGCCGGTGGCGATCACCGCCGCCGTCGGGAAGATCTCGACGTCGAGCGCGACCGGCGCTCCCGGCGTGAGCGGGCGCTGCGACGCGCGGGTGTAGGGATGCCACGGCTCGATGAGACGCTTCCGAGCGTAGATCGAGCAGTCCGCGACCGTCGCGCCGCACGCCGCCGGCGTGACGGCGCGCAGCGAGGTGCCGTGAAGGGCGGCGTCGTGAACGTCGCGGAGAGGAGCTCGCTCGCGCGGTTGTCGTTCTCGCAGGTCGTCGTGCCGGCCGCGAGGCCCGCCGTCCAGGGTGACGGCCGAGCCCGGCGCGCATGAGCCCGCCGTAACGTCCGATAAGAGACGTTATGTAAACTTCTACGCGCGGGGGAGCGTCAAGCTCGCCGCGCGCCGCGGCAGGGCGCGCTGGCGCCTTGCCCGCCTGCCGTCGAGGCTACCTCCCCTCGGCGACGGTCGGCTCAGTTGAAGACGACGTAGAAGCCGAGCGGCGTGAAGCCCGAACCGTTCTGTGTCACCACGACCGCCTGTGCCGCCGTCGAGCAGTCACCGGCCGGGTCGCCGACTGCGGCCTGCGCCAAGCCCCCGCTCGTAACGAGTCCGCCCCACGCGGCGCTCGCGACCACGTTGTGGAAGGCGAAGCCCA